>CAJWGN010000004.1 GCA_913031035.1 uncultured Gammaproteobacteria bacterium
AGAAACAAGCTCTAAATTTCTTGTTAAAAACAAAAAGGTAACGTACGAGATTACTCTAAAAACTGCTTATAATATGAGTACCAATGTCAATGTATATGACTCTAACAACAATTCCTTAGATAAACAATTAATATATACTCCTCATTATAAATTGGTTTTTAAAAGTCTAATCGCCTACAAAGATTTTTCTATAACCTATTTACATAATTATACAGGATACGTATTTACATCAAGAGATAACGAAAATTATCTTCCTTCCTTTAATTTAGGTAGGCTATTTCTTAGTTTCAAAATTAAATTGAAAAATAACTCTGCAAAAATATTTTACAAGATTAATAACTTGTATAATACCAACTATCAAGTGGTGATGAATAGACCAATGCCCTTAATAAATCACGAAATAGGAATCAATTTTAAAATAAACAAATAAAAAATAAATAATGAAAAAAATAAATTATCTACTTATCATTCTTTCAATAGCATTTGGAAACCTTAATGCTCAACAAAATGTTGCAGATTTTGAAAACCTAATATTAAGCCCAGAATCTTATTGGGATGGATCAGACTTATCTGGACTTTCTCTAGCAAGTAAATATACGTCAAGTTTTACCGTTGGTGATGTCACTTTAAATAACACTTGGAACAGCAAATGGAGCTATTGGTCAGATGGCTGGATATATTCTAACAATACTGACAGCATCACATCAGGATTTTCAAATTTATCAAGTTCAATACCAGGTCATGGCGTTAATAATTCATCAAATTATGCAATTGGCATGAGTAACGTTTATCTACATCTTGACACATCTATTACAAACGATCAAATTTCTGGAATATATGTAACCAATACCACATATGCACATAACAGTATGAGAGATGGAGATCAATTTGCAAAAAAGTTCACCAACGCTGATCAAGATTATTATAAACTTACAGTTACATCTATTAACAATGGAACAGATGTTGATTCTGTGGAATTTTTTTTAGCTGATTTTACTCACACAGACAGTACTCAAGATTATATTTTAAACGATTGGCAATATATAGACTTAACAACATTAGGTTTTATTGATTCTATAAAATTTTCTCTATCATCTTCGGATAATGGTACTTTTGGAATGAATACACCAGCATTTTTCGCTCTAGATAATATTATTCATGGAGCATCTATTTATGATTTTGAAAATTTAACTTTAAGTCCAGATTCATTCTTTGATGGTTCAGATTTATCAGGAACACCAGACAACCCAGATTATTTTTCTGAATTTTCAAGCGGTCCTAATACTCTTAACAACATATGGAATAGTAATTGGAGCTATTGGAAATCAGGATGGATTTATTCAAACACCACTGATTCAGTAACATCAGGATTTACTAATCTTAGCAGTTCTAAAGCAGGGAGTGGATATATGGGAAGTGAAAATTATGTAATTGGAAAAAGTAAATCTTACATCACCTATGATTCTCCCCAAGAATTTACCGCTTTCATCTCAAACAATACGTATGCAGCAAACAGCATGAGAGATGGAGATGGTTTAGCTAAAAAATTCACTAATGCTGACCAGGATTATTTGAAATTATATTTTTACGGATATTTAAACGGAACACTAATTGACAGTTCAATGCTATATTTAGCAGATTTCACACATACTGACAGTACTTTGGATTATATTGTAAATGTTAACCCTGGATTTGGTTGGCAGTATATTGAAATTCCATCTAATAATGTAGACAGTGTAGTTTTTGAATTAGAATCCAGTGATGTTGGAGCATTTGGAATGAACACGCCAGACTTTTTCTGTATGGATAACATAGGCAATTACCCATTATCGACAGTTGAAATATCAGAAAATAAATTCTCAATATATCCAAACCCATGTTCGGATTTCATAAATTTAAAAAGTCTAGAAAATAATGATGAATATTCTATTTCTATATTCGACATATGTGGGAAAGAAATAATTAATAATTTGAAAAATCCAAAACAAATAGATATTTCTTCTTTTATAAAAGGACAATACTTAATGAAAATACAAACTAAAGATGGTATAATTAATGAAAGATTACTTAAGATATAAGCTTTCTTTAGTATTTTATTTACTGTTAATTTTCACAATTCCAGTAATAGCTCAATTTGCTCCTTCTGCAGGAATTCAAGGAACTACTGCTATCCATAAGGATAGCAGTATCTTTATTAATTGGGCAACTGCAAGTTCTGTTGTTATTGGACAAGAGGATATTTCTAACCCTCAATCTGTTTTAGCAAGTGCTGGAGACAGTTCAATGGCGATTGGAGCTCCTGGAAATGGAATTGTAAGTTTAGGAGATGGTGGAGAAGCTATTTTAAGTTTTGACAGATTTATTGAGAATGGTCCCGGATGGGATTTTGCCATTTTCGAAAATGCATTTAGCGATACTTTTCTAGAACTTGGATTTGTGGAGGTAAGTAGTAATGGAACTGAATTTGTTAGATTTCCACCAACTTCTTTAACTCAGGATACTATCCAAATTGATGCGTTTGGCTCTGTAAACCCTATACACATTAATAATCTAGCTGGTAAATACAGAGCTAATTATGGTACTCCATTTGACTTAGAAGAACTAATAAACGAACCAAATCTTGATATTAATTCTATATCTCATGTGAAAATTATTGATGTGGTTGGTTCAATTGATTCTAGTTATTGTAACTACGATCAATATTTAAATAAAATTAATGATCCCTTTCCTACTCCTTTTCCTTCTTCAGGTTTTGATTTAGATGCTGTGGGAGTTATTTATCAAGCACCTGTGAATATTCAAGTAGAAAACTATTCTAGTTTTTTAGAAGATTTCAGAATAATAAATGGTTTTATTATGTTTAATTTAAACACCATTAGAACAACTTTAATTAGTACAAAAATATTTGATTTAACAGGAGAAGTTATTTTACAAAATAATAAAATTCACAATCCTGGAGCAATTCAAAACATAGATATTCGTACTTATAAAAATGGAATTTATATTTTAAATGTTTCTAATGAAAATCAAAGTATAACTCGAAAATTTTCCTTAAACTATTGAAATGAAAAGGTCTATTAATCTACTAATATTTGGCTTCTTTATAGTTATATCCTCAAGTTGTGAAAAATTAAACCCCGAAGACAATTCTTCCAACGTAAGTATTAATGGGAATGGGTTAGTTCTAATTGGAAATGAAGGAAATTTCCAGTACGGTAATTCTTCCATTTCTTCCTACAACAAAAATACTCAAGAAATAGCTACTAATATTTACCAAAATATAAATCAAAGTCCTTTGGGTGATGTTCTTCACAGTATTTCTCATATAGATCATCAATTATTTTTAGTGATAAACAACTCAAGTAAAATAGTAGTAATCAATGACGAAACATTTCTTTATGAATATGAAATAGATAATCTATTATCGCCTAGAAAAATAATTAAAGTAAATAACTCCAAATATTACATAACCGATTTATATTCAAACAGTATTTACATTTACAACGCTTACCAGAATACAACTAGTGAAATTGCTGTTAACGGATGGTGTGAAGATATTTTAATGCAAAATGGGAAGGTATATGCATGTAATGTAACTAATGACCAGATTTATGTTATTAATTCCGAAGACGATTCTATTTTAGACAGCATAAGTGTAGGACAAAATCCAGTATCTATTAAAGAAGATTTAAAAGGAGACTTATGGGTGCTCTGTCAGGGTTCAGTTTCTAATAATGAAAATCCTAGCATTTCAATAATTAAAACGCAGAGTTTACAAATTATTAAAAATTTTAATTTAGAAAGCAACCAGAGTTATCCATCCTCAATGAATATATTCAAAAACGAGGTGTTTTTTATAAACAAACATGTATACAAGATACCTTCTATAGAAGATACATTGCAAGAAATCATATGGGAAAACACAGGTAATACGTTCTATAACTTATCAATTGATCCGTATAACAAAGATTTATATATAACAGATGCTAAAGATTATGTTCAAAATGGATCTTTACTAATAATCGATAGCATCGGAAATTTAAAGAATGAGGTGACTACAGGGATAATACCTAAATCAATCGTATTTTAATTATTAAATTCTTTATTGCTGAAATCAGAAATTTCACTAACACTTTTATAAATTATTCCCCAAAATTTAAAATAATCTTTGTCTAACTTATTTTCATTATTAAAATGAATTATTTGATCGTTATTTAAAGATATTAGATTTTGTATTTGATCATCATTACTTAAAGAAATCCATTCTTGATATAACTCATCGTTACTAATAGTACTATCAATAATTGTTTTATGAAATTTGCTAAATTCTTTTTTCAATTGGTTGGTGTTTTTTGTGAGTATTGAGCCTTTATAGTAAAAAGAATTTCTGTAAGATTTATAATCATCATAAAATAGATTATTTACAAAGAAAATATCTTTTAGCATTTGATTATAAAGAGAAAGAACATCTTCACTTGATGAAGATTTAATTTCATCTTGATACCTTTTTAAAATTATAATAGATGTAGCATTTAAAAAGAATCTTTTATTTGACTTGTTTTCTTTAGTGGATAAAAACTTTTCAAATCCAATTAGTTCTAATTCTATGTTATTTCTTTTACTTGAAATATCTCTAAAATCTTTGATTACTTCCTGAATTTCATTACTCATTGTATGGCATTTTTTAGCACTTATTTTAACTTTACTTCCGTTAGGAATATCTTGCAAAGTTTGCATAAGAGCACCTTTATTTAGGAAGGAAACAATTTGTGCAAATGATATAACTGAATTTTTTTCATCAATATGTGAAATAAAAGCCAACTCATAATTCTTTCTCAACAAAAAGAACATAGATAAAACAAAACCAATTCCAACACCAGAAAGCAAATCAGTAAGTAATACTGCTGTAATAGTCACAACTATTACTAATCCGTTTTCCCAGTCTGTTTTAAAGTATTTTATAATATTTCTAATCTTAACAAGCTTAAATCCTAGTACAACTAGAATTGCTGCAAGAGATGCTAGAGGAATTTTCTCTAATAAAGAAGGTAAAACAAATACACTCAACAATAGTAAGATACCATGTAAAATAGCAGATAATTGTGTTTTCGCATTTGCATTTATATTGGCTGAACTTCTAACAATAACCATTGTTATTGGTAATCCACCTATTAAACCCGAAATTAAATTCCCAATTCCTTGAGCTTTTAATTCCTTATTAGTAGGGGAAATATTTTTATCTGGATCCAACTTATCTGTAGCTTCTAGACTTAAAAGAGTTTCAATACTTCCTACCAATGCTATAGTGATGGCATATATGTATACATCAGGATTGTTAAAAGCAGTGAAGTCAGGAAAAACTAATAGATTTTTATAATCTCCTGTTGAAAGACCATCAGGAAGATTAACTAAGTGAGTTGGGGCTAGGTAAGCTAATTCCCCAAAATTTCCGCCAATAGAATTAAATAGCTCGTTTAAAGCAGCTCCTAGAACTACAATAACTAACGCTATAGGAAAAAATCTAAGAGTTTTATTTTTTCTTATTATAGGAAGTTCCCAAAAAAGAAGAATTATTATTGATAATAAAAAAATAATAAATGCACCAATTTCTATATTAGAAATACTCTCAAAAATACTAGTTACAGTATTTCCTCCATCTGGCTCTATAAAAGACATATCGCCTTCGGGATCTGAATCTACTCCAAAAGCATGAGGTATTTGCTTTAGAATTAAAGTTACTCCAATAGCAGCCAACATTCCGTGAATTACAGATGTGGGTATAAAATAACCTACCACACCTAATCGGAAAAGACCAAATAAAAATTGAATCGCACCAGAAAGAACGACAGCTAATAGAAATGCTTCAAAACCTAATTCACCAATAGCTGCAACAACAATTGTTATTAATCCAGCAGCGGGTCCACTAACTCCAAAACGAGAGCCACTAAAAAGAGTGACTACTAAACCTCCGATAACTCCTGAAATAATACCTGCAAAAGGATCTGCTTCGGAACCTTGAGCAATCCCTAAACACAAAGGTAAAGCCACCAACCATACTACGATAGATGCAGTAAAGTCATTTTTAAAACTTGAAAAAGTTAATTTATTACTGTTAAACATGATAAAATATATTTTAGTTGGAAAACCAACGAATTACTAATTAAACGAAAGGGTAGAATTATCGATTAGATCAGCAAATAGGTGGAGGAATATCTACTTCTTTACAGTTAGAAGTCTCAAATAAAATACAAGGATTGTGTAGATTTTTAAAATGTGTATCAAAGTTTGGGTTTGAGTAGGAAATAAAATAAAATTCATCTGAGTCTTCCGTCTCGGTTTCCCTCTCGTTATCCTCAGGCTCTTCGCTACTATCATGTTCAAAATCTTTTACAAATTCACATGTATTGAAATTACTATCTAAATAAGAAGTATAAATATTAGACAAATAATTAGATAAGAATATAAATAGAAATGATAAGAACATAAGTCTTATAAATCTAAGATTTGGGATTAATTTATATGTTTTAAAATAATTTATCATTACTATTATTAATGTAATTTAACTTATTTAAATGTAAAATGTTACACTTTTAGATATTTTTAACAATATGCTCACTCTAAATTAACTGCATGTTGATGATAATTTCACATATCTAACACATAATTTAATTGATAAAATTTTAATATTTATTATATATTATATGGAATAGTTTGCATAAGAAATAATATTTCACAATTAAATTAAAAATCTTCAATGTTTTTATCGTAAAACGATCAAAAAGGTTTTAAAAATTTCAATTTTAGATATTTACACGTGAAAGAGTTGATGCCGTTTAATAATTTTAAATAGAATTAAGTTGGTCTAATAGAAATATTCCATTTTTTGAAATTAAAATAATTTCATCTCCGTTGTTTTCCAAATGAATATTATGCGTGCCTGTAAATTCTCCAAATGCTGGGAAAATTATATTTTTTCTAGTGATGTAGAAACAAGGAAGCTTAATTTGTTGTTTCCCTTTTCCTTTTAATAAAAAAGAAGGATGAACATGGCCACATAAATTAAATATTTTTGATTCTATAAAAGGATAATGGGAAAAGTAAAATGGGGACTTATTCCAATTCTTTAAAATATCTAAATTTTTAATTTTGAAATTTATTGAATCGTGGTTTCCAATTATTAATTTAAATGCAAGTCTAGAGGATTTAAAAAACAACAACCATTCTTCCCATTCTAAATTATAATCCGAGTGAAACAAGTCCCCTAAAAAAACTACTTGTTTAGGATGATAATCCTCAATAGCAGATTTTAAAATATTTAAATTATTTAAAGCTGGAAAGGACGGTAGAGATATACCGTTTTTTCTAAAATGAGTTATTTTACCTATGTGTACATCACTTAAAATTAGAGAAGAGGTTTCTTTCCAAAAAACAACTTTTCTATAGTCAAAAGTAAGCGTTTGATTGTGGATTATTTTCTTTACACTTTTCATTTGTATTCTTCCAACATTTTTTTAACACGATCTTCAAATTTTTCACTACTTAAATTCTCTCTCATTCTATCTGTAATTATAGGAAATGAAAATGGAGATGGATAAGGGATTTTTTTCCATATTAGTTTTTGTCTGTTAATCCTTTTTAAAGCGGATCTTAGCCTACCCTCTTCTAACTGATATTCAAAAGTTTCATTAATAGATTGCTTGTAAAGTAAATTATCTGGTTCATAATCTCTAAAAACATCAAAAAGTAATTGACTTCCAGATTGTAAATCTTTGTTTCCTTTTCTTTTATTTGGCATCCCAGTAAAAACCAAACCAGAAATAACTGCTATATCTCTAAATTTCCTTCTTGCCATTTCTGAAGTATTAATACTATCGTTAAGGTCTTGATACAAATGAGAATCGTCCCATAAATTGTTATCTATAATATCTTGCACATCTAAAAACTCATCGCTTAACAGTTCAAATCCATAATCATTATAAGCCAAAGAAAATGTTATTGGTTTTAATAAGCTTACTCTATAGGCAATTAAGTGACTTAATGCTTCATGAATAAACCTACCCTCAAACGGGTAAAAAATAGTATGAAAGCCATCTTTAGTTTTAAAAGATTCAATTAGAAATTCATCAGGATTTGGAATAGCTGAAAATTCAAGTTGTTTTTTTGTAAGGTAATTTAATGGGTTTTCTGGATCAGACACTAAGGATTTATTTAAGTCATATAATTCTGCTCTTAGTAATTCACTCATATAAGAGCTAAAACTCATTCTTCCTCCCATCCAACTTACAATCTTTCCTTTTTTAGCTTTAGATTTCTTGACAATTACTTCCATATTTTTCATTTGAAAAATTTTATAGTATTGTCCTCCGAATAAAAAAACTTCGCCTTTACTTAATTTTGAAACAAACCACTCCTCTATTTTACCAAGTCTTCTTCCATTAATAGATTTTAACTGTAAAAGCGCATCACTAACTATAGTTCCAATTTGAACCCTGTGTCGCATAGCAGTTTTCCTACTAGTAACCTTAAAAAGACCATTTTCTAAAATATCTACTCTTTTGTATTCATCGTATGCTTGTAAACTTTGTGATCCAATAGTAATATTTCTTAAAACCCACTCCCATTCTTCATTATTTATCATTGAAAAAGCATAAGTTTTTTTAATATAATTCAGGGTCTGCTTTGGATAGAATCCATCTGAAACTGCTAAAGAAACTAAAAACTGAATGAGAACATCAAAACTTAACAAATAAGGATTTCTCTGCTCAACAAAATCTTTTTTAACTGCTTTATTTAATGCAGCAGACTCAATTAATTCAATCGCATGAGTTGGTAAAAAATATATTTTACTAACTTCATTAGGTCTATGCCCACTCCTTCCAGCTCTTTGAATAAATCTTGCAACTCCTTTCGGTCCTCCTATTTGAATAATTGACTCTACCGGGTGAAAATCTACTCCTAAGTCTAGACTTGAAGTACAAACTACTACTTTTATTTTTTCATTTCTAACAGCATTTTCTACCCATAGTCTAATATTTCTATCGATACTTCCATGATGCATGGCCATGTCTCCAGCCAGCTCAGGCATTTTCTCAAGAAGTTTCTGGTACCATAATTCACATTGAGATCTAGTATTGGTAAATATTAATGTTGATTTACTTTTTTTTATGATTGGTATTAATTGCGGAGTAAGATTAATTCCTAAATGTCCTCTCCAAGGCATATGCTTTATTTCTTTTGGAGCAATAGATTTAACCAGTATTTTTTTCTTAATGTTGGATTTAATTAATACGCCATTATTTTTGTTTTCAATATTCCCCAATAAAACATCTTTTGCTTGCTCAATATTTCCAATAGTAGCAGATATTCCCCAAATTGAGGTGCTTGAGTTAAAATACCTTATTGCTGCTAAGCATAATTCTACTTGAACTCCTCTTTTAGAACCTATTAATTCATGCCACTCATCTACTACCACTGTTTTGAGAAATGAAAATTTTTTCTTCCAATCCTTTGACGAAATTATTAGCTGTAAACTCTCTGGTGTGGTTACTAAAATATTGGGAAGTTTATTACGCTGCTTATTTCTTTCTTTAGTTGAAGTATCACCGTTTCTCACTCCTATAGTAAGATTTAAATTATTTTCATGTAAAAACTCTTCAATTGAAATTTTAATTTGTTGTGATAACGACCTAAGTGGAGTAATCCATAAACAAATTAAATGATTGGTTTTTTTAGAATTGTCTAAAGTAGGCCAAACAATTGCTGGTATTAATGAAAGTGTTTTTCCAGATCCTGTAGGTGCATTAATTAACCCTGACTGTCCTTTCAATACTTCCTTCCATGCTTCAGACTGAAACTTTTGTGGTTTCCAATCCTTAGAATCCATCCATTTTAAAATCCAATTATTGAAATTCGTGTAATCACTCATGAATTAGACTTTTTAAATCATTGATAGAATTGGCATCTTTTATTGTTTTGTCTTGTCTCCACCTTAAAATTCTAGGAAATCTTACAGCAACACCAGATTTATGTCTTGAGGAATTTGCAATTCCTTCAAAAGCTATTTCAAATACTAATTTAGGTTGGACACTTCTTACTGGTCCAAATCTTTCCAAAGTATTTTTCTTTATAAAAGAATCTACTTTTTTAAACTCTTTATCTGTTAAACCAGAATAAGCTTTGGCAAAAGTTACTAATTCTCTATCGCCATTATCATTTGTTTTCCAAAGGGCAAAAGTGTAGTCTGTAAATAAATTGGCTCTCCTACCATGTCCCCTCATAGCATATGTTAAAACAGCATCAATTGTTAATGGGTCTACCTTCCACTTCCACCAATCTCCTTTTTTTCTACCAACTTTGTAAAATGCATTTATATTTTTAATCATCAATCCCTCGCTTTTATTAATCCTAGATTGACTGTGAGCTTCTTCTACATCATTCCAATTATTAAAAATATAATATTCAGAAAGTTGAAGCTTTTCATTATTAAGAAACAATACTAGTTTTTTTAGAGGTTTTCTTCTGTCTATATATTTCAGATTTCTTATATCTAAATCATTAGATTCTAATAAATCGTAAGCTTTTAAAATTACAGGGTTATTTTCAAGAGTAGTTTTTCCAACATTTTTACGCCCCAATCTTTTCTGTAAATCATTAAAAGAGCCTATTTTACCATTCTTAAATGGAAGTATTTCACCATCGATAACAGTGCCATTACTTAAAAATTTTCCCATTTCTATAAGTTCAGGGAATTGTTTGCTAATTAGCTCTTCTCCTCTAGACCAAATCATTATTTCGTTGTTTCTTTTTATTAATTGAGCTCTTATCCCATCCCACTTATTTTCATAAACCCACTCTGAACAGGAGCCTAATTTTCTCAAATCTTGATCTAAAGGATTTGCTAAATAAAAAGGATAAGGTTTGTAAATGAAATCTTCTTTACTTGGTGATAAAATTAATTGGTTGTAAGTAGTTTCTTCCGGATCCCAGTCACCCATGATTTGATAAGCTATTGTATCTTGGTCTATTCCAGTAACATTGGCTATAGATTTTGTCATTAACTTTTGACTAACACCAATACGAAAACCACCTGTAATAAGTTTATTAAAGACAAATTTTGAATAATAATTTAAATGACTCCATCGATTTGTTAAATAGGCCTTTTGCTTTACTTCATCTAATTTTTTCAAATCTTTTATCTCTCCAATTAGTTGTGTTAAAGTTGGAGGTTCAATGCTTTGTTTAGATTCTGGAACTAAAAGTGCAATAGTTTCTGCTAGGTCGCCAACAATATGATAACTTTCTTCAAAAAGCCATAATGGTATTTCGGCTATTTCTGCTGCATAAACCCTTAAATCGGATGTTTTAACTGATCTTTTAGGTCTTTTAGAAGAAAATAAAGCAATAGCCCAAACCTTATCTTCATCTGATGCACTGGAAAAAAACTTTTCTAACGCTTCAACTTTTAGATTGGTTTTATTGGTTTTGTCAATCTGCTCAACTAAGTCTGCAAAATCAAACATTATTTCCTGTTATTTCTTCTTCTTCAAAAGGTGTGTTTTCTATAAAAGAATTGTACCCATTCTCGTTTAAATATTTGGAGAAAATATTCTTATAACCGTGAGTACAAACAATATTTTTTGCTTCGGTATCTTTAATAGTTTGAATTAAATCTTTCCAATCTACATGATCTGAGAGAACAAATCCTCTGTCTATAGCTCTTCTTCTTCTAGCTCCCCTAAAAGTCATCCAACCACTCGATGATGAGGTGACATAAGGAACCATTTTTTTAAGCCATGAAGAACCATGTGTACTAGGTGGTGCAATTACCAAATTACCAATCAGATCTTCTTTTTTAGTTTCTCTAGTAACTCTGTAAGTTTTGGGCAAATTTTTATAGCTTCTTATTACCTCATTTAAATTTTCTACAGCTCCATGGGTATATATTTTTCCAATATCAAGATTTAAATTGGCAATAAGACGTTGTGCTTTTCCTAAACTGTAAGCAAATATTACTGCTGTTTGATGGTTAGATTTACATTCTTCCCAAAAATCATTAATCTCATTAATTACGATCTCTTGTTTTTCCCAATTAAAAGCAGGCAATCCGAAAGTACATTCGGTTATAAACGTATTGCACTTAACAGGTTCAAAAGGTGTTGAAATACCATCATTTTCTCTTTTATAATCTCCACTATATACCCAAACATCTCCTTTATATTCCACTCTTACTTGAGAAGAGCCAATGATATGTCCTGCAGGATGTAAGGAAAATTGTACTCCGTTAATAGTGAATTTCTCTCCCCACTCTTTGCTTTCTATATTTATATTTCCTAATCTATGTTTTACAATAGGAACACTGTTAGGATGGGTTAAATAGTGTTTATGACCATTTTTAGAATGGTCTGCATGAGCATGGGAAATTATAACCTTATCTACCGGTCTCCAAGCATCCATGTAAATTTTAGCTATAGGACAATAAATACCATTTTGATTAAATACCAATAGAGGTTTTTTCATTAACTAAATTTATACTTTTTTTAAAAAAAGCTTAATAATCGTTTAATATTTAAATAAAACCTGGACCTGAAAGTATTGTAATAAAAATTGAGAAATAATTTAAAGTGGCGCGGGGGGGAATCGAACCCCCGACCTCAGGGTTATGAATCCTGCGCTCTAACCGTCTGAGCTACCGCGCCAATTAAGGCGACAAATATAGATAAATTTAGAAAATTAGTACCCAATAAATAATTCTATTATTAAATAATAATTTGAGGATTTGTTCTGTTATATAAACATTGTATTTTATTTTTTCTATATTGGCCGTAATAAGTAAAGAATACACATCGACATGAGCAAAACAAAATCAGAATTCGAATATATTATAAATACATCCCCTATTATTTTATTTACCTGTTTGAGTACAGCAAGTGGCTTATCTGAATGGTTTTGCGACGATGTTAATCTCAAAGACAATAAGTTTACTTTTTTCTGGGATGGCAGTGAAGAAACTGCTACTCAAAAAAATGTAAAAAAAGGAGAATCTGTTAAATTTCAATGGGATGATGATGAAGGAGAAGATTACTATTTTGAAATGGCCATAAGAATTGATGACCTAACTAAAGAAGTTGGCCAAATTGCTAACATGACAGACCGCTTTTTCTTTGTATTCAAGAAGCCCGAATAGGATAAGAAGCAGCAAGAAACGAAAAGCTGGGCTCTTGTTGAGGCCAGCTTTTTTTTTGAGCGAAATTAATGTCGATCTATTTGTTATGCGAGCCAGCAAGATTAGGTGGTATTTGCCGCGCGTGCGTGATGGCCTAGGCCATAGTTTGTCGTCTATTCAAGAGAGCGCGAATAAAGAGTAAGGAAACTCGCCGTTAGTAAATAGCGATGTGCATGAAGACGATTTTGAGCAGGTATTTGGCGGGTTTAAGGAATTTAAAAAATCGAGCATTCAAATTATCCTTACTAAGTGAGGTGGCGTGACATTTTAATAAGATGATCAGTTACTTAAACCGTTGACCAAAATGCTTTTTATTTATATGGTTATGAGGCGATGTTGTTGAAAGTCGCGTTTTAACCATAGACTTTCCAGCAATTCAAAGGCTGACGGCGCCCTCTGGTATCACAAATCAACTATTTTTTAGTAAGGAGAGAGTAATGAAAACAATAAGCTTTCTAAAAACATCTGTTTTGTCGCTTCTATTGGTACCAGCCATCAGTAATTCCGCTGAAAGGGTCGGTGATTTTTCGCTGCTAGACCACGACGGTTACCACCACAGCATGAGTTGGTACGATGACCATCAAGCGATCGCTTTGTTAGTTCAGGCCAACGGTGATGAAAGTGCTGCAGCTTCAATGCCGGCGTTTGAGCGCCTGAAAGCTGAGTACGATAGCCAAGGCATCGAATTCATGATGATTAACCCTCTAGGTAAAGGTGACCGTGAGGCAGTTCAGGCTCAGGTGGTTCAATATGGCGTGGACACGCCGGTCCTTATGGACGATACCAGACTTATTTCTGAGGCATTGGGCATCGCTCATATTGGTGAGGTTTTATTGTTCGATCCAAAATCTTTCACTGTTGAGTATCGCGGTGCGATCGCTGGGGTTGAATCAGCGATTAAAGATATCCTCGCCGGAAATGATGTAATCGCTGCAGAAGTGCCTTCAGTGGGAACCGCTGTATCTTACGTAACCACCGAAGCCCCCTCATACACAGCTGACATTGCACCGGTCTTAGCAGAACAATGTGCCTCTTGCCACCGAGAGGGCGGAGTTGCGCCCTTTGCCATGGACAGCCACGCCATGGTTCAAGGTTGGTCACCCATGATTCGTGAAGTGTTGATGACTCGTCGTATGCCCCCTGGGCAGATTGATGGTCACATTGGCGAATTTATTAATGATCGTCTCGTGGATAACCAAGACGTACGCAACATTATTGCCTGGGTTGAAGCCGGTGCAATTAAAGATGGAGATGCTGATCCGCTATCCTCACTGGTATGGCCTGAGTCGAGGTGGGCATTTGGTGAGCCAGACATGGTTCTCGATATCCCGGCCACTACTGTTCCTCCCACAGGCAACGGCGTTTTTGTCAATGTTGAGGTAGCCTTTGACATGGAGAGCGACCGTTGGGTGCGCGGTAGCCAAATTATAGCGGGTGATCGTTCCGTACTTCACCACACAGTAAACAGGTTAGACTTTCCTGAAGAAATCGGGAAAAAAGCTGGCCGATTCTTAGGGCGAGGTCACCCAGATAAGGCCAGTATTACAGCCTATATCCCAGGAGATACGCCAGACCTAGCGCCACCCAATACCGGCGGTCTGCTTAAGGCAGGGTCAGTCCTAACGTTAAATATGCACTACACACCCAATGGCCGCGAAACAGTCGATAATAGTCAGTTAGGTGTCTGGTTCTACCCTGAGGGTGAAGTTCCTGAGGAGAGAATGTCAGGACAATGCGCCTGTGTGTTCCCTAACACTTGGACTACCATCCCAGCTTATGATCCTGCATTCGAGCAGTCGGCCACGATCACAATTACGGACGATTCCAACATCCACAGTTTCCTTCCTCATATGCACTTTCGCGGTAAGCGGATGCGCTTCTATGCTGACTACCCAAATGGCACTAGCGAGGAATTAATTAATGTCGCAAAGTACAATTACAATTGGCAGCTCAGTTACACCTACGAAGAGCCGAAATTCATGCCTGCAGGAACAAAAATTACGGCAGTAGCGGCGTGGGATAATTCAGCACAAAATCCAGCGAACCCAAATCCAGCACGCAATGTTGACTGGGGGAATGAAAGCTGGGATGAGATGTTTTTCGGTGCGGTTCGGTGGAAAGTAATAGACCAATCTGGTGGCAAAGACTAAGCGATCACTTAGCTTGTAGTCCTAGGTAAAACGCGGTTGCTCGGCACAGTGAGAAAATTTTTCACGAGGCATGGGGTGGCTACCCTTAGGTGCTGAGATCCTAGGTCAGTGCGAGGGGAGGATCAATAAGAGGTGATGTAAATGACGGCACCTGATCGCTCAGAAAGCACAGCTCAGGCCAGCGCCGATGAGAGTGCTATTTCCCCCTATCCCCGCGAGGCCTATAGCTGGTACGTGGTTGGCATCCTAATGATCGTCTATGTATTTTCCTTCATGGATAGGCAGATACTAGCCTTGTTAGTAGACCCGATCAAAGCAGATCTAGATATTTCTGACACCCAAATTAGTTATCTGGGAGGCTTTGCATTTGCGCTGTTTTATACTTTGTTTGGCATTCCTATTGCGCGTATGGCAGACAGCAAAAATCGAAAAGTAATCATATCGGCAGGCTTGGCCACATGGAGCTTATTTACCATGCTATGTGGCACAGCAAATCGTTTCTTGTCATTCGCGCTTTTCCGTATGGGTGTGGGGGTTGGCGAAGCCACCTTATCGCCTTCTGCCTATTCGATGATTTCAGATATGTTTCGGCCGGAAAGAATGGCGATTGCCATCAGCATTTATTCCGCCGGTATTTATATTGGTACTGGGCTGTCTAACATCTTCGGCGGCTTGGTCATTGGCTATGCCGAGTCTATGGATAATCTGAGCCTACCGATTATCGGTGCGGTAGAGTCCTGGCAATATGTTTTTTTTGCCGTTGGTTTTCCCGGCTTGTTATTCACCTTGGTGATGCTCTCAGTTAAAGAGCCAGTCCGACGCGTTAGCATTGGTGCCGGTGAATCTCAGCAGAAATCAATCCCGTTAGATCAGGTCGTGGACTATATCCGCGCCAATCAAAAAACGTTCCTTTATCACAACGTGGGCTTTGCTCTGTGCTCTTTCATTTCCTACGGTGGGGCCTATTGGATTCCCTCTTACCTGATTCGAATTCATGAGTTGACGCGCCAAGAAGCTGGTCTTTATTACGGCAGCATTGTGATGGTATTTGGTACTGCTGGTATTATTTTTGGCGGTTGGCTATCCGATAGATTGTCGCAGAAAGGGCAAGTGGACTCAAAAATTAAAGTGGGTATGCTGGCTGCGATGCTGCATATTCCCTTTGGTATTGTTTATCCGTTGATGCCTGATGCCAACTGGGCTTTGTTGCTGCTGTGTCCTGCGGTGTTCACCGCAGCGATGCCGTTCGGTGTTGCTCCGGCGGCTATTCAACAAATGATGCCTGCTAGAATGCGTGCCCAAGGGGCCGCAGTTTATTTGTTCGTAATCAATTTGATTGGTTTGGGCTTAGGGCCAACTGCCGTGGCTTGGTTCACTGACTATGTTTATGGTGACCCTAACAAAGTGCACATGTCATTATTGTGGGTGAGTACTCTTTTTGGAGTAATAGCAGTATTTTTGCTTTGGAAAGCATCCGAGCATTTTCAAAAAAGTTTAGATTATCTAAGGGTATACGAAGAAAAAGTGCGGGGTTCATAAGCTGCACGGCCTCTTTTGTGCCCCTTGGATTTTGTAATTGAACACTGACCACTTAATTCTCTGCTAACTTTCCCGCATGGTCATAAAGTCGATCTACCAGCACACTAAATAGCTCTTGTTCCTCTTTATTAAAGCAAGCAAGTAACTCCTGTTCCATTTTATAAGCTACCGGCACAATTTCCTCATAAACAGACAATCCTGTCTCAGTCAGGTTCAACATCGAGCGCCGCTTATCAGAGGGATTAAACTCTCTGGCAACTAGATGCCGACTGAGCAATTTAGTGATCGCTCTGCTAAGAATTGATTTTTCTATCTGGGTTTTAAAAGACACTTCATCAGCTGAAACGCCAGGATACTCACCTAACACCGCCATGATTCTCCACTCGGTAATTGAGAGCGCAAACTTATCGCTGTAGGTTTGAGCGATCATGCTGCTGACTTTGTTAGAAAGTATAGAAAGTCTATATGGCAGGTAGCGCTCTAGGTTAAGAATACTGGATTCGGCGGGCTGGTTTTTCTTGTTTGATTGGTTCATGACTCTAGTTTGATTGACATTAGTTGCAATAGCAACTAATGTTAGTTGCGTTAGCAACTAATTTATTTCGACGCTCGGAGAGTTACATGCTGGATACTATTAATAACCCAATGGGCCTAGATGGCTTTGAATTTGTGGAGTTTTCTGCGCCGGAGCGAGGAATCCTTGAGCCTGTCTTCGTCATGCTTGGATTCACCCATGTTGCCAATCACCGCTCTAAGGATGTCTCTTTGTTTCGTCAAGGTGAAATTAACTTTATTATTAATTATGAGCGTGACTGCTACGCCGGTTACTTCTGTGACGAGCATGGGCCGTCTGCCTGCGGCATGGCGTTTCGCGTGAGGGATTCGCAACAGGCTTACTCGCGAGCACTGGAGTTAGGCGCCCAGCCTATGGACATTGAAACAGGCCCAATGGAGTTACGGCTTCCCGCAATAAAGGGGATTGGCGGTGCGGCACTTTACCTTATCGACCGCTACAGCGAGGGCAATTCAATCTATGATATCGACTTTGTATTTATCGAAGGAGTCGATCGTCATCCGCAGGGCTGTGGATTCAATCTAATCGATCATCTGACCCATAATGTGTACCGGGGGCGGATGGATTACTGGACAGGCTTTTACGAGAAAATTTTCAATTTTAGAGAGGTACGCTTTTTTGATATCAAAGGTGAATACACCGGCTTGTTGTCGCGGGCCATGGCTGCACCGGATGGGAAAATTCGAATTCCCTTAAACGAAGAGGCAACCCAAGGCGGACAAATAGAGGAATTTCTGATGGCCTACAACGGAGAGGGAATACAGCATATTGCGTTTTCCACCGACGACCTCTTTGAAAGCTGGGATCAGCTGAAAAAGCTGGGTATCCCGTTTATGACTGCGCCGCCAGAAACCTACTATGAAATGCTTGAAGAGCGCCTTCCAAATCATGGTGAGCCAATCGATGCGCTAAAGTGCAGAGGTATTTTATTGGATGGCTCTACTCATCAAGGCGATCCGCGTTTGCTTCTGCAAATATTTTCCGGAGCTCTTATTGGCCCAGTTTTTTTCGAATTTATTCAACGTAAAAAAGATGAGGGTTTTGGCGAAGGAAATTTCAAAGCGCTGTTTGAATCAATAGAGCGTGATCAATTAAATCGTGGTGGTGTCAATCTTCAACAGGCTAGTTAGGAGAACGCTATGAACCTTCAAGGTATTCATCATGTGGCTTATCGCTGCAAGGATGCCAAGCAAACCGTTGCTTTTTACCGTGATATTATGGGCATGGATTTTCAGCTGGCGATTGCCGAAGATGAGGTGCCGTCCACCGGCGAGCCAGATCCCTACATGCATATTTTTATGGATGCAGGTAATGGCAACGTACTGGCTTTCTTTGAAATCCCAAACTCTCCCGCCATGGGAAGAGATCCAAATACCCCCAGTTGGGTTCAACATATTGCATTCAAGGTGGAGGACATGGACGCATTACTCGCGGCCAAGAAACGTCTGGATACCGCTGGAATCGATGTGCTCGGCCCGGTGGATCACACCATATTTAAATCCATTTATTTTTTCGACCCAAATGGTCATCGGCTCGAACTTGCAGTCAACACGGCCAAGCCCGGGGTGTTGGATAAACTGCACGACATTGCCGAGGACATGATCGAAGAATGGAGCGAAACCAAGCGTGCCCCTCAAGCAAGATCGCGTTAAATTATCTCGATTATTTTGGCCCTGCGGGTAAGTGCTTTAAAAAATATTCTGTTCTCAGTGTTCCAAGATGCAGGGTTGTTCCATCAGCACTGCCGCTAATGCGATGATTGCGATTAGGGTAGACCATTAGATCAAACTGTTTGTTCAGGGAGACGAGTTTGTTAATGAGTCGCTCTGTTCCTTGGTAGTGAACATTGTCATCGCCTGTGCCGTGAACTAAGAGGAGTTTCCCTGCCAAACCCTCGGCATGATTAATTGCTTTAGTTTCTTCATATTGCAAGGCGTCTTCGGGCAAGACTCCTGAGTAGCGCTCTTGATAAATTGAATCATAAAGTGTGATGTCAGGCACCGGGGCTTGGGAGACGCCGACATGATACATTTCCGGATAGCGAAACATGAGGTGTAGGGTTGATGTGCCGCCACCGGAGTGGCCCCAAATTCCTACTCGCTGAGTATCTAAATAAGGCTTCTGTATCATCAGCGCCTTGGCGCCAAGCATCTGGTCTTTCATATTGGTTGTGCCCAGTTCTCGGTAGATCGACTTGCGCCATTCTCTGCCTTTGGGCGCTGGTTGGCCGCGATTGTCCAGGGTGGCAGTGACATAGCCTTTTTGACTCATCATGATATGCCAAAGGTTTCTGCTGCTCCATTGATCCCTAGCAGTTTGCCCTGCAGGTTCGCCATAAACATAAAAGATCACGGGATACTTTTTGCTGGGATCAAAATCCGGAGGCAAGCGCAGAAAGCCTTCCATAGTGATTCCTTCTTCACTGGTGACTTCAAAGAACTCACTAGTTCCATAATCCAGCGCAGCAAGTGTTTTTTGCACTTGGCCGTTGTCAGTGAAAAGCTGCAGGCGCTCATGGCCTGGTAGGCTCACCAGATCAATTGTTGTTGGCGTGTCGCGGGTCGAATACCAATGCACCGCATAGCGTGAGTCTTTGGCCACTAGGTAGCGATGGTCTCCCGGTTGGTCTGCAGGGGTCATTCGCTCGAGCTCTCCGCTGCCATCGAGAGGTGCGCGGTAGAGATAACGTCTTTGTGGATCATCAGGGGAGGCGATGAAATACACATAACCATCTTCTGCATCGGCATGAAGTATGGAGATAGCATCATAACTTCCGGGAGTTAGCAGTGTTTCGCTGCGGCCGTCGCGACTTACAAGAAAAATCTGACGCCAGCCATTTTTATCACTTACCCACAGAAAAGACCGCCCTTCGTCGAACCACTGGAAATCAGTTACCGGATCTAGCCAAGCTTGATCTGTGTCGGTGAGGATATTTTGAATTTTTCCGGTGGATGCGTTAGCTAGCTCTAATTTATTAATATTTTGCCGTCTGTTTAACTGTTGAATAACCAGCTCATCGGAATTTTCCGCCCATTCCATGAAAACGGGGTAGTGCTGGCGAGGGTCACCGTCAAGTTGTATCCAGGTGGTGGGGCCGCCTTTAGCATCAAGCACGCCGAGTCGCGCAGACGAGTTAGTCTCGCCAACCTTAGGGTAGGGAAACTGACTCAGCTTTGGGTATAGAGTGTCTGTATTATTAATTAGGGTGAAGGCTTCCACGCCTTCAGAGTCTAATTGCCAGTAGGCAATTCGACTTCCGTCCGGACTCCAACGAAATCCATTACGCAGCCCAAACTCTTCTTCGTAAACCCAGTCGAAAGTACCATTGATGAGGTTGGTGGAACCGTCATTGGTAATCTGTGTCACCTTGCTTGAGGAGAGGTCTTCTACGTAGATATTGTTTAACTGAACATAGGCGATACGGGTGTCATCAGGTGAGAAGGTGGCAAACATTAAACTCGATGCTGGAAAGTCACTACCTATCTGAGACAGCGCGCCGCTGACTAAATCGAGCACCCAATAGTCGCCTCGAGAATTCGTACGCCATACCCGTTGAGAATTTGTATAGATCAGCACTTTGCTGCCATCGGCGGACCAGCTGTAGTTTTCAATCTTTAGGGTCTCATCGCTCATTGCTGGCTGCAGTTGGGATGCAGTGACTAAAATTTCACGATCGTTAGTCTTTGGGTCGTACCGAACGATGTCTTTTCTATCTTGAACTGCGTTTGAATCTTCCAGCAAGGTATAGCCGCTGCCATCGCTCAGCCACCGTGCGGGGCCAAAACTCTCAAGATCAAATTCTTCTGAGTTAAATAGTCGCTCTAGACTGAGCTGTGACTGCTCAGTGCTTTCTTGTGCTGTTGCTATAGTGGCGAACAGCGCTAAAAAAGAAGCTGGCATCAGCGATGAGAGAAGAGAGCCAAACGGTTTCATGAGTACACCTTAGTTTAGTTGCAGTAAGAAAAGCAGAGCAATGGTTTTAAGCTGCTTAAAGATAAAGCCCGCTTCACAGGAGGTCAATTAGAATAAAAGGGCGAGGGG
Source organism: uncultured Gammaproteobacteria bacterium (assembly GCA_913031035.1). Classification (GTDB taxonomy): domain Bacteria; phylum Pseudomonadota; class Gammaproteobacteria; order Pseudomonadales; family Pseudohongiellaceae; genus UBA9145. The sequence goes on from CAJWGN010000004.1 coordinate 21,527, forward strand.
GTCAAGCCCTGCAAAGGTTAAGTCAGTGATAGGGGTTTCAGCGATGCGTGTCTGAAGCCTAAGTGAGCGTACGTTGAAAACCACCGGCATGCATGCCCCGCAAATATGCTGACTCTGGGTAAAAGAAAGCGGTAATTCAGTGCAAACGACGTTATATTTAGTTTGAACTCATTATTCTTTTGTTGGAATTTCACTATGAAATCAGTCCCAGCTCGCATTCATCATCTTGTTTTTCTCGTTAGCGTAATCGCGGCTTCATTCTTTTCGGCCAACGTGTTTGCTCAAAGGGCTGTGGCTGGAGATGTTAGCGTGACCGTTTTATCGACAAATTTAGCCAATGGGGCTGCTATCGGAGAATGGGGGTTGTCAGCTCTAGTTGAAGTTGACGGCAACTGTATCTTATTCGACGCAGGGCGCTATCCGGATACGGTGATTCGAAATGCAGCGGTTCTAAATGTTGACTTATCCTGCGTGACGGACGTGGTATTGAGTCATTTTCACTTTGACCACACCACCGGCTTATTGCCGCTAATAGAAAATATACGCGGCAAAAACCCACAAGCTATTCAGCGTGTTCATGTTGCTTCAGGCTTTTTCTCGTCTCGCCAGCGAGCCAGTGGTGATGATGCCGAAATGAATCAGATGCTTGCCCTGCGGGAAACCTTTGACGGGCAGGGTGTAGAGTTTTTAGTGCATAGCCAGGCTACAGAAATTTATCCGGCGGTGTGGGTTTCCGGTCCGGTAGAGCGCCGGCACCCAGAGCAAAACTACTCTGCTGCTTTAAAAGTCGACTTTGAAGGCGATTGGGTTCGAGACTTCGTTCCCGAGAGTCAGGCGTTGGTTATAAGAACAGCTGAGGGACCAATTGTCCTGCTTGGCTGTGGCCATTCTGGTGTGGTGAATGCTTTGGACCATATTCAAGACACTATTCATGATGGGCCTGTGTATGCCTTGATGGGTGGCTTGCATTTATTCGCAGCCGATGACGAGACTTTAGATTGGACGGCGGCAAAGCTATTGGAAATTGGTGTAAAAAACCTAATGGCTGGGCATTGCACGGGCATAGAGCCCATGATGAGACTGCGTGCGGGATTAAATCTAAGCAGGAAAACGGCTGTTGTCGGGGCGGTGGGTTCAAGATTTGTCCTAGGGGAGGGCATCCATCCGACCGTCATAGCTATGTAGGGGCATGCTGAACCAATTAGAAAATGATTAACTAAGTCATAGCCACTGAGCTGACACTGTTGCTTTCGGCGCAAATGCTGTCGATTGCTTGGTTAATTCATCGTTACAACCCACCACGTTTGGGCCTGTTTCTTAAGTTTTTTCTAGCGGTGGTGTTTGCGATTAACGCTTAATCTTTGGCTGTTCAGCTATCCGGCAGATGTACGCTGGTCATTTTGGACTTGCGGGGTTGCCACCGTACTTGCGGCACTCAGTTCTTGGCGACTCCGAGATAAGAAGACCTTAGGAAATGTTTAGAATTGGCGTCTTTGCATTCATTGGTACTAACTCTCTGGGCTGAGACTCGGTATTTTATTTATGATGGTGATATTTTTTGATAACCGTTTGACCTAGTTGAATTTTCCATAAATACAGTGGATTGGTCTTCGTTAGTGCTAGTTTATTTCCTACGCCACAAAGTCATCCAAATTTAAAGCTTTTGTACCTTTTGGCCTCTAAAGTTCTGCTGGTTATGGGTTTTACCAGCTTTCTAATAGTTTTAATTTTTTTGAACCGCCGTTCTGGACTGGGGATGCAACTTTAAAGGCCCCAGTTTTCAATATTCTACTCCTAGGCTGAGGCTGCCTATGTTGTTTTCGATGCGACTGTACCGGGTTTACGATCAAGCAATGAAAAAAAAGATCGGCGTATTTGTTACACTTTCGGCTTTTGTTTTTATCAGCAATGAAATCGAACACGTGTGGTCGTGACTGATGTCAATCGACGTCGACCCGTCTAATGGTGAGCGGTACACCTACGCTATTGGTAAATTCGATGTTCAGTTTGTGCCTCAGAAAATCTACTGTCTATCGGCCTAGAAATCCCCCTAATGTCCACACTGGTTTTTGATGATCACATTTTTAAAACCTGAGGCAGGGGTGAAATTGCTCATTTCACCTCCCACCGAGGCTTTTAAATATTACATAGCCGGAGCATAGCTTTTAACTTGCGCGGCAATATTGCGCGAAATTACCGTTCTTATGTCTGACACTTTAGAATTAAACCTTGCGAACCCTCGGCTTGTATTTATAGGATCGTTCATGAGATCGGCCATGTTCCTAGCGCTAATCATCAGATTGTGAGTGGCTCCTCGCTCGCCATCCGCTACGATCGTTATCAACTGTGTGTAAACCTTTTCGCTTTGGTATTCTTCGGCGAGTTCCATCCAGGCATCAACATACTTTTCTGGATCGGTTATATCCATCATTATATATTGGCTCACGTAATTTGGCGAAGCAATGATAGACTGATCGCCTACGGTGATTCCTGAGGCCTGGTAAAAAAGTTCTCCTGAGAGAGTCGCGGCAGCAGCCATTTCTGCTTGAAATATAATCCAGTCTTGTGAATTGGCATTTACTGCATTGAAATTATCTAATGCTTCCAAAGAAGGAAATATTGTTACTATATTGTGAGTAGCAGGGTTTTCACCATTAACGACGTATCGATTTAATACTGGGTATCCTGCTCTGTTTTGCGCGTTAATCGAGGCATTGTATTTGTCAAGTGCAGAAACTACTGCCGCAGGGTTTGTCACGACGAAATCAAATCCCATTCCTACGAATGACTGCGCAAATGTTTGGCCGCTAAAACTGAGGCCTAGTATGGCAAAAAATGTAGTTATTCTTCTTGATATTTTCATTGACTTTTTCCTTTAATGTTATTTTTTATTTTAGAGATAATCGCACGCAGTAATTTTCCTATTACTTACTCTGCTTGCTGCCAAAAAATACTCTTAGAATATTTCGCTTTTTACCGCTCTAGGTAATTTATTGTAATTTTTTACTTATTAACCGTCCGTTTAATAATTAGGAGTGTGTTGATACCGTTCAGATTGCCTCAGATGATTTTTATTTATGAACAATCTTTTACGAGTTGTAATTAGTTCCTAATTTTTGGCTGGCTTAGGTAGCGGCGTGAATAGCATTTCTACAGTTTAAAACTTCTTTTAATTTTATATTCGGCGCGTTGAGAACCAAAAACTAAATCGTACTGCATTCATTTATAAACTGGGGCAAAGAATAAACTGGGCGATCAGAACTCATCTATGTTCACATTGACCGTGAATCTTGGTTTTTAATGTTTATTTCATGAGCCTGATTTTAGTGCTTAGATTAATGAAAGTTTCGGAATTCATTTTTAAGCTATTTCCAACTCGTGAATCCAGTAATGTAGTGCTGGAAAATTCTATGCGGCAGGCGATATTGGCTGGCTTCACCAATCTATCGAATAAATTTATATAAGAAACTCTTGAACTTCTGAGGAGTGATATAGAGAGTCCGTGGGTTTTTTTCAAGCTATGACTAAATCTAAAATTACAGTGTGAACTTTGCGTTATGGCGTGCGCAACCGTTTAACATCAGCCCGTTGTTCAAGCGGATAAACAGCGGGACCAAATTGATTGTAAATGGCTACATCGGCGGCATCTCTTCCAAACCCTACCGCTACATATCCACCCTTGCTAGCTGACTGTACTGCATCGAATGTATACCATCGGTCTCCAACGTATGCTTCAAACCAAGCGTGCATATCCATAGGTTCGAGCTTGTAGCGATAGCCTACGACTAGACGGGCTGGAATGCTGAGGCTTCGGCACAGGGCGATACCCAAATGAGAAAGATCTCGGCAAACACCGGTTTGTCGTTGGTTTACCTCGATAGCAGAGACGGGCACATCACTGCTGCCAGGAATATAACTTATTCTATTCGCCAGCCATTGCTCTATGGCAAAAACTTGATCATAGCCTAGAGCTTGGCCTGCAGTGATTTCGGTTGCCATCTGCCAGAATCTATCCGATTCGCAAAATCTACTTGGTAACAGATAGTCGAGCACGGCATTGGGTAGATTTTGAACTTCTACAAAAGGGGCACCTGGCGCTTTATCCAAAGAATCAGTTACAGAAACCTCTGTTCCTGTATGAATAGAAAATGCTCCGGCTGGCGCTACTAAGCGCTGACATAAATTCCCGTATCTGTCGGTGTATTCAAACGCAGGAACTGACGGGGAGATTTCATAGTGTTCCCTGCTGATCCATTGTTCTGAGTTGCTTTTAGGCCGTAGCATTAAGATGAATGGAGTCGGGGTAATTATCTCAAAAGACAAATCGCAGCTGGTATAAAGAAGCATGGCAAACCTTAGTTAGATGTTAGTGTAGGCGCTGCCGGTTATCGTGGGGCGAAACTCAGCAGTTCATCAAACTTGCCAGTTGATACTGCCTCAGCTAGCTCCATATAGCCACCTACAGAGATTTCACCAATAAATATTTGTGGAACTGTGCTTTGGCCGGAACGTTTTTGAATGTCGGCTCGGGTGACAGAATCTCCATCGGTGGCAATTTCAATAAACTCATAATTCTTGCTAGTAAGTAAGTGCACCGCGGCCGTGCAATAACCGCAGTATTGACGAGTGTAAATAGTGATCTCAAGCATTCCAACCTCTTCGCAAGCTTAACCTTGCTAATAAAGTCATCGAAGTACGTCAATGACGGTAACAGATAATACAGGACGAATTTTACAGCCGCACTCTAAAGATCGGTTTTAAATGCTGGAGTTTATTTTTGCCTCCCAACGGTAATTGTACGGTAACCAACTGGCGCTGCCTTTTTATTTAGTGGCTCCGATACAAAATGTCTTTCCTTATGAGCGATGGCCTCTGATTTAGAATGGTGTTTGGCAGTCATAGCTTCCAGAATGGTGCCCACCATTACAGTTAAAAATATAAAGGCGGTAAGGAAAACAAATGATAGATGAAAAGTGAGCTCAATGGATTGGCTCCCATTGTTTCATACATCAGATTAGTCCAGTCTTCGAAAGTGGTGACTCTAAAAAGTGTCAACATGGCAATCGATACGTGACCCCAACGGCATTCATATACGCCGTTAAAAACCAATGAGCCTGTTGCACCGTGAAGCTAGCAAATAATAAACATCAGCGAAACGATCTAGCGGCATGCGCGAAATAGCGTTAGGCGACGTATTAATGAGCAAGAGTAACTCAGTCACGGCAGATACTAAACGTAATGCTCTGAACACTCATAGGAGCCTGCCGAGCACGGCTTGTGCGTTTGCTATAGGGACCACGCTGCCGATGAATATGAGTGGGGCAATAGATTCCAGCCATCGTTGAAAAACCACGGTGATCTTGGCGTGCGCTGAAGCGCAGTATAATTTTAGCTAGAAAAGAAATCGTTATTTCCCCGTCCAAAATAGATGTCGCCTACACAAAAAGAGGCGGTACATCATAGGTTTTGGCGCCAATAGAGATGGCGAAAAGCGCTACGATAAAGATGACGGAGCCTAGAGACAGCGGGCTGGCCTGAATTCGAGTCACGAACGAATCGGCTTTGACGGTTGCCGAAAGCTCTTGTGCTAGAGCGTCATTTTTAGAGTGTGAGCCGTGCGCTTGATGCGATGCGTCGGAGTCAGGGCTTGGATATGTTTCTGGGAATGCCATGCTGATTTTAGCCTGGAAAATGATTGGCGATCACACTGATCACTGGCCAGCCTTTCAACTGTATTTTTACCGGTAAGGAGTGCAGGCTTGTTGTTTCAGCCGGTGGTGAGGGTTTAAAGATGGGTTATAACATCTGCCTTAAAACGGTATATTGATTGAAAATTAATTATAAGCTTCCGACAGGAGCAAAATATGCCGGATTTTAAGAATCGTTTAACGAAGCCACTTAGCAAATTATGGCTACTAGCCTTAATGGCGCTAGCCGCCCCGAGTTCGGGTGTTGCCGCTGATTGGACTCTATCTTATACAGCAGACGGCCAGCCTGATATCGAGGGTATATGGAGTAACGCTACTCAAACGAGATTGGAGCGGGCGACTGATTTAGGGGATAAGCGCAGCTACACCAACGCTGAGGCCGCCGCCTTAGAAACCCGCGTAAAAGCAGGGATGGAAAGGTCTATGGCCCCCAGCGATGCCAATCGGGCGCCACCTGCAGATGGCAACGTGGCTAGTGCATACAACTCGTTTTGGCTGGAGCGAGGAAGCAATATCACGCTGATCGATGGCGAGTATCGCACGTCGATGATTGTTGAACCCAGTAACGGACAAATACCCTGGCGGCCTATCAATGAGCGCAGGCCGAGTCAGTTATCACGTTGGCTGGCTATGCCGGGTGTGGAGCCTTTTGATGGGCCAGAATTACAAACTATAGGTGAGCGTTGCTTATTATTTTGGGACTTTCGAACATCTAATTCTAGTGCGGGGCCGCCAATGATGCCGATGATCTACAATAATAATTACCAAATAGTGCAATCCCCGGGCTATGTTCTCATCTATGCTGAAATGATGCATGACGCCCGTATCGTGCGTTTGGATGCGCAGCACCGAGCCCCGCATATGGTGCAGTGGATGGGTGATTCGGTAGGGCACTGGGAAGAAGATACGTTAGTCGTCGTCACTAAAAATATGCATCCGCAGCAATCACACTTTGGCTCCAGCGAGAATATAACCATCACCGAGCGGTTTCAGCGCACCGGGGAAGACGATATTGTGTACAGTTTTACAATGGATGACCCGTCGGTTTATCGTGAGCCTTGGACAGCCCAAATGCAGATGAAGCAGAGGCCCGAAGATAGAATTTATGAGTATGCCTGTCACGAAGGAAACTATGCTTTGGGCGGAATCTTAGGTGGGGCAAGAGTGCAAGAAAGAGAGTCCTCGGAGGGGACGCACGCGGATCGGTAGATGCGATTGAAGGTGGTTTTAGTACAGACGATTCGTCAATCAATTTAATCAAGTCGCCAATTCAGAAGTTGAACAAATGAACGACTAAAAAGTCGATTTAGGTTTAGACGCAAACGAGAATAATAATAATGAAATTAAACACTCTTTTTAAACCAATCACCGCACTGCTTGTCTCGATTGTGGCTGCTCACAGTTCAGCTCAAGATGATACGGACCATCAATATACCAGCGAGGCGGTTGCTGCAGGGCTGCGGGTTTACACACAGCAATGCGCTCTTTGTCATGGTCCTGAGGGCGGATTGGTCGATGGTATAAATTTAAGCCGAGGTGAGTTTCGCAATGCCTCATCAGATGCTGACCTACGGGACGTAATTGCAGGTGGCGCTGCCGCCGGCAGGATGCCTGCGTTTAGTTTAAGTATTGAAGAGCTAAGCGGCGTTATAGCTTACATAAGAGCGGGCTTTGACCCAGAAGGCGTCGCGATAAAAATCGGCGATCCAGAGCGAGGTAGGGCGCTATTTGAGGGTAAGGGCGAATGTGCAGAGTGCCATCGAGTCAATGGCTCTGGTCCTTACACCGCGCCAGATTTAACCTCAATTGGGTCGCTAAGAACGCCGGCATCATTGCAGCGAAACTTATTGGATCCGGCTTCGGCCATACTCCCAATAAACAGACCGGTACGGCTGGTTACGCGAAACGAAGAAACGGTTGCCGGGCGCAGGTTAAACGAGGATACCTACACCGTGCAAATGGTGGATTCACAAAATAGGCTTCGCTCATTTGTGAAGACTGATTTAGTCAGTTATGAAATAAGTATGGAACCTAGCAAAGGGCCAACAAACTTATCAAGTGAGGAAGTTGCCGATGTGATCGGTTACTTGCTAACGCTGCGAGGTAAAAAATAATGTTAAAGGCAAAAACTGTTTTTTATAATTTCTTGTTAGGGACTATTTTTTACCCGGCATTGGCTGTAGCTCAAGTACCATTTGAGCGGGTTTTAAATGCGGCAGATGAGCCAGAGAATTGGCTAACCTATAACGGTGGATACTCTAGTCAGCGATACAGTGAGCTTGATCAGATATCGGCTGAGAATGTTGATGAGCTTGAATTGAAATGGGTGCTGCAGAATCAGGTGTTTGGCGCGTGGCAATCCAATCCTATTGTTGTTGATGGGGTTATGTATGTCACCGAGCGGCCCAACAGTGTGATCGCATTGGATGCGATCACCGGGCGGGTGTTTTGGAAATATAAACATACTCCTGATGAGCGCTCGCGGGTTTGCTGCGGAGCCAATAATCGTGGTGTAGCGGTTTTAGATGATCGTGTGTTTATGGGAACCCTTGATGCCCGTTTGGTCGCTCTCGATAGGATTAGCGGAGAGGTACTTTGGGATGCCGAAGTAGGCGATGTTAGTCGTGCCTATTCGGTAACGATGGCGCCACTGGTGGTCAAAGACAAAGTCATTGTTGGGGTCGGCGGCGGCGAGTATGGGATTCGAGGCTATGTTGCCGCTTATGATGCAGCAACTGGAGAGGAAGTTTGGAAGACCTACACGATCCCCGGACCTGGGGAGCCTGGTCATGATTCCTGGGAAGGGGATGATTGGCAATACGGTGGAGCGCCAGTATGGATTACCGGCTCATTTGATCCAGAAACCAATCTCACCTTTTGGGGAGTGGGTAATCCTGGGCCAGATTGGAACGCGGGTCAGCGGCCAGGAGATAATTTGTACTCTGACTCGGTTATAGCCTTGGATGCTGATACCGGAAAGCTTGATTGGTATTTTCAGTTTACTCCTAACGATGCGTACGACTACGATTCAGTGCAGGTTCCAGTGTTAGCCGATATCGATTGGCGAGGAACTCCCACCAAAGTGATGATGTGGGCAAATCGCAACGGTTATTTTTATGTGCTAGACAGAACCAACGGTAAGTTTTTGGTGGGCGAGCCTTACGTTCGAGTTAATTGGTCGAGCGGCTTAGATGAGATGGGGCGGCCTATTCCAACCCCGCAGCCTGAAGGGATGCCGACCTATCCGGGCAATCAGGGCGGAACGAATTGGTATCCACCTTCATTCAGCCCCCGCACCGGCTTATTTTATTTCAGTGCTTGGAAAGACTACGCCACTATCTATCGCCCAGAAGAGTCTGAGTACGAGCCAGGCAAAGCCTTTCTCGGTGGCGGCTTTTCAGTGTTAGCTCCTTCCCCTGGGGCGCCAACAATTGGAATTGGCAGAACTAATCCGATTAACAATTGGACCAGCGAAGTAGGGCATGCGTCTTTAAAAGCGATGGATCCGAATACAGGCAAAGCGGTTTGGGAATATGACCAGTTTGATGTGAGCGACAGTGGCATGTTAACCACCGCCAGTGATTTATTGTTTACCGGTGGCCGGGAAGGTTATTTTCACGTGATTGATGCAGTTAATGGCGATCTGTTGTGGAAGGTGAGCTTAGGCGGTCAGGTGGTTATGGCGCCGGTTACTTTTATGGTGGAGGGCATCCAGTATGTCTCAGTGATCTCGGGTCACGCCATGTCAACTTTCGCCCTCAGAAGCCCATAAAATTGGCAGCGCAGTGGTTTGTCTCAGACCCTGGCCGGCGTTCATAAGCCTGCCGAGGTCGTGCGCTCTGGCTATGCTTGGTCAGTCAAAATAATCCCTTTGCTTCACAGTATTCAAGAGCTAAGGCATGCAATTAAGCTTTTAGAGCTCGTTAATTGATGCAATGCCTTATTAATTGGGCGAATTGACACAATTTGAAGCAGATTTGCGCAGCCGTTTCGTGCACAATCCGGTGTTCGATTTAAATACCCCGGTCAGACGCAGTTACACTATTTTTTTTCATTATTTTATTGCACTGATTTTGCATTATAAAAAAGAGAGAGGAGAAATCCATGAAGATTTCAATACTAGGAAGGCTTTTTCTGACGCTTTTGTTGGCCCCCACCTTGGTGAGTGCTCAAAGTTCAGATGAGTGGTTAACCCTAGGTAATGACCATGCTCATACCCGGTATTCGCCAGCTGCTGAAATTACAGCCGAAAATTTCGAAGAACTGGACGTGGCATGGCAATGGGATGGCGCCAGTTTTGGAGCGGTCAGCGGTCGTTCTACACCAACCATGGTTGACGGCATTCTTTATACCGTTGCAGGCAACAAGCGCTACGTTGTTGCTATTGATGCAAAAACAGGCAGCACACTTTGGACTTACCGTGAACCCGACACTCCCCGTGCAGAATATTCAATGCGTGGCGATTATGGGAAAGGTGTTGGTTTTGCAAAGATTGACGGTCGCGGCGTTGTCTACATCGTTTCTCCTGGGTTTTTCTTGACTGCATTAGATGCCAAGACAGGAATTCCATTAGAAGATTTCGGAAAGCCAGTTCCTATTGACGGTTTCCCGCAAACGGGAGTTGTTGATCTGTTAGCTGATCTTGGTCATCCTTACGACCCTTATGAAGGTATCCCTGTAGAGACCGGTTATATTACTTCATCGGCGCCTCCGCTAGTGGTTAACGATACTATCGTTGTTGGTAACTCAGCAGAGCAGGGCTATCACCAGGCTCGTATCGAGAACGTGCCAGGTGATATTTTGGCTTATGACGCGCGCACAGGCGCTTTCAAATGGAAGTTCAATGTTATTCCCAAGCCCGGTGAATACGGTCATGAGACTTGGGAAAATGATGCTTGGCAGTGGACAGGAGACGTTTCCTCGTGGGCTCCGCTTTCTGCTGATCCAGCCAACAACCTAGTTTATATTCCAACTAACAGCGCCACTATTGATTACTACGGCGGTTTCCGCCCGGGCGACAATCTTTACGGCGCGTCGCTAATTGCACTTGATACTCGCACTGGCGAGCGTAAGTGGCATTTCCAGATGGTTAAGCACGAAATCTGGAACTTTGATAACCCCACAGCACCTGTTTTAATGGATTTAGAAATGCCTGGTCGTGGCACGGTGCCAGCTGTTATTCAAGCAACTAAGCAGTCATGGGCTTATGCATTTAACCGCATCACCGGCGAGCCACTGTGGCCAATCGTTGATCGCCCAGTAGAGCAGTCTATTGTCCCAGGCGAAGTATTGTCTCCGACTCAGCCTTTCGTAACCAAGCCAGCGCCTTATGATATGCAAGGTCTTAGCATTGATGATCTTGTGGATTACACGCCTGAGCTGCGGGCTGAAGCAATTGCTGTACTAGATGACTACGTATTGGGCGGATTATTTAATCCACCAATTCACGCGGATAATCCAATGGGTAAATATGCCGCCATGAACTGCCCAGGTGGTGCCGGTGGTGCAAACATTACCGCGCCTGCGGTTGCTGATCCAACAACAGGCAAGTTCTATGTGTCTTCGCATACGGCTTGTTTCGCGCTTCGCTTGATTCCCGGTGAGGAAGCAGATTTATTGTTCCCTGATTCAACTGGTGTCACTACAGCTCGTTACGCAAACGGTGTTCGCGGTGCAACAGCGCGAACACCACGTCTTAAGTCGGGTATTCCTATTTGGAAGCCGCCTTATAGCCGCATCACTGCTATCGATATGACTACTGGTGATCATTCTTGGATGATTCCAACGGGTGAAACGCCAAATCGAATCAAGAACAGCCCAGCGCTTGCCGGTATAGATATAGGCAACACTGGCACTGGTGCACTAGTGCCAATGGTTGTGACTGCGAATATGTTGATCTATTCAGATGCGGCCAGTGATGGCACGCCAATGCTTTACGCTATTGATAAAGCAACCGGTGAGATCATGAGCGAGATTGAAGCGCCGGATCGCAGCAGCTATGGGATGAGCTCTTGGACCTTGGATGGACATCAGTATGTCTTACTTCAAACTAGCTCTTCATTAACGGCGTTGGCGTTGCCGGCAGCGTTGAGTGATGACGATGGTGGCCACTAATTAATTAGGCCTAAATCCTATCAGTGAAAACTAAAAAACCGGAAGCATGTAGCTTCCGGTTTTTTTTTGATTAGCAGGTTTTGAAACCAAAATAATCTATAATCTTGCTGTAACTATGGTGGGGCCAAAACTGGCCATAGGCTTGCTTACAAACGATTTTTTGCGTCGACTTTTTACGCTGGGGTTTATTAGGCAGCGCTTGAAAGCCGAAAAGGGGGGCGGACTACAGCGCTATTTAATGGCGGCGAATTGAGCCTTAGCGGTTTGAATCAGGACAGTTCTACCGTGTAACTAAGCGTTACTATCCCAGTGCCGCTAAAGGGCCCTGTAAGCGCGAAAGAAAGACGCCTACCCTAATGTCGCCTCCGTTCGCGCATTTCCTTTAACAGCTGTTTTAGTCCGGCCTGTGATTTAAGAATAGGGCTTTTCAATGTTGTAATTTAATTCCAGTGCTTATTAGGTTTAGAAGCCTTCAGACTTAGACTTTTGGAAGGAATTTGTCTCTATTACTTACAGTAAACTTACTCCTCGTGTTATGGTTTTCGGATAATGAATAGCAATGCTCAGCAGGAGTTTTTTATGATTTCTCACCCTAACTATTTTGTGCACATTGGTTTTAAAACACTGGTATCGGTAGCTGCGGTTCTTTTACTTATGGCCCCTCTGACGGTGTTGCGCGGAGCCGAACTCGTTGAACACACTGTCTACTCTGACGGCCATCCCCTTACTCTGTGGGAAAAATCGGTTGGCAATCCAAAAGGGTATATCATTTTACATCATGGTCGCACTTGGAGTTCATTGCCAGATTTCGATTTGCAGGTAGCTGGGGAAGATCTATCACTAATGGACGGTTTCAATAACGCGGGCTACAGTGTTTGGGCTCTTGATGCCCGTGGCTACGGTGGAACTTCTCGTGACGTGTCAGGCTGGAACACTCCAGACAAAGCGGCCAAAGATTTAGCCGCGGCGCTGGAATGGTTGCAATCGCGCAATGATGCAAAGACTCATGTCTGGGGCTGGTCCTATGGCTCGATGGTGGCTCAGTTAACGGCTCAGCGCTACCCAGAAAATATGTTGAGCGTGACTTTGTTTGGGTATCCGGTGGATCCGGATCGGCCATATAGTGGCGGCGATGACGGAGCTTCACCTCCTGAGAACCCAACCACTGCAGAGGCCGCAGCATCGGATTTTATCGTGCCCGGATCAATAAGCCAAAATGCTATTGACGCGTATGTAAGGCACGCCATTAAAGCTGATCCAGTACGGGCAGACTGGAACCAGTTACAGCAGTGGAATGCCTTAGATGCCGGCGCAGTAAGGTTGCCAACCCTTCTGCTGCAGGCAGAATTTGATCCCTTGGCGCGTACCGAAGCCCATGCCAGCGTTTTTTCTAATATTGCCAATCCTAACAAGCAGTGGATTGTTCTCGCAGGGGGAGATCATGCCGCGCTGTTAGAGGCATCTAGAGCGAAGTTAATTAAAGCATCGGTAGATTTTATAGAGTGGTTAGACGAGTAAGTGAATTTTGACAAGCGCTTTGCCAGCCTAGATTGGGATGCGGTGAACTCCGGACTGTTGGCTAGGGGCTATGAGGTTATAGGCGAGCTATGCTCTGATATAGAGTGTGAGGGCTTGCTAGAGCAGTATGATCGACCTGAGCTTTTTCGTAAAACGGTCAATATGTCCCAGAAAAATTTTGGCAATGGTCAGTATAAATATTTCGCTTACCCATTACCTGACTTGGTGCGGCAGATTCGGTTTAAATTTTACGGGCCTTTGGCAAAGCTGGCTAATGAATGGGCCAAGCTATTGGGTGATGCGCAGGTATGGCCCGATAAGCAGCAAAACTTTTTAGACCAATGTGCGAGCGCAGGGCAGACAAAGGCCGCTCCGTTGATGTTGAAATACGTCGAAGGTGATTACAACCGATTGCATCAAGATTTGTATGGGCAAGTGACCTTTCCTTTTCAAGTAATCATCCTGTTGAGTGAGCCCGAAGTGGCTTTTAGCGGAGGTGATCTAATTCTCGTTGAAAAAACTCCCGGCATGCAATTGCGCGCTCATTCGCCAAAGCTTAAAAAAGGCTCTGCTGTAATAGTGCCGACTCAAGATAGGCCGGTTAGGGAGGCGAGTGGTTGGGAAAAGGCAGAAATGCAACATGGAGTGACTGAGTTGTTAACAGGCGAGCGGCTAACCTTGGGGATTATTTTCCATGATGCTTAGAAAATTTTAGGCAGTATCAGTCGCTAGCAGGGGTTTAAGCACGCTCACTAAATCATCCGTCGGCTTCTGTTTGCTGAGGCGTTCTAGGGCTTTGTGAAGTTCTTTCTGCTGGCGCTCATTTAATTTTGAAATCTTATTTTGCAGTTTTCCTTCAGTCACTTGAACACTATCTCTGCGTGCATGAGTGCGATTTTGCAAAATTTCCTCTAGGTGAAGAAACCGGCCTAACAGAACATAGGGGAAATTCCGATTCTGCATTGGCCCCTGCTGGGCAGCATAACCTCCCACTGGCAGTCCTTTGAGTTTGAAGCCAGCCAGCTTTTCAGCACCGAACCATGCGCTAGTGGCGGCTAACGTGCCCCCTCCTAGTGCGCCCAAAAAGAGACTGCTGCCAACTAAGCTAAGATCAGCTATGGCCCCTGCAGCTGCGCCTGCCATTGCTGCCGCTACGGTCAATTGTTTTCGGTTTAGCCCCCAAATAACCCATTTTTCAGTATCAAACAGGTTTCCAGAATCTGGTAAGTCATCAAGGTTGCTTTTCAAATGGTGATAAAACAGTGAGGACTTTAGAGATTCATGATGAGCTTGTTCAATGTCCGCCAAATCTTTGAAATAGCGGATTTCTAATACTTGCTTGAGGGCAGTGGCTTGCTCCTGAGTTAATGCTTTTTGACTTACCCGGTAAGCACAGGCTTTGGTCAGTAACGCCGCCAGTAATTCAGCTGTATCGTCCTGTCTTTGTGCTGAGCGCTCTCTATAGGCGTTGACAAGGTCGGCAATCGCACTTTTCCAATCGTCGCGTAATTGGGAAAAAGCCTGCAAAACCGATAGCTGTTTTTCTAGCTCGGCTTGCACAGCATTGAATACCTTGACGACTTTGAAGTATTGCCCCAGTGCATGCTGCCACTGAATAATATGATTTTCATTTTCGATTGGATTAATGAGAGCTAAGCTTGCCTGTCCGGTCCAGCGCAGTATCTCCATCTCGGCTTCATACTCTGAGCCGTAGGGCCTTGAGCCATCTACAACATAAATAATCGCAGCACCATCGATAATAGGGGTTAACAGTTGGATTTCATCTGGAAAGAGTCGCTGGCAGTCCTGATCTACTAAAAACGATTTAACGGCGTCTATGCGTTTATCTGCGGACGAGGCGCGCTCCTGCAGCCACGCTAAGACGCGAGTGGGGCGTTGAAATCCTGGGGTATCAATCAGGCTATAGCCAGCTTTGCCAATTTTTACGTCTATTTGCTGGCATTGCTTGGTGGTTCCACTTTGAGTGGAAATAGCAATACTGTCATTTTGTGCAAGAGTGGCTACGATTGATGACTTGCCTTTGTTTGGGTGCCCGACAACCGCGAAGCGAGGGGTCATGACTGCTCTCCTGGCTGCAAGATTCCCCAGTTTGAAAGTGTGGCAGCAAAGCGCTGCCATTCGTTCAAGTGAATTGGACTAGGAACATTGACAGCTGACTCTCCCCAATCCAAAGGAAGAATGTATTTAGGCTGATTACCATTAAGGGTCGTGAGGATATCTTTTAACTCACCTAGAGGGGCGTTCCAACTTTTTACTAAAACCACTATTGAATTAGACTCTTCGCTGTTTACGGCTTCTGGAAACCCCAGCGGGGAAAGCTGAATGAGAGCGATGGGTTTGCCAAAAGATTTGGTAATGAAGCTTTGGCAATGAGGCGGTGTATGGCTCCAATCCAATAGCTGATATCTATTGGGTAAGGTATAAGCGATGGGGGCAAGCAGAGAAGGATTATCTGCGCTGAGATTGTTTTTCTTAGTTTCAGATTCACTGGGCTTTAGTTTGTTATTCAATCTCACTGCGGCTGCGTATTGCCAGCGCGCAATTAGCAATAAAAACATCCTAGGTATTAAGTTGTAACTTAATTGGGCTGCCAGAATGAACTGCCACCAGTTTTCTGAATAGGCACTAAGCTGCCCGGCGATACGTGAGTTCTGTGATTGCTGCAAGAGTTGCAGGCTAGGCTGAGCATCTTGCCAAAATAACCAGGGCGAAGATATTAGCTTTAAAGCAGGCAAGAGATCGGTAGAGTTTAGTAATGTGCTGCGCCAGACGAAGTTTACATCTGTTCCTAAAAGCAGTGTGAGAAACGCCAAAATGCTTCCCAGTGCGAATGCCAGACTAAACACTTGAGATTGAAAAAAGAGCCAAAGCCGCCGTTGGCGCCCGGCTTCAAGTCGGAGTGGGCTCGGAGATAGGTCTGCAGGCCAGAATCGTGAGCTAACAATAACGGCGGTCAGGCTATTTAGTTTGATAGAGGCCAGTACAAGGCTTAACACAAGGCTTAAAACAGGTAGAAAGGCGAAAACTAAGAGTAGAAATAAGAGGTTTACACGGCCTTGCTCATCACCAGATAAAGCGCCGGCACCCACCAGCACGCCAACCGATATGCCCAAAAAGGCAAGTGTGGCAGTGGTTCTTGTGCCGATGCTGTGAGTGGGGTTCGTCAAAGCCGAGGATCCATGATGCTGAGCGCTTAGTATAGCGTAATCTAAATTAACAATTAGTTCTTTTAGTGGTGCATAAATAGCAGGCTAACTAAGAGACGCAGCTAACCAGGTTCGGCAATAAGCTTGAGGACAAAAATCGAATAATCTGAGCTGTTGTGAGAAACGCTTTTCAAGCGGACATCCACCATGAAAGACCTGCCTTCGATGCTTTCCATACCAGCGTGAAACTCGTCAACGGCCCCAAAAATCTCATCGGAGGCGTCGTTTCCAAACATATCTTCCATGGGGATTTTGCCAATGGCCTGCTCCTTGGAATAACCAAAAACTTCTTTAGCTTTAGTGCCCCAAGATTGTAGTTAGCCAGTGTTATCGACAATTAAAATTATGTCCAGTCCGTTGACTGCAATGAACTGTAGATCCTGTTCTGACTGTGTTGCATCTGCTAGCAACACTTTAACTTTGCGATTTGAATACTCTACTTCGTAAAGAATCGATGCTGTAAGTATCATGGAGAATGAGAGATATTCCATGTAATAAAGCAAACATCGAATTTAGTCCTAAATAAACCATTTGGTTTTAACAAGTTAAAAAGGATAATTAACCTAGCGCGTGCTGGGCGTTAGCGGGTTATCCTATTTGCTGGAAATTGTGTAGGATATGGCGATTCAAATCCCTTATAAGAATTACAACAATGTCCAATGTAGCGTCTGGTTATTGCAAGTTTTCAGGATTTAAGCAACGTTTCTCTTTTCAAATAGTAGCTTTGATAATTTTAACCGCGCTCTCCTCAATTGGTCGTGGCCAATCTGGCCTTCAAGTCACGCCAGAGCTAATGATGGGTGTCTTTCCTCAAGCCACTCGTTTTTCTGACAAGTCTGGTTCTCCCCCTGTCATTAAAGCCTATGCAGGCTCAGCGGACGGCGAGCAAGTGGTGGGGTATTTATTTGAAACAAAGGACTACCCGCCAGAAGAGATTGGATACAGCGCTCCCATACAAGTTATCGCTGGATTGGATATGACTGGAACTCTGACTGGAATCAAAGTTCTTTTTTATCGCGAGTCTTATAAAAGTATAAGAGGAGATTTTCTAGCGACCGAGGGATTTCCTAATCAGTTTGAAGGGAAAAATGTCGTTGATGGATTTAGGGTTGGGCGGGACATTGATGGGGTGTCTAGAGCTACTATTACCAGCTGGGCTGTATCTCGCGGACTCAGGAATGCCAGTAGAGAGGTTGCTCGCGCCTATTTGCCAAGCTTTTCACAGGGCAGTGCAAGCAATAACGAAGACTATGCGCTAGCGCAATTGGGGGCTAAGTCTTGGCAGGACTTAAAGGCAGAGAATTTTGTTACTGAGCTGATAGTGCCTCAGTCCGATGGGTCTTTTCTAATCCTAAACTTCGTTTTTGTAGGGCACGATGGCCTAGGAGAATTAATTCTGGGGATTGCTGATTACTCGGGTGCAGACCGTGAGGCAAGTAGTCGTGTCTCAGAAGGTAAATTGATGGTGGTCGGTATTGACGGCAACACGCAGAAGCCATTTCGTCAGGAACGTTTGGCGATAGAACAGGGTGGGGAGCGTTTTCGAGTTAGCCGAAATAGATTCGTTTACGCCGGCAGTGCTGATGACGGATTAATCGCCAATCAGGTTCGCTATGCAGGAGCATTAGTGCTTGCGCCAGAGGTAGATCTTAACCTCCCTTTTAAAATACTCTATGACATGAGCGAAGAGCTCGGCAGCTTTGTTTCCTCTGTCGAAGCGCGCTATCAAATCCCCCCGCTGGCTTTAGCGTTGACTACAGGCAGTAGTATTCCCGCCGAATATCAGCCGGTTATCAATGACGTAATTGAGTTTGATGTTGAAGGAGGTGTTTTTGCTAATCTTATTTTTAATGCTCCGTGGCTAGAAGTTATTGCTCTGCTAGTTTTACTCGTCCTTGTTAGTACCGCATTTTTTCTCAAGCAAGCAACTATTCGCTGGATAGCTCTATCGTTCACGCTGGTTTACCTTGGGTTTATGGATGGAGGCTTTGTTTCTGTCTCCCACATCACTAATGGTTTGAAGCTAGGTCCTTCGATGTTTCTAAATGACTTGCCGTTACTATTAATAATCAGTTTTACTGTCATCACTACTTTATTTTGGGGTCGGGTATTTTGCTCATCTCTGTGCCCATTCGGTGCGCTGCAAGATTTTATAACTCGCCTTGTACCCAAAAAGCTCCAGCTTAAAATCCCTCAAGCCATTCATGATTTAGCGATTTATATTAAGTATGTGTTTCTGGTATTTCTGGTGGTCATGTCGTTAACTTTCAGTGAGCTGAGTTTGTTTCAGTATTTTGAACCGTTTGGTACTGTTTTTTACTTTAGCCAGTCTTTAGCGCTGTGGCTTATTTTGTTGGCGTTTATCGTTGGGGCAGTGTTTGTGCCTCGATTTTATTGTCGCTATGCCTGCCCGTTGGGTGCGGCACTAGGGGTGGCCTCAATTCTTTCGCCCTTTAAAATAAAGAGAGTTGAACAGTGCCAAGTATGTAAAGTGTGTGAACACAGTTGTCCCACCGGTGCTATTCGCGGCGCTGATATAGATTTTAAGGAATGCGTGCGATGCGATATTTGCGAAATCAAATTAATCGATAAAGGGGGTGTTTGTAAGCATGATATTGGTGTGGTTAAGAGTCGTGTAAAAGAATGGCAGCCAATTACTGTTGGGGCCTATTAGTCGAAAGCTGCCAATTGATGCCGCGGGTGTCATTGGCGCTGGTTTTGCGATGAGAGTTTCTATGATGGCCTGATAGGGCTGTCGATAAAGAATAGCCTGCGCTATTACGCGAGATTGTTCAGATCTTCTGAGTCTGATGGCTTCACAAAATTGTTTGCAAAAAACTTCTCATAAAAATTCCAGAAAAAGTCCCTAACCCCCCACCCCTAAAAAATCACCAAAACGCCACAAAAAAAGGAAGTCACTTAAAAAGTGCCTTCCTTATCTTTTAGCCTTGCTCAACAGCCAGCCTATGAAATCAAGGACTATCTTCTGTCAGCCAAGTAAGGTCGTCTTTTGAAAGGTCCAAAAGCTCTGTTCGCGCTCGTCTGGTATCTTCAGCGAGCCTGGCTTTACTAAGAACATCCGCGGGAATTGGATCGCCTACTACAATTCCTCGGGTCTTAGTTGGAGCATAGTATATTCTTGCATTGGCCATTTCATCGGTTGTCGCAGGTCCATATACGACGTCTTTGGTATGGTCTGGATTGAATCTGTTTTCCTTGGAGTTGTCGAACCACCAGCTCATATGCATTTTCGAACCGGCAGGAACAAACTTAGGCACCTCGTATTCATACAAAAACTGCCAATTGAAGTCGTAGTCTGGAACCCAAAGAAGCGTTTCTATCTCGCCATCGGGGTATTCCAGATCATAGCGCATCGCTTTGCCTCGGTAGTGCATATGCGGGCCCATTGAAAGCAAGTATATGTCCTCGTCTATGTCATAGCTGTTATTGACTTCAAAGTTTGGATCTCCGGCGGGAATAGTCCAGCCTCGGTGGGGTAGGAGGTTCGTTTCCACTACGTGGTCAATGACATCACCATCTTCATAAAATACAAAGCCGGCGCGGGTCATATCGGTCACCGCCGTTCCTTCCCCCGGATTTTTGTGGTAATGCATGTTGACGGTGATAAATGGATCTTCCGGCATTAGCACCCCCCATCCTGCGGGGTAAGTGAAAGGGCCTCGACCTGGCACTCCCACTCCCATATGGCTTGAAACAATGTGGTGAACCCAGGGGCCGCCTGGATCGAGCTCAGCTTTAGATACCCAGCGAGGTTCTGTGTGGGCGCCTTCAGGTACCGGCATTTCGATGGTTGGCTGCCAATCTTCAACTTCATCTGGCACATAAAGCGGCCGATCAAATTGCACCACTAAATCAGGGTCGCCGATCCACCAGCCCGAATCTGGCAAGACCGTCCCGCCGGCTTGTGTCTGATTGCTTACTTGAACAGCGTCGGAGGGATTTCCTTCTAAGGCGCCACCGTCTACCCACGCTATGAGTAGTTCCTTTTCTTGCTCGCCGATGTATCGTTCGCCCTTAAATTCCCCTCTATGCCGGTCGTGGGCTCCCCAGGGAGGCATATAGCCGGTAACCAGTGCATTCTTAATAAGCGGCGCCCAGATTTTGGCTTGATCAAAAGCCATCAATGACATGGGTGCCGATATCCCCCCAACATCTGGCCCTTCAGGCTGGTGACACGCCACGCAATTTTTTTCAAACACTGGCAGGGCGTCAGCATAAAAAGTTGGAGTATCGGTCTGTGCTGCTACTTCTGCGGCCAGGCCAAGCAACAGCGTGCTTGAAACTAGCAGAGTTGGAAGTTTTGAGATGGGGAGCGTCATGGGTTCACCTGTTTATTATTGGCCTGTTTGTTATTGGGCTTCTGTTTTAGGACTTCTTGTCTTTGGGCAATACCTGATTTGAATTTTTTAGGTTACCGAAGACTAATTCTAAAGTTCTGTTTTGTCTATGGTTCTGCGCTGGGCACTGGAGTGAAAAGTGTGGCTTAAAGGGCTAAAGGTATCGGTTTTTACGAAGCAGCTGGCGTTAATCCATAAAATGATCGTAATTTCCGATTATTGCTATCGCTATAAGCCGTTTTACCGATTATCAGCTTGTGCGTATTATGTTACTGCAATACAAGAAATTCACTTACAGAACAGGAAAGCAGAAATGGCTAACGAAGTACCTACTACAATACCGCAGGTTGTATTCAAAACTCGAGTAAGAGATGAGAGCCTTGCAGGCGACAACCCCTTTAGCTGGTTAGACGTGCCCAGCGACACAATATTTTCGAATCGTAAGGTCGTTATTGTGGCATTGCCTGGTGCTTTTACGCCAACGTGTAGCAGTACGCACCTGCCTGGTTATGAAGCGAAGTATGATGAACTCAAAAGCTTAGGTGTGGATGAGGTTTATTGTGTCAGCGTCAATGATGCGTTTTCAATGTATCAGTGGAGCAAGCAGCTAGGCGTGAAAAACGTCAAGATGTTGCCCGACGGTAATGGTGAATTCACTAAAGAAATGGGCATGTTGGTAAAGAAAGAAAACCTTGGTTTTGGCGATCGTTCATGGCGCTACAGCATGCTTGTTGAAAACGGACAGGTCAGCAAAGTTTTTGCCGAGCAAGGCAAAGAAGACAACTGCGAATCTGACCCTTTTGAATACAGCGATGTAAATACTATGCTGAACTTCTTAAAAACAGCTTAATCCTGTAGAGCGGCCAACGTTTTAGATTCTTGTTTTAGTTGGCCGCTCTTCTTTTAATTAAAGTGTAAGTCCTACTCAGCCCCAAGGGTCTCTCATCGCTTTGAAAAAAGCGCTTTGTTCCCGAATAATGCGCTGTGTTTCTGCAGGATCAGGAGTTAAGTCCCAATTATTGTATTCAAAAGTCCCGCCTAGCAAAATACCATCGCTTCTCGGAAACATGTAAGTACTGTCGGTTATGGTTATATAGTCTATTTCTTTTTGAGGGAGAATGAAGCTCAGCTGGCCCTTAATGGGAAAAAGTAACTCATCGTCAAATAAGTCTCGGGCACCCAAGCCCGTACAATTAATGATAACGGGCTCTTCTAAGGTGAGTACTTCATCGAAATCTTGAAATCCTTTAACTCTAATTTTCCCGCCGGCGCCATAAAAATCCTCCATCAGTTGATTTAGAAATATAGCCGGTTCGATAAGCATCGTATCGTAGTGGGTCGCAAAGGGCAGAGGGAAAGGATGCTCGCCCGGACCGAGAATGCTTAGCTGTGGGTACATGCTTGCATAATTATGGGGCAGGTCATCAGTGGGTCGCGGCTTGCTTGAAAACTCATAATTGCTAATCCAACGGACCCCATATTTGGGGCCAACTAAATTTTGAAAATAACGATAAGAAAGCTTCATAGCTTCCCCGAACTGTCTTTGGAACTGAGGTGTCAGTGATGCGTCTTCATAAACCGAAGCAGGAGACCATTGGCCACCTGCGATGTTTGAGGTTGTGTGTGGAGGCAGCGCTTTAGCATAGATCGTCACATCCCAGCCCTGATCTTGGAGCAGACGAGCACTGGTCAATCCCATCACGCCACACCCCAGTACTGCGCATTTTTTATGTGCAGTTTGCTGAGCGATTTGCATGGCTAAGTGAGACGTTCCCCAAGACAGCGTTATGCCGCCGCCGCCATGGCCGTAATTATGCACGACAGTCTTGTCACCTAGACGTTCACCTTTGACTACAAAACCTTCTCTGCGGAAAGGGCGTAAGCCTGAGACAGTTCTAATAACCCTCGACTCCGAGACGTTTACCCGCCGCAGGGGTAATCCAGATGGGGTGTAATTGATGCTGGAGGTCGAACTTGCCGAATTAATGGTAGAACAGGCACTAACGACCGGTAGCACGGCCATTGCTTGGAGGAGTGATCGACGACTAGTCATTAGCAAACTCTTATTGGGAATAAGAGATTTAGAATACCCTAGCAATACACTTTTGTTAATCTCTAGCCGTTAACAACTTAGTCATATACGGCTAGTTTTCTGTATTTAGCTGTGTCTTACGTGGTTCACAGACGGTCTAAGTTTTTCAAATTTAACTTGGCAGTGTTGATGATTTCATTGCGCTCACCTTCGTCTTTGCGGTCCCAGTTACCGTAAAGCATTCCAATCCTAGGGTTTTTTGAAAGCTGCTGACGGTGATCGATCATAAATTTCCAGTAAAGGCTGTTGAATGGGCAAGCCTCCTCACCGCTTTTCAGTTTGACTGTGTAGTGGCACTGTCCACAATAGTCGCTCATTTTATTAATGTAGTTGCCACTGGCCGCGTAAGGTTTTGTTGCGATATAGCCGCCATCTGCAAATTGAGACATACCGCGGGTGTTTGGTAATTCAACCCACTCAATTGCATCCACGTAAATGCCGAGATACCAGCTGTCAACCAAGTCTGGATCAATGCCGGTTATTAGGCAAAAGTTGCCGGTTATCATAAGTCTTTGGATATGGTGAGCGTAGCTGGTCTCTAGAGATTGGCCAATGGCCTCGGACATGCATTTCATTTTCGTGTCACCAGTCCAAAAAAACTCAGGCAGCTTTGCCTTTGCTTTAAAGTGATTGAGGTTTTTATAGTGGTCTCCATTCACCCAGTAGACACCGCGGACAAATTCTCTCCATCCAAGTATTTGACGGATAAAGCCTTCCACTTGAGCTAGGTCTATTGTGCTGTTCGCCTTTTTGAACGTCGCTATGGCCGCTTCAATAACTTCCAAAGGAGAGAGCATTTTGCTGTTCATGGCAAAAGAGAGCCGGGAATGATAAAGAGACCATTTTGACTCACTTTGATAGGTCATTGAATCTTGAAATTTGCCAAAATTTGGCAGTGCTTCGCGACAGAACCAGTGCAGCAATTCGAGAGATTGATCCCTCGATGTTGGCCACATCAACTGATCGTGTGGAGTTCCAAAGGTGTCAATATCATGTGCTTTAAGCCTGTTGAGGATCTCGGTCACCGAGTTACTAAAGACCAGGGGTTCTGGGATGTCCGGAATATCTGCTTTTTTAAGCTTGTTTCTATTGTCGCTGTCGAAATTCCAGCGGTCACCGGTAGGCTCACTGCCGGTCATTAGGATATTGAATCGTTTTCGCATTTTGCGATAGAAAGACTCAAGGCGGTTGTGCTGCCTTGGTTTGACATAGGTTGATAGCTCTTCAAAGGGGAGCAGGAAATGCTCGGTATCATACTCTTTGATTTTTAGCGCGGTTGGCAGATTCATGCCGCGCAGTTGATTCAGAAGTCTCAGTTCGTCAGGTCTTTGGTAATGAAATTCCTGAGCTTGGTATTGAACGCTAAGCTTCGCGATAGCTGATTCTAAATTTGTGAATTCGGATGTGGCATCTAAATTTAAGTAGAGAACATCATGGCCTTTGGACTTAAGATGCTGAGCGAATTCCTGCATTGCTGCAAAAAAAGCACAAACCTTCTGTATATGGTGGCGGGTATAGTCTGTTTCCTGACGAAGTTCAGCTATAACGAACAACGTTTCAGGGTTGGGGGTGGCCAGCCAGCTATGTTGATAATTGAGTTGGTCACCAAGAATCCAGGCTAGGGTTTTATATTTTTTCTTCATAATTTTGGAGCCTGTTTTAGAGCGTGATTTTATTCGATAATTTGCCGCGTAGTTTGAAGGCTCGTTTACCCTGAGTCTGGCCGCAGCGAGCTAGTGTGCGCCGACTTAACGCCTGTTACCGCTTTGGTGTGCGCGATGCATCTTTGATAGTATGCTTCCAAGCCACGGGCTAGGAATACGCCACAGGCTACGTTTTAGATTAGCTAAAGACCCAAATCTGATCAGTGGTCGTATAAATCGAAAAGCACAGAGTTTCACGTGATGTCAGTAATACGAATAACCACAGCTCTTGGT
The DNA here is from genome assembly GCA_913031035.1 of uncultured Gammaproteobacteria bacterium. Lineage (GTDB taxonomy): Bacteria > Pseudomonadota > Gammaproteobacteria > Pseudomonadales > Pseudohongiellaceae > UBA9145. The sequence goes on from CAJWGN010000004.1 coordinate 46,481, forward strand.
TTTGCTGGTTTGTTACCATTTATTGGAGCATTGCTGGCTCTGGTGCTTAACGTCGATCTGCCATTTAAGGCTGAGCAAGTTTTTGTTTTTTACAGTGCCATTATTTTGAGTTTTTTATGCGGTGCTATTTGGGGAAGCCTACTCAACACTAATTTTGTAGCTCCCGATCTTGCTGGGACCGACTTTACAGAGGTTCATTTTACAAAAAAAGCTTCTGCTTTATTTATTGTGTCAAACCTTGTCTCTTTGACGGCATGGGTCTCGCTTTTAATTTATAACAGGCACCTAGATCTATCGTTAGGACTGCTAACTTTGGGTTACACGGTGGTTTTTGCCGCTGAATATGCGATGAGAGAATCACTCTATAAACAAGTTTATCGCGGCTACCTAAACCTGCGAAGCTGGCTCACGGTTTGTGTTGTGACACTCCATCTAGGAATGCTGATCATTAGCTAAATAATTTGGCCATAAAAGGAACGCAATGAAACTTACATTATTTTACGACAGCTACTGTCCGCTATGTGCGACTGAGATGGATATGCTGAGAGATTTAGACACCAAAGGTAATCTATCATTAGTTGATATACACGATGACGACTTCGCTACTAGGTTTCCAACTATTGACCCGGTTGCCGCAGATAGAGTTTTGCACGGGCTTTATGATGATGGGACCATGATATATGGTCTTGATGTCACCCATCAGGCGTGGCGAGCTGTAGGCAAGAAGCCTTGGTTGGCAATGTTGCGTTTGCCAATTATTCGGTGGTTTGCCGATATGGGCTATCTGGTTTTTGCCAATAACCGCTACACGATTTCATGGCTTTTAACAGGGAAAAAGCGCTGTGAACCTTGCGCGAAAAACCCTTCTTCTCAATGCGAACTGTAGACGAGAATGACTAATATTATCCAAGTCGAAGACAGCTCTGCAAATATTGCAATCGTCATCGGTGCCAGCAGTAAAATTGCTATTGCTCTTATTCAACGCCTCTCCGGAGCTAATGCCTCACCAAATGTTGTGGCGATTAGTCGCCAATTTTCCGCTACTGCGCGCGCGGATTTTGATAGCAATGTAACGCTTCTGCAAAGCGACTACACCGATAAATCGATAAGAGAAATTTGTGAGCAGCTAAAGCCCCACAAAGGGCAAGTTAGCCACGTGTTCATTTGCAATGGGATGCTCCATGATGCTGACATTTCCCCAGAAAAAAGGGTGGACGACGTCAGCGGAGACAACTTGCACGGGGTTTTCCAAGTCAACGCGGTGATCCCGATGCTTTGGGTCAAATACCTTAAACCTGTTCTGGCAGGTAAGCGAAACTGCGTAGTCACAGCTTTCAGCGCAAGAATTGGTAGCATAGAAGATAATCAGCGGGGTGGTTGGTATTCTTATCGTGCATCAAAAGCAGCATTAAATATGCTTTTGAAAACTGCGGCTATTGAATACACAAGGATCGCGAAAGGAGTTCGCTTTTTAGTTTTCCATCCTGGAACGACAGATACGCCCTTGTCCAAGCCCTTTCAAAAATTCGTCAGTGAAGGCAAATTATTCACGCCAGAATTTGTTGCTGGTCGACTACTAGATCTAGTGGAAGCAGAGACAGTTGATAATAGTATTCGATTCATAGATTGGGATGGAAAATCAATTCCTTGGTAGAGTTAAGCTCTTTTAGAGTGTTAATCTAAAACCCTTAACTCAATCTTCCGAAATTGAATTGGATGGCTCTCAGCCTGTATGGATATGTATCCTTCTGCCAGTTCAATTGCAGCGCCATTTTGGATCAAGGCTTTTGCGTCAGGGTCGGTGGTATCCAACTGAATGTCTTGATATTCCATTACGGTTACGCCATTAACAATTTGGCTAATACTCTCGCTGCCGCGCACGATCATTTCCATTTTTACCCACTGATCTCCGTGAAATGTTTCAGAGTTTGAGTTTGTACAGTGGCGAGTGACCAGTGCTCCAGCCATTGCCATATGTGTTCCCGGTGTGCAGACGTTTCCCGTTGGACGGGGATCTGTCCCATTGCCGCCTAACATTTGAGCCTCTATAGAAGCTGGAAATGCTTGATCAAAAGTCATCGACTCTGGTGCCTGACTATGCAGCATCATGCCATTGTTTCTGAAAGCCCATGCCGGCCCGTTGGCTACTTGTTCCCCTATAAAGCGATACTCAATTCTTAACTCATAGTGCGAAAAGGATTGGTCATAGAACATGTGGCCAAACTCGTTGTTGAAGTCAGGCCAGTTGTCATAGGAGACGGTAAGAAGTCCATCAACTACCTTGAAGGTGTCACGGTAATTCTCGCCGAGTTCGAAGCCGGTGAATTTAATTTTCCAGTTGTTTAAATTTTCACCATTAAAAAGCTGAATCCACTCATTACCCTCATTTGACTGGGCCTGCAAAAAACTAGGCGTGATAAGTAGGGCTGTACTGAAAAGAATCTTAGCTGCTCCTCGTATTGACATATTTATAATGTTCATGGTTTTCATAACGTTTAGCTCTAATGATAAAAAGTTTAGCGGTAACATAGCATTGTTCTCAATAGGCTTAATAAGCGAAGTCGACGGTGGCTTTAAGTTGATCCCAGATTAGCACTAGACTTCCTTTGCCGTCTTTGATGTTTGTGAACTGCCACGACAGCTGATCAAAAGAAGTGTCTGCAGCGCTTAGTGTCATTGGGCTGCGTACAACATCTTTCTCCGAAGTGTACTCATAAGCGCCCCATAGTGCTGATTTATTCTCATAGTCATAGTTGAGCTGTACCGGCCAATTGGAGAGTATAAATGTCCAGGATTGCTGTGCGGCTGCTGACTCACCAAAGTCGATAAACACAGAGTATTCACCCGGTGGCACAACAACATCAGCAAACGTTAGCTCGACCTGAGTTCGGAGACGGGTAGAGATATTAGCGCCGGCTCTCCAAACTGGGGCTCCGTCCAATAGGGCTTCACGCCAATCTGGCAGATTAAAGAGGTTTCGTTCTCGCTTTAGAGGCCGGCCGAATAGAATCTCTATCCATTGACCGTCTACATAGCCCGTGCGTTGGTCATAGCTTCCTAGAACCTGTGTGGCTGAATGTCCCGGAGGGCTCGCAATAGGGCGGTCTTGAGCGCTCGTGTTAGAGATTAGAGGCGCGGGAGAGATTAAGCAAAACCAAATGAGCAAGCATCTAGGATGTATGCTCATTTGGGTGAGATGGAGACTCAAATTGCAGGGCTTAGTCGGAATAGCTGGCACTAGTTTTTGGGTGCGCGTATAGCCATTCCACTACCTGTTCGCTGAAGGTCGATGACAGTGGCGGTACATGTGATCCTTCGGCGATAGTCCAAAGCTCGGATGAGCCGCCTACTTGACAGCCTTTTTTGAATGATAGGACGCTAGATTCATGGCCTTCTATGCGGGCATCTAGATCGCGAAGCTCGCGTTCGTCACCGTCAGTGCTACAACCGTTGTAAGCCGCCCACGTGGTAACAGAATCCAAAGCACTCGGGTATTTGTTGCCCTGAATCTCCGAGCCTTCATAGGCGATGGTGTCATCGGCGGTGCCATGAATTTGAAGGATATGAACGGGGTTAGAGGGAGCTGATCTCTCATCAATATGGCTGGCACCTGCCAAGCTAGCTATTGCGGCAATCGTACTCGAGTGATCATAGGCCGCTCTATAGGAGAGAAAGCCTCCGTTGGAGTGTCCAATTAAATAGACTCGATTAGGGTCAATATTAAAATCTGCCTTGATGCTGTCAATGATGCTTAGCACATAGCTGGAGTCATCAACTTCAGTGCTGTAAAAGTCACAGCATGCAGGTGAGGCATTCCAGAACCGACTTTCGTTGCCGCCTGGCTCTTTATCGCCATCGGGCGCGATAAATAGATAACCATATTTTTCAGCTAGCTTGCTGAATCCCATGTAAGAGTCTTGTTGAGTGCCGCTTGACGTGTAGCCATGCAGTAAAACAACCAACGGGGTTGGGGTTTCTGCATTGTAGTTTTGAGGGACAGTTAAGGGCAATTCGCCACGGCCAAGGTCGATTGATTGTGCCTTCGCTGTTGCAGTCAAACCAATGAGAAAACTCACGTTAAGTAACGTGAGAATTATAGATTTAGTTTTGAGCATATTAATATCCTGACCTTGCGGTTGAAAAATTTTATGTTTTATTTAATTGTCGACTACCTAGGTTTATTAAGCGTCTTGTTAAGGGTTGAGAATTATTTTACCTGTAGTTGCTCTGCCTTCCAATGCGGTATGGGCACTACTCGCTGCTGAAAGCGGATAACAATGCTCTAGTCGAAGCTTAAGCTTACCCTGTGCTATCCAGCGAAACAAATCACCACTTCTCCATTCCAAGGTTTCTCGATCTGAGAGGTAGTCAAATATTGTTGGACGGGTTAGGAATAAGGACCCTTTAGGGCCTAGGCTGCCTGGGTTGAACTGTGTAACTGGGCCACTGGCATTGCCGTATAAAACCATGGTGCCAAGTGGTTTAAGGCAATTTATACTTCTCTCAAACGTGGTTTTGCCTACAGAGTCGAAGGCTACGTTCACCCCTTTGCCATCGGTTAAAGCATTCACTTCTTCCTCAAAATCGGTTTCGGTGTAGAGAATTGTATGATCGGCACCGGCCGCTTTTGCTAGAGCCGCTTTGGCTGGCGTAGATACTGTTGCTATAACGGTTCCGCCGAGCATTTTTATCATTTGCGTCAGCAATAGACCCACCCCGCCAGCAGCAGCATGAACTAAGCAGATATCGCCTAGTTTTACCGGGTAGGTGGAATGGCAAAGAAAGTGGGATGTACAGCCTTGTAGCAAGATGGCTGCGCCTTCGTTAAAGGGGACCGTTTCTGGAAGAGCCAGCAATTTATCTTCAGGGACGGCTGCAAACTCAGCGTAGGAGCCCGGTATGTTGGTATAGGCAACTCGGTCACCCTTCCTAAATCGGGTGACTTCCTCACCAACGCTGTCGACTATGCCGGCACCTTCTAAGCCTAGAGTTGAGGGAAGCGGGATTTTATAAAGGCCTGAACGCTGGTAGGTGTCGATAAAATTAACGCCGACAGCTTCTATTTTAACCAGCACATCATTTGCCAAAACTGCAGGGGTCGCAATATCCTCAAAAATGAGAACTTCTGGGCTACCTTGAGAATGTACTCGAACTGCTTTCATAGACCTATTACCGATTCATGTCCTAGCAAAGGGGTGTTTATTCCAGAAGTGGAGAAGTTTGGCAACAGGTAACAGGACGAGCTTCATTTTTTTAAGGTTTGTCACCTAGGGTCTTGTGGTTCGTGATTTAGGGCCTAATTGAGTAGGGATGATTTCATATGCCAAAGCAACCCAGTCACATAGGATTGCGCGAGTGTCACGAGGATCAATTACTTCTTCTATGCCAAAGGCTTCCGCCGTTCGTAAGGGCGATCGATATTTCTCAAGATTAGCTTCTATTTCTCTGCGCCGTGCGTCAGGGTCTTCTGAGGCTTCTATTTCTCGGCGATAAGCTGCCTGCACTCCGCCCTCTATTGGAAGCGAGCCCCAGTCAGCTGATGGCCACGCGTAGCGGAGATTGAGGCGATCAGAATTTCCATGCCCTGCGCCTGCGACGCCATAGCAGCGTCGAATAATGATTGAAACCCAAGGCACTGTTGCCTGCAAGCAGGCCATTAATGCACGGCTGCCTAATCTAACGGTGCCTTCGTTTTCTGCTTGCACGCCGATCAAGAAGCCGGGGTTGTCTACAAGGTTAACAACAGGCAGATGAAAGGTGTCACAAAGATCCACAAAGCGCATCATTTTGTCTGCCGCAGCGGCATTAACAGCGCCACCTAGATGCATCGTGTCATTAGCCATTATTCCAACAGGATGGCCGTTAAGTCTAGCAAGTCCAACCGCTAGTGATTTTCCATAGCCTGGGTTAAGTTCGAAAAAAGATTCGCTGTCGACTACGCCAGAAATAACATCCCTCACTTGGTATACCTGACGCCTATCTTTAGGTATGACAGAAATTAGAGATTCATCTCTGCGGTCGGCGGGGTCAGTGCAGGGGGCTTTAGGTGGTGCCTGCCAAACATTCTGGGGAAGGTAGGATAGGAACTTTTTAATTGCCGCAAACGCCTCGAGCTCGGTCTCAACTTCGTTATCGACAGCGCCGCTGCCGTAGGCGTGAATCTGCGACCCGCCGAGTTCGTTTTTCTCCACAGGTTTTCCGAACCCTCGTTCCACGATAGGTGGGCCGGCAACGAAGAGCTGGCTGGTGGTTTTTATCATTAGTGAGAAATGTGAGATGGTGACTCTAACCGCGCCTAAGCCGGCAACTGAGCCCATACACGCGCAGACCACGGGGACGTGGCCCAGCAATTTCATTGTGGTTTCGAAACCTTGTAATTCTGGTATGTAAGAGTGGCCAACCATTTCCAAGGTTTTAACGCTGCCGCCGCCGCCACTGCCATCAATAAGGCGAATTAACGGAACTCGCATTTCCAATGCATATTGTTCTGCATAACCAGATTTGTTTCCGACCTTGGCGTCCGCAGAACCGCCCCGGACGGTAAAATCATCTCCACCTATGACGACTCTGCGGCCATTTAGGTCAGCGGTTCCTAGAACAAAGTTAGAGGGGGTGAAAGAATTGAGTTCTCCGGAGTCTGAATATTCTGCTTTCCCTGCCAGCGCGCCGATTTCATGGAAGGAATTTTGGTCGGCTAGTTTATTGATGCGCTCACGGACTGTCAGACGGCCATTATCTCTCTGTCGCTGTATTCGCTCCGCCCCACCCATCTTTTGAGCAAGTTTCTCTCGTTTACGAAGTTCATCTATTTCTTTTTGCCAGGACATAGTGTTTCCGAATTAATAGCAGCTGCTTAGGCTGGCTACCATAATTCAATCACAGGCATGGTTCAATACGTTGCAGCAAATCATGCGTCGCTAGGAATTGCAGCGGCGCCGGATTGAATGCGGTTCGATAATCAAAACTGGTGTCTAGATTATTTTCTGGGTAAAGGAACCAGCGAGGAAGTAATCGATATATAACGCTGATACTTAGGGTCTGATCCCCATCTTTCGAGGCCGCTTTTTTCTAACATAGGAATGCCACTGACCTTGGTTAATAAGAAAAATACGAACACAGGTGAAATCAATGCTGCTAGCTGCCAGCCAACCAACACAGGGGCTGACATCACTGCAATTCCAAGCCAGAGAATTATTTCTCCAAAGTAATTTGGATGGCGTGAATATTGCCATAAGCCAGTGGTGATAAACTTTTCAGCGTTGGCTGCTTGGCGCCTGAAGCTTGTTTTCTGGCTGTCTGCAACTACTTCCAAACCAAACCCCAGTACCCAAAGAGTGGTGCCAATAAAAAATGGAATGCCGACGGCCTGTTGCGTCGTAGATGTCATTGCGGCGAGGCCCGCTGCCATTGTTATAAATACCCAGGCGCCGCCCAGAGTCCACGTGAACATGTAACGAAAGAAGCGGGTTTTAATTTCATTGAAACGTCTATCTTTACCTGCTTTTTTGACTCGGGCAAATAAGAAGCTACCAAGGCGAACGGCCCACACCGCGATCATTACTGAGATAATAAGGCCTCGAGTATCCATACCGGGATGCAAGGCTACAGTCAATATAACTGTGCCAATGTACGAGGCTGATCCAATCAGGTCGAAGTAGTGTTCGGTTTGATAAGCGAATGCCGGGATAAATGCTAACCAATGCAACATAAACCCAACACTTGCGCAGATTATGAACAGCGGCAAACCGCTGAACACAACACTACCTTGATTGCCTGCAACAGCAAGCGCTGCGCTAAATGCTATGATAGCTAGGATGCCAATGATGGGCTTCATAATAAAATTCTCTTTGTTCTAAGTTTTGGTTCTAAGTTTTGGTTCTAAAAATCTACTCTTGCGAGGGCGATGCCGCTTTCTCCAGCGACGGCATACAACATGTACACCACATCATCCTCTACGAACAAAGCAGGATCTCTTAACTGGTTAACCTGTCCATACGCTGTACTTCGCACAGATGGTTCAATTAAAGCGTTAGCACCTTCCCAATCATGCTCTGGTTTTAAGACGACGCGCTCCCCTATGTGTTGCCAAGCCATCCAGTCCGGTTTTAAATCGATGGTGCTGAGCATGATGCTTTCGGGGGCGTCTCCAACGCGGGTCCAGAAAACGATTAGGCTGTCATCCCTCACCATTACAGCTGAATGCCGCATTGTTGGTTCGAACAGTCTAGGGCCAGATTCAAAGCCGGTCTTGCCATTTCTGGAACGATAGAACTGGCCCGGCATGGCGATGGCATAGGTAATTCCGGCATAGTCGAATTTTCGGAAATAAGTAAGCCCAATATTTTCATTGTTAGCCTGAAAATCTATGCCATTGTCAGAAGTGGCAACCCGTGAATGTTGAAATGCAGCATCTTCTAGTCCGTGATAGTACATAACAATTTTTTGATTAGTATTGTCCACATGCACATCAGGTGACGCGATATGTGGCTCGGTGAGTTCTTTTGCATAGTCGTGCGAGACACGGACACCGCTGGCGATTCGGGTCGCAACTAATTTAGTTAGGCGAGCTTCGGATATTGCTGGGCGGGTCGGTGCGAAAAACGAATCTTTAATATGCAAGCTGCCGGCTTCATGTATTTTCCAGGGTCCTAAAAGATTGTCAGCATAGGCCAGTCGGATATACAGGCCTTTGTGATCAGCAAAATAAAGGTAGTATTTTCCGAGAGGGTCAGTAACCCATTCCGGCACCTTGATCAGAGAAGGACCTTGGATATTTTTGCCAATACTTGGATGGATGCCCGACTCAATAATGGGGCCGTGACCTAGGCGAGTAACAGTGATTTTTTCAGGATCGGTTTGCTGTGCGACTAAAGTATTAGTCAGTGCCAGATTTAAAAATAGGCAATATTTTAAAAGCCAAAAAACGTGACCGACGAAGCGCGTGTTGACACTTTTCATGGGTGAATTTCCGATACTTTATTTTTATTATTTTGATAAGAATAAATTTGCTGGTGGTAAAAGTCTAATGATAATTCTACGAGGGTTTGAAGTTTTCTACTTAGAGATTACAGTCTGGGAATAGGCCCGCCCCCGCCAATCGTAATCCTCCGGTATTTTTTGAACCTATTACATCGCCACTATTAGGCGATAGGAGGAGTGATTTTCGCGCTGTTTGTTCGATTTTATTTTGCTGCTTCTGCTTTTTATCATAGTGGCTGTGGCGGGAAAAATGAAATCAAATGGAGAGAAGGGCCTTGGCGGCAGCTTGCTAAGGTAGGATTTTAGCGTTCAGCCAGTGTCTTGTCTAAATCGGGGTGGTTGCGGTGTTTGTCCGCCCAAGACAGTTGTGGATCTATTCTAAGTGGGTCTATGTGAGCGGGTCCATCCCTAGTTGTTATATTTTAATTGGTTCTAGTGGCTGGTGGTCTATTGAAGATTGGTCTGGTGAAGAAGGGCGGGCTAGCGGCTAGCGGTACAGGATTCAATGCTCTGTTTGTCTTCCATATCTTACCTTTTTCTAGCGCTGGCCTTTTAGCGGCTCAGCGCTTACCTATTTTCCTTTGCTATTTTCCCTCGACTATCAGACCTTCTGTGCAAAAGGAGGGTGTTGTCTGAACGTCATTTTCACAGAGATGATTAGTTGGCGAGCTTTCTTTTTATGGGGGGCAGGTCAACAAAATCACCGGCTCTTTTTTCGCCTGCGGCTTGCATTGCCTCTTGAACTTCATCGTGTTGCAACATGCTAGCATTCCAAATGCTGATGTAGTCGAGACCGTCCGCTGTACTGTGGTCCCGTGCATAGTTAATTATGCGCTTGCTGCCGTAAATCGCCAGAGGTGCTTTACTGGCGATTTGTTTAGCTAACTCCATTACGCCAGTAATGAGAGCTTCATGGTCTTCAAAAACTTGGTTAACCAATCCCAGACTCTTAGCTTCGTCGGCGTGCATCCTGCGACCGGTAAAGGCAAGCTCTTTTACAACGCCTTCCGGGATAAGTTTACAGAGCCGAGGAAATGTCCCAACATCGGCAGTCATGCCTATGTTAATTTCAAAAATCGTTAAAAAGCTATCTTGTGTCATATAGCGCATATCGCAGGCCGTTATAAGATCAACGCCTCCACCTATGGCGCCGCCTTGGATTGCCGCTAATACAGGCACTCTGCAGTTTTCTAAACAGGAAAACGTTTTCTGCATATGGGCTACGGTTTCATAAAACTTTACGCCTTTCAAACGGGCCAGTTTCTCTGGCGTCATCGTGTCATCTTTGTTTTGTATAGTGCTGCCAAATGCAGAGGTATCTAAACCGGAAGTAAAGTGTGGGCCGGTTGATGATATAACGATGACTCTCGCTTGTGCTTCGGTTTCAATTTTTTCAATTATTTTTGGCAGCTCATCCCAAAACTCAGGAATCATACTGTTGCGACGCTCTGGTCGGATGAGTTTGATGTGTGCAATATGATCAGATATTGATAGATCGAAACAGGTATAAGTCACAGCGTATTCCTTTGCTAATATTTTTTGTTTAGGTTACCGAGCTGGGCCGCAGTGAAAAGTCACAGCTTCAGCGCCACTTCGGACATTCTGAGTTGCTATGCCCGTTGTCACAGCTCCAGCATTTGCCATTCGCCGACGGCGATCATTCATATAAGTGTTGAATGATAATAGGGACTGTTCAGATAAGCCATATTGAATATCGCTGAGGACAGTTGCGTAGAAGTTAGCTATAAACCTTTTAGTAAAGCCATTTCGCTTTTCATAGGCATTAAGTGCCTCGTTGATACGGTCCTCTCCAGAGGCAGTGGAGTGGTTCCACGCCTGACACATGACGCGAACGTTCGCCATTTCATTGGTATTGATAAATGTCCGAGCATTGGACAATGTGATGAAAATGTCTTGGAGTTTGTTGTCGTCTAAAGCGAAGCGAGTTTTTAGTGACTCGGGATTGTGGGCGATTGTTTGCAAAAGTCTGTTGAGAACCGCCGGGTCTATTTCCTCCGCCGATAAGGTCGGGGCTAAAACCTTCAGCTCCCTCCCTGTTTGATTTTTAATTGTTTTTTTTGTCGAATTAAGATCTATCGTGTTATCCCCAATTGGCTCCTGAGAAAAAGCTAATGAGCTCAACAGCAAACCGGATAGGAATAAGCTATGGATTAGCCTATAAATCATAACGGATTTCTCTGAATTACTGTGGGTTCGAATTGGGGATATTCGATTCCAAGCTGATCAAGATAAGTGTCAAAGCGCGATGGCTCGTAATAGAGCTCTTCGAGTCGGTCTTTGAAAAGGGCCATAATTTCGGCATTTTTCTCGATAGCAGGTGCGTCGTCAGGGCCGATAAAAGGCACATACTTAACATCCGCTGTTTGTACATCGTCGAAATAGCTTAGTGCGTCGCCTATGAGAGATTTGTTTTGGATCAGATCGAGCATAGTGGTTGCGACTACTTTGGCGCCGGCAACAGCACCTTTATGGGCAATGGGTGTTGCCATAGCCATTGCGCTGGACCAGTGGTGCCCTTGAAGCCGTCCAACATTTGCGGGATAGCGCAGGGTTACGGTTGGCACGTTCCAGGAAATGTCGCCAATATCGTCAGAGCCTCCGGAAACAGGTGAGGGTAGTGGTTCGCCGATGCCGGACAGATTTGTAGCCAGACCAATAGGCCTATCTGCACCCATTAAAGTTTGCAATGCTTTAGCGAAGCGCTGATCATCCTCGGACCACGTTGGTAACCCTATTTTTTTTATGTTTTCATCCATGGCTAACGCTATCGGGCGATTGAAATGCCTTGGCCATGCCGCACCGATAATCCTGCGACTTACGGTAGTGTCCGTCATCATTGCGGCACCTTCTGCTACGCGCTGGAGAGTGTCGAAGTTTTCACGAATTCCCTCTGCAGTAATTTCTCGAATGAAGTACCAAACGCTTGCGTAAGAGGGAACTACATTGGGCTGATCACCGCCGCTACTAATGACATAGTGAGAACGCTGCAAGGGGTGCAGATGCTCCCGACGAAAATTCCAACCTACATTCATTAATTCAACTGCATCTAACGCGCTTCGGCCTTTCCACGGATCGCCGGCGCCATGGGCAGCCACACCATCAAATAAATATTCAACCGACACCAAGCCAGTTCCACGGCTGTCTCCCCAGCTGACTGTCATATTGTTATCGACATGTGTGAAGATAACAGCATCGACGTCATCGAACAGGCCATCTCGTGCATACCATGCTTTGGTAGCGAGGAGTTCTTCAGCAATACCCGGCCATAGAATTAGCGTTCCCGGTAAATTTTCTCTTTCCATGATTTCTTTAACGGCAAGGGCGGCGACAATGTTCACGGCCTGACCAGAGTTATGGCCCTCACCGTGGCCCGGAGCTCCTTCAATCATTGGCTGCCTATAGGCAACACCGGGCATTTGAGAGGCTCGTGGAATCCCATCTACATCAGAGCCAAGCGCAATAACTGGTTCTCCGCTTCCCCAGCTGGCCCACCAGGAGGAGGGAATGCCAGCAACACCAAGTTGAATGTCAAAATCATTGTCAGCCAAAATCTCTGTCAGATAGGCCTGGGTTTGAAATTCTTGAAACCCTAGCTCAGAAAACGAAAATAGGCTGTCTACAATTTCCTGAGTTAATTTTGTCATGGATTCGACTGATTCGACGGCATCGGCTTTTAAGCCGGTGAAGCCGACTGTTTGTGCAGTTAATAAATTACTAATTCCCAAACCGACAAAAAAACCGAAAAGGACGGGTTTGTATCTCTGCATGATGCAGCTCCAAATAAATTGTCTAAGACAAGATTACGGTGTTTTGAAGAGCTGTGCTACAGCGCGATTTAATTTGGAGGGGAGGGCATAGTTGGATATTTAGTGATGCCCTGATTAAGTGCAAAAAAGGGGTGAAAAAGTAAAAAATCCAGCTGATTCACCTCAACAGTCCTCTGGCTGCTAGTCCTTGGCGCGGAGGCTTGTTGGAAAATCTAGAGGGAGAGCCAAATGTCAGATACTAGAAAAAGGTCAGCAGGTGCAATAGCAACCAAAAGAATTAAGCAGGTATTTTGATTAAGGCAGCTCGATGATCTTGAGCAAACCTTTCAGCAAGATCAAAATCCTTAATGCTCTGCCGTTAGCGGCGTATAAGCTGTTACGATGCACCTAAGCTGCTTTTAGATGAAAAAGATTAGCGCAGGGCCATCAAAGGTCCGCCCTTGCTGGAAGATTCGTTAAGCGTGCCTTTGAAGCAAGCTAGTACTCAAGGATAGCTGGTCATCGTGCAGTAGCCATAAGCCCCATTCCTCATCATGCTATTACATTCGTCGAAATCACCTAGCTCTGCTTCATATAAAAAATATAAAGAACAAAAAATCATGGTATTTTTGTGTATGGAACGTGGCATTTTTTTATAATTTCTCTCTTTACTAAATTACTTAACTAAATCACTCAGCTAAATTACAGGCAGACTCTATGAAATATTTCCTCGCCATAGGCATGCTCTTTTTAGGGGGCAGCATAAGTGCCGCTTTCGCCGAAATTCCGAATGGACTCACCGGTACGCTCATAGTGCTGAATAAAAATAGCAACAATGCCAGTTTTATAGACCTCGCGTCTGGCCTCACCATTGCTACGTTGCCAACCGGTGAGGGGCCTCATGAACTAGTTGTCAGTGATGATGGGCTAATGGCTGTGGGCACCGACTACGGCGGTGGCGACAGTTTGACGGTATTTGATGTTCAGAATCTGAAGGTGGCGCGTACTATCGACCTTGGCGGCTATCCGCGTCCTCACGGCATTCAGTTTTTGCCCGGTCAGGCGGAGGTGGTTGTGACCTCAGAGACAAACGGTGAGTTGGTGGTAGTCAATTTACTAAGCGGTTCTATACTTGGCTCGGTGGCAACGTCAGGGCGAGGTTCACACATGGTTGCATTGGGGCAAAGCGGTGAATTAGCATTTACCAGTAACCTCGAATCTAGCAACGTTTCAGTTATTAACCTTAGCCGTGGACGAATGCAGACCGCGTTTCGAGTGCCGGGTCGGCCGGAAGCGATTACGGTAAACAAGGAAGCCACTGAAATTTGGGTCGGTAGCAATGAGGAAGGTGTGGTCTCTGTTATGAATTCTGTAACTGGAAAAGTTACAGCACAGTGGTCTGATTTTAGTTGGCCGTACCGGGTTTTACTGAGCAACGATGAACAGCTCGCCGTCATTCCCGATATGGACAACAATGACCTTAGGTTTATCAATGCAGTAAAAAAGCAAGAAGTTGGCAAGATAGAGCTAGGGGACGCAAGTCCTCAGGGAGTCGTTTTTCATCCTAATGACCAAGTTCTTTTTTTATCACTGGCAAACAAGAATAAAGTCCTAGTGATAGACAGAAAAAGTCGAGCAGTATTGGGAGAGTATGAAACAGGATCAGCACCGGACGGGATCGGGTATTCATCTCTGATCCTTAATTGAACTTTTGGTAAAAATTCTTCAAGTGTTGGTATCTAGGAGATGTTTGAGCGCTGCTTCCAATTCAGGATGTTGCAATTCAAATACCATCTCATCGTGTTTGGTGGACCGAACGTCGCTACTGGCAAGTAGTGCTGCGTCGGCCATCTCTCCAAACATAAGTCTTGCTACGGGTGCGGGTACAGTTGGCAGACGAAAACGCTTACTGGCACTGCTTAGAGCGATAGCAAAATTATTACTTGTGACAGCGCTATTAGAGACAAAATTAATAGGGCCCTTCAGTTTTTCATCGGTTAAGCCGAGCTCAATTAAGCGCATAACGTCGTGAATGCTCATCCAACTTATCTTTTGCTGTCCGCTGCCTATTGCGCCGACAACTGCCAGTCGCATGGGTAGGAGAAAGTTTTTCAATACCCCGCCGGTAACGCTAAGTACAATACCAAAACGCATGTTGATCGTCCGAATGCCTGCGTTGGAGGCAGCTGCTGTTGCGTTTTCCCAGCGTATAGCGACTTCTGCGAGAAAGTCAGAACCTGCGGGACTAGCTTCTGTGGCATAGCTTGAGGGAGTAGGGCCGTAATACCCAATAGCAGACCCAGACATATACACTGCAGGTTTTTTGATTTGTTTGGCAAGGCTCTCGCTTAAAGCCTTGGTCAGTAATTCTCTGCTTAAAATAATTTCTTGTTTGCGAGCATCGTTCCAACGTTTGTCGGAGATATTAGCGCCGGCAAGGTTAATAACGCCGTACAGAGGGATGTCAGGATCTTGGTGGACCACTCCCGCTTGCTCATCATAGTAAAAAGGGCCGTCTAACTTGCCTCGTAGCAAGGGGTAAGTTTTGTAGCCGGATTTTGATAAAGACTTACCTAGAGCTCTGCCAATCATTCCAGAGGAACCGGTTATAAGAATATTCTTCTGCTGGTTTGGCATCTGGCAGTCTCGCTCTTTAAGTGAACGTAGTCATTTTTGGTGGCAAGTTAACCTCCGGGATGGTTGCTAACTTCAAACATCACCTCGTTGCGTCGCATGAAAGCAGGCATGAAAGGTGGATTATACACGGCTGACTCTGCCGCTGATATTTTTTCAATGCCCTGACTTTCAATGAACGAGCTCAGCAGTTGCGCCTGCTTATCGAAATTTTTCTGTGTCCACCTTCCGGAATACCTTATCACCGCCATTAATCTTGACGGAACTTGCCTAAGTGAGATTTCTTCGCTGCTTGGCATTGGCGCTGTATCAAGTTCGAACTTGCTTGGGAGCATGAAAGCCACTGTCCAGCCTGAATCAGTCTTGCTTTGCTGGACCGGAGCGGTCATCGCTATTTTTTCGTTTACAACTTTTCCAGCCGAAGAAGTTTGTTGTACCGGGGCGGTCATATCAATTGATGTTTGGCTTACATTGTCTCCGCTGATATAGCCGAACAGACGCATAAAGCCGCTACTGGCAGCCCTACCGTAGCTATTGGTTTCTGTGACAGTGGTTTCAGCTACTAGATAGCTAGCGTACAGCCGATATTCAATTTTTCCTTCGGCATGTAAGACTTCGTACTTTGGTTTCTCTATTGCCACTGAGTTGCTGCTCATAATGGTAGTTACGCATAGGGCGGTGAACGCCACGAACAATTTAGAAAGCGAATACATTGTTTTTTTCTCTAAGACATTTGCGCTGGGGTTTCAGAGCAAATTAATTTTATAGGTTAACAACAACAATAACGTCATATTTAGGTTTTTGGATCAGTCTTCTTTAAAAAATGCTTAGAAGTGCTTTATTACAAATTATTCGTGAACAAGTTTCCTTTTTGTTGTGATCCGTAAAAATCATCTCCCCGTATATACAGTGGCTACCATTTACTTATTTATTATCATTTTACTAAATCATTGGGGATATACATGTTGAATATTAGACGTTTTGCTTTTGCACTGCTTGCTGTTCTTCCGATCGCTTTTAGCTCATCTTTAGTCAAGGCTCAAGACATAGTCGATACCGCCATCGCTGCTGGCCAATTTGAGACACTTGTCGCTGCCGTTCAAGCTGCCGGCTTAGTTGAGACTTTGAAAGGCGAAGGTCCATTCACAGTATTTGCGCCTACAGACGAAGCTTTTGCCGCGTTGCCTGCTGGAACCGTTGCGGATTTGTTGAAGCCAGAAAACAAGGATCAGCTAATTGCTGTACTTACCTATCACGTGATTCCGGGTGCTGTAATGGCTGCTGATATAGCCGGCAAGAAACTCGAAGTGACCACAGTTCAAGGTAGCGACGTATCGATCGACGCTACCATGGGTGTAAAAGTTGATAGCGCGACCGTAGTTACGGCCGACATCAAAGCAAGCAACGGTGTGATTCATGTAATCGACCAAGTAATTTTACCGAACTAGTTATACCCAGTTTACCCTAGAGGCTTTAGGCTAACTTATGTTAGCCTTTTTTTTGTCTGAATTTTAACAACCATAAAAGCCTCGAGCCCTGCTATTGGTTTGTGAGTTATGTGAATTATCGCTAGTAAATCTTCTAATGCTTGCCAGCTTATTTTTCTCTTTTCTCTTTTCTCTTTTCTCTTTTATCCGCTCTATCGTTTGCAATAACGCAACCTCCTTGGTTCATGGTCACATGCTTTCGGTTTTAAGCTCTGATTTTTCTTCTCGAGAATTACTTTTTCGGTGGTCGTTCGGTAGTCGCTATAAAGCTCAAATCATCGCTCCTCCAAGATCATAAAAATCCCCTAACTCGCCTTTGGCATTTGCTCAAGGTGGTCCGAGTTTTAATGGATTTAACAGCAGGTATCTGCAATTTTGCAATAGAGCAAAACTAAGACGGTTATAACTAAACTAATACTATGGTGGTTTGCTCAGAAACGGTTACTAAAAAGTGGACAACGTCTGAGTTGATTAGGCTTGTTGGCTAGCATATCCCCAGCATTAGCATGGGGCCGAAATTAATAGCTAGGTATTTGAAGATGTGGCGAATGCAATTGCCGAGGCGGCATGAATCGCCGTCGTGTCATACAAAGGGACACAGGTGTGGGTCTGCTGAACTAACAGTGGAATTTCGGTGCAACCTAAAATGATAGCTTCTGCGCCTTGGGACTTTAAGCCGTTGATGATTCGTAAATATTGAGCCCGAGAGTCGTCTAGGATAGTCCCGAGGCAAAGCTCTTTATAAATGATGTCGTGAACAATCTGACGATCGGCAGAATTTGGTGTAACGACGTCGATCGAATACTTTTGGCTTAGCCGGCCTTTATAAAACTCTTGCTCCATGGTGAACGCGGTGCCAAGTAGGCCAACTTTCTTATAATTATCGCTTACTAGTTTTTCGCCAGTGGTATCGGCTATATGTAATAAAGGGATCGAGATAGACGCTTCTATTTCCGGCGCAACTTTGTGCATGGTATTTGTGCAAATAAGCAGAAAATCAGCACCAGCAGCCTCTACCGACTGAGCCGCTGCGATAAGATGGGCGGCGGCCGCTGGCCAGTTCCCATTATGCTGCATTTTTTCAATCTCTTCGAAATCCACGCTGACCATGGCGATTTTGGCAGAATGGAGACCGCCCAATACGGTTTTAATCCCGGTATTGAGCAGCTGATAGTAGCTGGCTGTAGATTCCCAGCTCATCCCGCCTAACATTCCGATTGTTTTCATTGCTGGCTCCAGGGTCGAAAAATAGTGTTTTTAGGCAAGTTGTAGTCCGATCGCAGCCCATAACCAAAAAAGCCCACCGAAGTGGGCTTTCGATAAGCGCCGTGCAGGGGCTAATTGTTAGGCGTTAACTTAAGCACACCCTTGTTTTCCGTCGCCACATAGATAGCACCTTCAGGTCCTTGTCGAACATCACGAACCCGTCCGATTCCAACCATTAAAGATTCATCCATAACAGCGCTTTTGCCATCATCGCTGATGTCAACTCGAGCAAGTAGTTGGCCTCTGAGACCGCCTACGAAAATGTCTCCCTTCCAGTTAGGAAACAAATCCCCTGAGTAGATCATTAGACCCGATGTTGCAATTGAAGGAACCCAGTAATGCTTCGGTCCTTCCATTCCAGCTTGTTGCTGTAAGGCGTGTATAGGGCGACCGGGGCCGTAGTTCACGCCAAAGCCGACCACTGGCCAGCCAAAGTTTACCCCTGGCGCGACAATATTTAACTCATCACCACCTTGTGGACCATGCTCTCCCGCCCAAACATCGCCTGTCACCGGATGAACAGCCAGCGACTGAGGGTTACGGTGTCCGTAGCTATAAATCTCTGGCAGGGCATCGCGACGTCCAATAAAAGGATTGTCACTTGGTACGCGGCCATCGTCATGCAGTCTGACTATAGTGCCAGCATGATTGGACAGGTCTTGAGCTTGATGTGCGGCTAAGTCGCCAGCCGGGGGTGCTTGACGATCCCCTGTAGAGATAAAGAGATAACCTTCAGCATCAAATGCCATACGAGCGCCGTAATGGCCATTTCGGCCTTCGCTGTCGGCTTGATAAATAGTTTCCAAATCACTTATGCGGTCGTTTTCAAGCTTGCCGCGCACGACGGCGGTAGTTGATCCGTCGCCCACAGGCTTAGCAAAGCTCAAATATACAAATTTATTGGATGCATAATCTGGATGTGGCACTACATCAAATAATCCTCCTTGACCCTCATGCAGGACTTCTGGTGTGCCCTCGACAGATGCCGCGAGCAATGTGCCATTGCGAACTATGCGAAGACGCCCTGGACGTTCAGTAATTAACATATCTCCGTTGGGTAACCAAGCCATCGACCAAGGCACTTCAAGTCCTTCAGCTACGGGTGTGATTTCAAAATCATGCAACATGGAGCGGTATTCGCTCGACTGCGCGGTGGACATTGATGCAACTGCCATGAGGGCACAGCTTGAAAGAGCAAGTAGGACGCGTCGGATCATGGTTTCTCTCCTTTAGAATGGGCCATAGTGGCTAAATGCACATTACCCAATAATTCACAATAGTGTCAGTTGGCATTCTAGTCCTAAAACAGACTATAGACCATGTTTTCAAGCGCAGGATCGACGAGTCCTCTTAAATATGAGATACCGACTTGATTTTATAGTGGTTTCAGGCCTGCAGTTGAAATGTGACCTCGAACTCAGTACACAGGCCGCTTTAGACGCTGGAACTTTCTATATTCGGCACTTGTTGCGTAACGGGACTCTGTTTCTTCTCAATGCTTGCAGCGGTTCAATTTCTCAGCCGAACGCGGCCACCGTCCTCGGATTCGTCGATCTAGCAGATTTTATGGCCCAACATGAGGCATTCCTAGAGGTGGATGTTCGTTACTTCGGCACCGATAATTTTGTGGGCGAAAAAGTGGATGGCTACGCCGTTGAGAAAATCTATGCCACTGAGGAAACGGCGGCGGGATCGCCCATTATTCAAAAACACATAACAGCTGAGGTTTGGCATTGAATGTATTTGATGCTTACAGGCTGCAACAAGCAGTAGACCATTTTGCGCGCTGGGCGAAGGATTTAGGTGATG
>CAJWGN010000005.1 GCA_913031035.1 uncultured Gammaproteobacteria bacterium
GCGCCCTCTTTCAGCCAGCAATGTAAAAGGTGACATCCGAGGATTTGACGCCCGCAGCGGCCAGAAGCTTTGGACATTTAAGACCATTCCTGAACGTGGCGAGATCGGCTTCGAAACTTGGCTTAATGATTCTGCCCAGTACACAGGCAACGCCGGTGTTTGGTCAGCAATGTCCGCAGATATCGAACGCGGCACGGTTTATCTGCCGGTTGAGTCAGCAACAGGTGATCGCTATGGGGCAGACCGGCCAGGTAATAACCTTTTCTCAAGCTCTACAGTGGCGCTGGATTACAAAACTGGCAAACGTAAATGGCATTTCCAAACCACCCATCACGACATCTGGGATTGGGATACACCTTCTGCTCCCTTGGTAATTAATCTTCCGGATGGAACTCCTGCCGTTGTTCAAACCCTCAAGCAGTCTCACTTATTTATGTTTAATCCGGAAAACGGAGAGCCTTTGTTTCCGGTTGAAGAAAGAGCCGTGCCGGCTAGCGATGTGCCCGGGGAAGCGACAGCACGAACCCAGCCTTTCCCTACCAAGCCAGCGCCTTATGACCGCCGCGGTTTTAGCGAAAACGACCTTGTGGACTTCACCCCAGATATTCATGCCAGAGCAACTGAGATCGCCAGCAAATACCGCTTTAGCGAACTCTTTACACCTCCATCGCTGTATAAAGACCCCGCGGACGGCAGCCTCGGCACCTTGCACTTGCCCTCGTCTACAGGTGGCTCTAACTGGGAGGGCGCCGCCTACGATCCTGACACCGGCTTCATCTATGTTTCATCACGCACAGCCACCAGCGTTCTTTCATTGGTAAGCGAACCTGATGCATCCAGTGTTCGCTACATTCAAGGAGGTGATCGAACCCCTTCCATTGATGGAATCCCACTAGTTAAGCCTCCTTATGGCAGAATCACGGCCATAGACTTAACCTCAGGTGACCACGTTTGGCAGGTCGTAAACGGCGACACACCGGCAAGGATAAAGAACCATCCATTACTTGAGGGAATTGACATTCCCCCGACGGGCAAACCGACGCGATCAAGTTTGATCCTCACCAAAAGCCTATTGTTTGCCGGAGAAGGCCCCGGTGGTGACCCAGTACTCCATGCCATTGATAAAGCAACGGGTGAGACTGTTGCAAACATAGCGCTGCCAGCCTCGGTAACTGGTGTACCCATGACCTACATGCATGAAGGTAAGCAGTTCTTGGTGATGACGGTAAGCGATTTCTCATCTGCTGCTAAAATCATAGCGCTGGCGCTCCCTTAAGCTAGCCTGGAAAACCTGATACCCTACCCCAACAGAAACCCAGTGCGCTGTACACTGGGTTTCTAGTAACAAAACCTGTACCCACACGCGCCAGTTTCCTGCGGAATGTTTCTTAGTCCTCTGCCAGCGACCGTCGCGTATTGTTTTAAGTTTGCTCAACAATAAAAAGCTTAGAGGATTCAGGCTGGAAAGGCTTTGCCAAAAGACTAAGCACAGAGGAAGGGCAGGTATGACTAATCGCTGCTGGTGGTCAGGAGACGACCCCGTTTACATAGCCTACCACGATGAAGAATGGGGCGTACCGGTTCATGATGAGCGCTTACTGTTTGAATTTCTTTGTTTGGAAGGACAGCAAGCAGGCTTAAGCTGGATTACCGTGTTGAAGAAACGTGATCACTACCGTAAGTGCTTTAAGAATTTCGAAATCGAAAAAGTCGCTAAACTAACAGATGCCACCATCGAAAAATTGCTGCTAGACCCTGGCCTGATCAGAAACCGTCTCAAACTCTATTCTATTCGCCTGAACGCTAAGGCCTTCATCGCGGTACAAAAAGAATTTGGCAGTTTCGATTCCTATATCTGGGGCTTTGTAGGAGGAAAAACTCTTGATGGAAAACGTAAGGACGCGAAGGCAGTGCCAGCAACAACGGAGTTAAGTGATGCCATGTCCAAAGATTTAAAAAAACGCGGATTTAAGTTTATTGGCGGCACAATCTGCTACGCTTATATGCAAGCTGCTGGACTAATCAACGACCACACAAGCCATTGCTTCCGCTATCAAGAACTAAAAAAATAAACCGTCTGCAATTTTAACTGCATTACAACTGTTTGGCGTCAGCGCTAATGCTGACATCACATAATGGCTCTAACTGTACACTGTAAACACACTGAACCAGCTGATTAGGGAGGATATAATGATAGGATATGTGACTCTAGGGACTAAAGACATCCAACGAAGCGCAAAGTTTTACGATGTCTTACTCGCAGAGGTAGGCGCCTCTCGCTTCATGGAAATGGAAACATTTATTGCTTGGGCTGTTGAGCAACAAGCCCCTGCACTGTCAATCTCAGAGCCAGCTGATGGTAATCCTGCCACAGTGGGCAACGGCGTAATGGTAGCCTTGGGTGTGGAGAACACCGATCAAGTTGATAAAATTTGTGCCAAGGCGATAGAGCTAGGCGGTGCTTGCGAAGGCCCAGCAGGTCCCCGCAGCGACAGTTTTTATGCGGGCTATTTCCGCGACCTTGATGGCAACAAACTTAATGTGTTTTGTATGACTGCTGCCTAGACAAAACCTAAAAGGCCCTCGTTAAAAGGGCCAGTAAAAAAGCCCAATAAAAAAGGCCCGTCGGTTCACCGATTGGGCCTTTTTTATTTCTGGCTTTTGTGTTCTATTTATTTTCTTTTGTGGCTTTAAAGCCTTCTCCCGCGCCGAGCTAATTGCAAAATTTTTCTGCTATAGCGTTCGCCGGCAATCCTATCCTAGGCCCTTTTTATGCTTCCTCCTCACGGCTTACCTGCGCATAGGCAATAGAGTTCATTTCTTGGGCACGGTTACCAAAAACAATTTTATGCAGTGTGTTGGTTATCTCTTCTTGAAAATTTTCAGTATCAAGATACGCCGCCACACTCCCCTCCATTGGATCTAGTGCCAGTTGCTTTAAATCAAAACGGTGATCTTCCGTAATCATCATGACCGGGGTTGCCGACCTGAATGGACTCCGCTTTTCTTCGCTACGCATTTTGAACAGCAACTGATCTCTGGGTTTTTTATGACTATTCCAGCCGGTGATCACACACGACAGACGATTAGTTAACAAACCAAAACCACGATTGTATTGCCGAAGAGCTTCGGTGGCGTTGGCTTCGTTATACGTATTAATCGTGGTGTACAAGCCGGTATGGCCTATCAACATTGCACACTCATCTATCAACGCATTGTTCAGGTCGTAGAGCAGGACCACTGGTTTATAATTCATATTTGCAGTTCTTATTTGTAGTTTCTATTTATGTTCTTATTTACAGCTCTGAATTACAAAACCCTGTACAGCCTATAGTTAATGCCACCGCGTTTCAGACCGACTTAAACAGAGCGAAAAACAACATTCGTCTCAATATCGTCACGGCTTGTTATTGTTTTGTTCGCAGGGACACTTTTGTCTTCGTAGCCAAAGCTTATACCAAAAAGAATCTTAGTATCATCTTGAATATCGAAAGACTCACGCACTAAATCAGGATAATTTCTCATGGTCCCCATAGGACAGCTGTGCAGTCCGAAAGCTACCATGCTAAGCATCAAGGACTGTGCGTACATTCCTACGTCTAATGCCACCGTGGTTCCAAAACTAGGATTCATGCCCAGAAATGCGATATAAGGCGCGTCGAAGAACTCAAAGTTTCGTATTATCGCCCGCATTCGGCCTTCTTTGTCGCCTCGCTCAATACCCATATTTGAGTACAGCGCAACAGCACATTCAACTTGCCGTGTTCGATATTCGCCCTCGAAATCACCACGGTAAGGATAATCTGGATTCGGCGCGACCCCAGCGGAAGTTCTTTCTACCATCTCGGCTTTCAAGCGATCTTTAAGCTTGCCGGACGCTACATACGCTTTCCAAGGCTGCACATTGCAATTGGAGGGAGACTGATTGGCTATGTCAAAAATTCGATTAAGGGTTGCCTGAGGAACCTCTTTATCCAAATAACCGCGCACCGAGTGCCGTTGATAGATGGCATCGATGAGACTCATTTTTGGGTCTCCACTTTGCATAGCATCAACATCTGTTTTTATCTGTAAATCATTCATACTAAATTCCAATAACTGCTTTTAATCAAAAGCAAACAACTAACTCAACAATCGGCCACCATCTACATCGACTGTAGTACCTGTGACGAATTTATTCTGCATAACAAAAAGTATACCCGCAGCAACTTCTTCAGATGTGCCTGCCCGCTTGATCAAATGATTAGCAGTCATCGCACTAAGGTTGGCTTGCTTCTGCTCCCCCATAAAATCAAACATTGCTGTATTCACTGTCCCTGGAGAAACCACATTGACGCGTATAGGTGCCATTTCCACTGCCAAGCAGCGAGACATGTTTTCAACCGCGGCACCAACGCAGCTAAGAGGTGATTGTCCTATTGCAACTTTTCTCGCTGGTGATCCACTGACGATGGTTATCGCCCCGTCGCTGGCCAGATAAGGCGCTCCGGTTCTAACAACTTTGCCATAGCCCCAAAGCTTATCAAAAGCCGCTTTAAACTGATCTTCAGTTTGCTCTAAAAATGGCTTTAAGGTCCGCTCGCCACCAACCGCCGCTGAAACCAAGTGATCGATAGTACCAACTTCTTTAAATATTGCTTCCAGTTCTTGCTCATTGTGAGTGTCTGCTTGACGCACTTCAAATGCCCCATTCGCCAAAGCTTTGGCGTTGTCTATATGCTCTTGCGAGCGGCCAGCAACCCAAACCTGAGCACCTGCAGCAGCAGCTGCCTGGGCCGCGGCCAAACCAATTCCAGCCGTACCACCAATAATTACTACTTTTTTACCTGTAAGATCATTCCCCGTCATCACTCTCTCCTTATTTTTTTATAACTAATTAAATACACGACCCGGATTAAGAATGTTTTTTGGGTCCAATGTCGATTTCAAGTTTTTCATCAGCGCGATTTCATTCTCGCTTTTGCTGTAAGAAAGAAATTCTTTTTTCATAATCCCAATGCCGTGCTCCGCAGAAATTGCACCGTGTAGTTTTTGAATAAGGCCATAGACCACCTCGTCAATTTCTCGGTGTAAAACTTTAGTATCCGGCCCTACATTAATTACAATATGAACATTGCCATCACCGATATGTCCAAACAAGCCAAGCACTGCATCTGGCCACTGCGCTCGCAGACGACGCTCTACTTCCTCGCCAAAATAACCCATGTCACTGACATTCAGACTTACGTCATAGGTATGCATGTACCCCACGCCCGTTGACACCTCAGCAGCCGAGTCACGAACAGCCCAGAGGTTTTTCATTTTCGCATCTGAGTCGGCGATAACTACTTCATCAATTAGATTCTTTTCAGTGGCCGATGCTAGCGAGTCGAAGAACAGGTCAGTGTCTTTAGTTTTATCCGAACCCATACTTTCTACCAAGACGTAAAAACCGTGGTCTGCATCCAACGGCACCGTCACGTGACTCATATGCTGTTCAACCAGCTTGTAGCTGTTTTGCCAAATGACTTCAAAGGCACTTAGATTAGCCCCTAGCGTCGCCTGACAATGGACCAACAGATCGGCCACATTAGCAAAACTATCGACACTGCACATAGCCACCGCTTGGCTGTTAGGTTTTTGAGTAAGTTTAAGCACCGCTTTGGTAATCAGGCCCAACGTCCCCTCACTGCCAATAAAAAGCTGTTTCAGATCGTAGCCAGTATTGTTTTTTCGCAATTTATGGAGTCCATCAATGACAGTACCATCAGCTAGCACCGCTTCTACTCCAACCACTAAGTCTCTGGTCATGCCATAGCGGATAACCCTATTGCCGCCGGCATTGGTGGACAAATTGCCTCCGATAGTGGCGCTGCCACGGGCACCTAGATCTAACGGAAATAGTAAGCCATGGGCTTCTGCCTGCTCTTGAATTGACTGCAAGACAACGCCAGCCTCAACAGTCATTGTGCTGGTGTAGGGATCAATTTCTTCAATGCGGTTCATTCTCTCAAAACTCAAAGAGATTTCGCCTGCCAGAGGCGCTGCAGCACTAACCAAACCTGTCATCCCACCTTGAGGGGCGAGCGGCTGACCAGCGTCATTGCAGAGCTTTAAAATCGCAGACACTTCAGCGGTATTCGATGGCCGCAAAAGAAGAACAGGTACAATCGCCCTCGCCCCCATCCAGTCAGTATAGTTACGAGCATCAATGTCATCCCCTTCGCGAAAACCTGACGCTCCAACGATGGCTTTTAAATCCTCCAATAGGCTGGTATCTGACATAGCAAGCGTGACCATTTGATCTTTTTATAGGAGCCAAATAGTAGCACAAACCTCTCTGCGTAATGGCAGGCACGGCTAAAAATGCTAAAGTGTTCGCCCTAGGTTTATAGCATTTGGCAAACAGGGACCCTATTCAGGAGTATTTCATGACAAAGGCACTTATCACAGCAATCGGCGCGGTCATGCTTGTTAGTTGCAGCAGCTGGGTTCAACTCACCAGTGAAGGCGAATCTGTAATGCTTCTGCCTGAATCAGGGGTAGCTAGCTGCACTCGTGTTGGTGGCACTCGGTCCAGTACTTTGAATACAATTCTGTTTACCCAGCGCAATCGATTGCGGCTAGAAGAAGAACTCGCCACCTTAGCCCGAAACGAAGCCGGCAGCATGAGTGGAGATGCCATTGTTATCGAGTCTCCAATCAGCGACGGCACCCAGCGTTTTGGCGTCTACAGATGCTAAGTCGCCGAGCCCTATTGCATTAATCCCTCGCCACGCGCTAGCCCGCAGTGAGCCCTAAAACTAGAGAGCCATCAGTTGGTGGCCTGATTTTTATTAGATATTTAGTAATATTCTAACTATCCAAGGAATCCTTGCGCAGGCTGCACTCGGAGCAATCTCTGACCCTACACGGCGTCAAATACTAAATCTTCTCAAATCAGGAGAAAAGTCTGCCGGCGAGTTGGATTCGAAATTTGATATTAGCCGCCGCCCCTTTGTAACACACCTAAGGAAGCTTAAATCCGCAGAGTTAATGACGATCTCCCATCACGGGAAAACCATTTAATGGCAGATTAATTCGAGTGTTTTTGACGATGCCGCTCAGTAAATGATTGGCTTTTTCCAAAATCAGAAGGAAGTAAAGTGACAGCTGCTACCAAGCCAATTTAAGGATGTGTCTTCTTTTTGTTTATATGCTGGGGCCGAGCCTCAGCCTGTTCGGCACCTTGCCCTACACACTGTCATTGCAATACAGTCTTTCTGGTAATCCACCAGTTTTCAGCCGAAAATTATCGCTGCGTTATCATTAGCAGCTATCGATAGCGTCAGCGTGTTGACCTTTTGATGGCTCGTCAAAATCTCTCCAGCCCAATATGCCAAGCCAGATAGCCCCGCTACCACAGGCTATTAGTAAGAACCATACTGTTTGGGGTCGGTTTAATTCTGGTCTCTAGTCACAATGCAATTGTGCTATTCAATCAGGATACTGGCATTCAAGTCCAAACCATTTCCATCAAGATTGCTCTATTTCTTATCGTTGTCGGAAACGTCTGAGGCAAGACAGAACGTCACTTTTTTCTTGGTCTGTGAGTCCTCGGACCATTGCGTCAGAAATGAACCGGAAGGCCACTCATAACCTTGCAGGGAAACTTATGGTGTTCTTTGATATTGACCTGATTATAATCAACTTATTGAGTGAGAGCTTGATTCAAGCAATAGTATTTAGCGTACTAGCCGTTCTAATGCAGATGTGCTTTTGGTACGGGCACCTCAAGAACTACGAGTCAAAAAACCTCCATAATAGTGAACCCTTTAGTTAAGCAGAGAGGCTGCTAGGTTAACCTCCCTCGATGCCGGCAGGTAATTGCCCTCTAGTGCGCTATAATTTGAGAAATTTCAAGATTATCAAACCCAATTAGTAATAATCGAGCTTACGAATGGAAAAACTTCTCATTTCTCTGAGTGATGGATTCGCTCAGATTCCAAACAAAGTCCTGCGCTTTCGCAGCGCCGTGTTATCTGGATTGCTAGTGTTAACGACCTTCATGGTTTATGGGGCCGTCACTCGCACCGAGCTGGACATGACCACTGACAGTTATCTAGATCAGTCAGACCCAGCTATTTCTGCCCTGAACGAATACCGGCGACAATTCGGCAGCGACGACTCGGTATTTTTGGTGTATCGAGCCAAGGACGGGGATGTATTCTCCCGCGCCTCTCTCACTGCCGTTCAAAAACTTACTCAAGATCTGCGTAATTGGCAAAACCTTGATCCCGCAGACTACCCTGATGAAATCAACGGTATTGCACCCGATTTCAACGAGTTAAACCATATTCGCCGCATCCAATCTATCGCCAATGTCCGCTATCAGGAGAACCAAGGCGACACGCTCCTCTCCAAACGCTTGGTACCTGCGTTGCTGCCCGAATCCGATGAAGAACTAGCCCAGATCAAAGCCAACGCCCTAGCTCAAAAAGATTATCTGCTAGCATTCTATTCCGCAGATGCTCGCTACGGCGCCATCATGATTCAAACTGATTTTGGTGCTCAACCGTTAATAGACTATGTGTCTGCGGTTGATGACGCTGAAATCACCTTGGATGACAGTTTCGGTGACTTTGGTGCTTTCGATAGCGACGCCAGTTTTGATCTAGAATTTGATGAGAGCGCCGCTATCCAAGAGGTCATATTTGAACCTGTAAATATCCTCGGCTATACCAATTTCCATATCGCCAGCAAAGCCCTTTACGACAGCTACACCGACACCTTTGATTTCTTTCCGGTGGGCAATCCACCGATGATGGAATTTATGATGCAGGTACTAAACCAGATGACGGTTTTGGGCGTCGTAATGGTTTTGATTTTCACCGGATTGTTGTGGATTTTGTTTCGATCTTTTAGTGCCGTTCTGTGGCCTATGGTGACTATCGCCGCTAGCCTCGCATGGACTTGGGGAATCACTGTTTGGCTGGGCGTGGCAGTTTCTCAAATGATCTCACTTACCGTGCTTTTAGTGTTTGCTGTAGGCATTGCCGACTGTGTTCATGTAATGAGTGCCTATTTTTCTTTTAGGCGCAGCGGTATCGAACACTATGAAGCCCTATCCAAGTCCTACGGCAAGACGGGCTTAGCAATAATGGTCACCACATTAACTACCATGTGCGGAGTGCTCGCCTTAACGACATCAGATCTCCTGCCAATTCAAGTGTTTGGTTTAATGTCAGCCTTCGGCGTCGTCATGGCGTTTTTCTTCACCATCATCTTACTCCCAATACTTTTGGATCTATGGCATCCGGGTGCGCCAGAATCTGGAGATTTAAGCTTTGCGGATAAAATGGGCCAAAAGTGGACTGATCTCCATACCGGCAAAAAGGCAGCGATAACCCTCGCTTACCTAGTCGCGGTTTATGGGTTGCTAGGGGGTTTTGTCGGCACTTATATTGTCTTAATTTCTAGCATGACCTATGTCGTAGTTAATTGGCAAAAACAAATCCTTACCTTCGTGCCTTACCTTGTCGCCAAGCGCCCTTGGTTGATTTTAGGGATATTTGCCACCGTATTTGGTCTATGTGCCTACGGCACCAGCCAAGTAAAAATAGACACCAACATGACCGAGCTCACCCGCGAGGATAGCGCGCTTAATCAGGCCTACGATATCGTGGATGAAAACATGGCTGGCGCTCAATCGATGGTGATAATGGTAGACACGAAAACTACCGACGGCCTGCTAAATCCAAAGCTGTTAAAAGCCATAGATGATTTTCAAACCCTAATCGAGCAGAGAGACAGCGAACAAGTAACACGAACGAACTCACTGGCGAATGTTGTTAAAGACACAAATGAAATCATGAACGATGACAATCCTGCTTTCTACGCGGTACCTGAATCAGAGCAGATGATTTCCCAGTTACTCTACTTGTTTAACAGCGCAAACCCTGAAGACCGCCGAAGCCTTGTCTCTGATGACTATAGCCGATCTCATATCACGCTAAATATTTACAACGCCGGCTCATATCAATATAAGTTATTTTTTGACCAAATAACAAAAGACATTGAGACATTTTTCGGCCCTCTAGAAGAAGAGTTTCCTGAGTTGGATGTCTATCTCACCGGCTCAATGGCGTTGATAATGCGCATGGCTGATGAAGTTGCCCAATCACAATTTGATAGCTTTGCACTGGCGATTGGGGTCATCAGCGTCATCATGGTGTTAACCCTTGGCTCAATACAGGGGGGGCTACTGGCGATGATTCCCAATATTATTCCGGCTTTACTGGGCTTCGGCTTAATGGGCCTCATGGGTATTCCTCTGGATACAGACACCCTGCTAATAGCCCCCTTAATTATTGGTATCGCTGTCGATGACACTATTCATTTTATGACCCATTACCGGATAGAGCTTATCCGCACTGGCAGTATCAGCGAGTCCCTTCGCATCACTATCTTAGACGTTGGTCAGGCGGTCATGTTTACCACTATGGTGCTGGGGCTAGGCTTTGCCTTACTGAGCTTCTCTGACTATCTTGGCATGGCAAAAATGGGATTCTTTGGTGCGGCGGCAATTTTCGTCGCCCTGCTTTGCGACCTTTTCTTGATTCCTGCAATGATAATGATATTCAAACCCACCTTTGGTGTTAAGAACGCTGATACTCGAATTACTTTCATGGAGAGACCCACATGAACCACTCAAAATTTAGACTGTTGTCAGCGGCGGTTTTGCTCACTGTTTCAACTTCATTAACCGCGCAGAAATTAACCGGTTTAGAAATCATGCAGAAGGTGGAAGAGTTTCAACGCTCCACTTCAGATTCAGCATTCAATCGTATGCAGTTATCAACCTGCAAATTTGGCATAAAAAATAGCAAAATTACCTGCGCTGAGAGACCCCGTATAAAGTCTCTAGAATCTGTTGGCAAAAACTTTGGTGCCAACTTAAAAGATACCAAAACTGTCACTATCGTATTAGAACCGGCCTCCGAACGCGGCATCGGCATGCTTAGCTTCGCCTATGATGATAGCGATCAAGACAATGAGACTTGGCTATATTTGTCTGCAATGGGGCGGATCAAACGTATCGCAAGTGGCAACTCAGACGATGATTCAGAGCCCGCTTCAGTGTTTGGGTCTGAGTTTACAACCGAGGACACTGACACCGGCAAGCTTGAAGAGTATTCAATTAACGTAGTCGAGGACACCCAAGAATCGGGTCGAGAGGTTTGGAAAATAGACATGATTCCCAATGCCGACCAGGCCCGAAAATCTCGCTATTCTAAAACCGTTGTCTATATCGACAAAGAGCGCTTTGTCTCTTTGCGAACTGAGATGTACGACCAGTATGAAAAAGAAATAAAGCGCTTGCTGTCCTCAAAGGTTGAAATGGTGGACGATGTTTGGATGGCTAGATCCTTAACAATGATGAACCTTGTCACCAATCGCCTATCGAATATGGCGATACTAGAAATTAATACTGGCATCAATGTCGACGATGAGTTTCTAACTCAGCGCACTCTTAGCGATGTGGCCTTTCGCGAAGCCGAATTGCAAAAGCTGCGCGAACAAGTTCAATAGCTAGGACTAAAAGCTAAGTGCACCAATATTATAAGCGTCTATTTAAACCATCTGAACTCTTGCGTTTGTTAATCCTTGCAATCAGCCTGGCCGTCACGGGCATAAGCTCAGGACAAGAAGATGCTTCGCAAGAACTCGATGACAATCTAAGTTTTGACGGAGACTTCACCTTCGACGATGACCTTTTCGGCGGCGGGTTTGAATTTGAGGAAAGTGAACCCGAGAATGCCTGGCTTAACAATTTTACTATTCGTCTGACCCAGCAGATTTACGGCCAGGTCAATAATCACTCTGTCGAACCGATTCCCGGCTACAGCTTCTTCCGAAAATCAGAAATTGAAAACAATCGCCTTGGTATCAACATTCGTTATCAAAACCCCTTCGCCGCCGGCTGGCTATTGCAGGTGAGCGGACAATCGCGCATGTATTTAAAAAATGACTATCAATATGAAGCCAACAACGACAATCTCGAGGTTGAAAGTCGAATCAACGAATTGTTCGTGCAACGCAGCTTCGGCCAGCACAGCATTAAATTTGGTCGACAAACCGTGGTGTGGGGGGAAACCCTAGGCAATTCGGTGCTGGATATAATCAATACTAGTGAGTTTCGAGACCTAAGCATTATTGATATTGAAGATGCTAGACGCAATCAGCTCATGCTTGCCTGGGATTATTTTGGTGACGACAGCACGGTCTCTAGTTTCATCAATCTGTTCCCCGAATTCAATCCGGCTCCAGTCCGAGGCAGCCCGTTCTTTTTTGAACCTGAATTTAACCTCACCGACTACCGCCGTGAAGGCGACGTATTAATAGAGGTTGGTAGTCAGTGGCGGAAATCTTTCGAGGGCAGTGATATCGCAATTATGGCCGCCTATCTTTTTGAGAACCAGCTGCGCTATGAAGACCCTGTAAACAACATTGGTAATTCTATCGCTGAAAAGAACGACTTTTTGCTTTTAGGGCTTAGTGCTAACAGGGCGATAGGAAAGCTGCTGTTGAATTTTGACTTGGCCTTTAGCCGAGGGATCACCGCCGATAGCTTTAGTTTTCCGGGCACCAATAGTATTGGCCAGGCTATAGACTTAAAGAAAAATCAGATAGGCACATCTTTTGGTTTCGAATACGCTGTCTCCAATGATCAAAGCGTGAGCCTTGGCATTCAAGCGCAGAAGCTTTTGAATGAAGACGAAGGCTTGTTGCCCGGACAATCTTTAACTAATGATGGAGTGTTTGGAAGCTGGTTAGTTCGCTACAGCAATTCGCTTAAAAATGGTGACCTTGTGCTTTCTGCAACGTTCCAGGGGGATTTAAATGCTGAGTCTCTTTTGGCCTTGGTGGGACTTGATTATTCGATAAGTGACAACTGGGCCATTAACGCTCAAATCATCAGCATAAATGCCGCAACCGGCTCGCCATTGTTGTTCTTTGACGAGGACCTCCGACTCGGCACGACTCTCTCCTACTCTTTCTAACCACTGCTTTTTCTTGAGTTTGATGTTTCTCAGACTTGCTCTTGCAAACGCTTTGTCACTCTAACGGCAGTTCGTTCTCACTGCCGTTAGAGTGACGTTAGTCCTTACCTACCTTTCCACCTAGAACTTAACAGGCCGATCGAAGACCTCCTTATCAAATTCGTCTTCCCAGTTCGCCACAGCCGTGGCAACTGATAAATCACCGCCGATATTCACCACAGTTCGAAGCATGTCCAATGGCCGATCAAAAGGAATGATAAACCCAATAACTATCGCTATTTGCTCAGGAGTCATGTCGATAGTGCCCATCACTGCAGCCATCAAAAATATAGACGCACCGGGTACGGCAGCGGTTCCGACCGAAACCAAGGTAGTTGCACCTGCCATTACGACATAGTCGGCAAAACTAAGCTCAATACCAAAAGCCTGCGCAGCGAAGACGGAAACAATCCCTACATAAAGCGCAGTACCATCCATGTTAATAGTAGAGCCTAGTGGCAATACCGTTGAAGCCACTACAGGCTTGATCCCTAGATTTTCCTCAGCAACTGACAACGTCACTGGAAGCGTGGCCGAGCTTGATGAAGTGGAAAAAGCCACTAACATGGCGTCTCTTGCCCCACGAAAAAACATCACAGGAGATAATCCCAGCGTTAACTTCATTATAATAATGCCGTGCACTACCACCAAATGCACAATACAGGCGATCAATACGGCTAAGGCGAGCGTCAGCACATCTAATAATGCAGCCACTCCTTGGGTTCCAGCAACCGTCGCTATGAGAGCAAATACACCAAACGGGGCCACTTCCATGATCCAGTGGGTAATCTTGATCATCATATCTGATGACGCGTGCATGACATCAGCAACCGGCTTACCCTTCTCGCCAATCGTTAATAAGCTGACCCCAACCATTAATGCAAAAAAGATAACCGCTAGAATATTGCCCTCAGCTAAGGCCGCTATAGGATTTACGGGTATGATTTCGATAAGTCTTTGGGACAGAGGAATAGTTTCTTGAATTTGACCTGGCGCTGAACCGGTAAAGTCAACGCCTGCACCGGGCTGCATGATAACCGCTAGCGTTAGGCCTATGGTGATGGCTGCTAACGTCGTAGCCATATAAATCGCGAGGGTTTTTGCACCAAGCGAACCGAGCTTAGAAGGATCCCCCATTGAGACAACACCTGAAATAAGTGTCACGAAGACAAGAGGCACCACAACCATACGTATCAAGCGCATAAACATGTCACCTATCCAAGATAGGCTTTCCGATCCCGGCCCCCACAGCATTCCTACGATGACTCCAATCACGAGAGCGCCTAAAATTCGCTTCCACAGTGCTATTTCAAACCAAGTACTTAACATTCACTAACCCCATATTCTGCCGCTGCTTGACTGGCCAACAAAGCCAACTAAAGCTTTCGATTATTATACTTGCTTGGAGACTATAGAAATTCCTAACATTGATCCAGTACAAACCTTTGCGGCATACGAAGCCAGGACTCTAATCGCTGTAGCCGGCGGGTGGCATGCGAGCAAGGCTTAGCTTTTCGAACTGCAGCCCAACATCAATAAGCACTTGCTCATTAAATGGAGACGCATAAAAAGTCAGGTTTACCGGCTTGCCATCCCCCTCGTATCCCATGGGAATGGTCAGAGCGGGATAATTTGCAAAAGCTGCCAAGCCTGCATAGCTGCTGTTAACTGAAAGCAACACATCAAGCTCGAGATCTGCAAACAGGTCACCTAGGTAGCTCGCAGCCTGATCTTGCAGCTGAATTCGCAGTGCTTCGGTTTGTTCAGCACTGTAGTTCAGTTCAGACATCATATCGAACAGGGCCTGCCCGTAGGGTGCTCGCACACCCGGCGCCTGCTCATTAAAAAACTTAACAGCGTTCACTGAATCAACCGTCACTTTAGCGCCGGCAAATTCTTGCAAATAGAGCGCTAAATCACGCACCATTTCAGCACCGAGAAATTCATCAACGCCAGCGAAAATTGGCGGCTCAGAGTTGACTTCAATTGATATCGCGCCAGCCACGACTAGGCTGTTAACCGCATTCTGATAATAGGAATTGTCATCGAAGCTGTTAAGAATACCGAGCTTTTTGCCTTCAAGACTGACATCAGTGAGCTGCAGCTGAAAACTCTCGGCCATTAGCGGCATGGCTTTGTCCGCAGGATCAAATCCGGCCATACCATTAAACAAGATTACTGCGTCGGCGACTGTTTTAGTGATAGGCCCTGTGGTGTCCAGGGTAGATGATATAGGCACCACGCCGGTACGGCTTAAACTGCCGGTTGTTGGTTTAAATCCGACAAGTGAATTGGCGCTCGCTGGCGACAAAATGGAGCCGGTTGTCTCCGAGCCGACAGTAACCGTAGCGAAATTGGCAGCAGCCGCCGCTCCGCTGCCAGAGCTTGAACCACCGGTACCAAACGTTTTGCGGCCATAGGGGTTGAGGGTTTGGCCTCCTACAGCGCTGTAACCTGACGGACAATCATCGCAAAAAAAATAGGCCCATTCGCTTAGGTTTGATTTGCCTAGAATTACCGCGCCATTTTCAATCAAGCGCTGGGTTACAAAAGCATCAACGGTAAAATTCGATTTAAGTGCCACCGTACCGGCTGAAGTGGGCATGCCTTGCGCCCCGATATTGTCTTTCAATAGTACAGGTATTCCAAAAACTGACTCTCTAGGCACCGCTACTCCGCCTCGTCGCTCCTCGTCTCGTTGCCTAGCAGCCGCGAGCGCGTTAGGGTTGATCGCGATAATGGCATTCAGAAACCTCGCCCTATCGGTTTCGACCTTTTTAATACGGTATAGGTAAAAGGTGAGCAAATCTGCATAGTCAAACTGATCTGCTGCCACGGCATCCTGAATCTCGACTATCGATTTATCTAAAATCTGAGGCTTCAATCTTGTGTAATCAGCTTCTGAAAAGGCAAGCAAGTCAAATGCATAGTTCTCCCAGAGGTCTGCTTTGTCGGAGACCTGAGAGTGAATAAGGGCAAAATGCATGCGATCATTTTCATGCAGAGCCAATTCAGCGATGTCCGCCGCCTCATCATAGCCAGACAAGCCGTTGTCTGCTGCGAAGCTGGGCATTTGAATCGCTACAGCAAAGCTGAGTAGTAAAGCTAATAATCCGAATTCAGTGATATTGCGCATAATAGTAAGTGACCGCATAGGTTAAGTTGCGTGAATGTTCATCTTATATTGAGGAGCGGTTTAATCTCAACAGGTCAAATAAAGACCAAACGAGGCACAGGTGAGAGGGACAGCAATAGATTTTAGCGCTGATTTATTTACGATTGGCGCTTGGTGAGTGGTTTTTCTCACCATTATTAATACGGTGAGCACAGGGTGCTAGTCAGGATCTAAAATTTGCCTCATTGACAAATTTTATTTCCAAAGCTTTGCACGTGCACAAAAAAAATCCTTTTTTGTTACGGTAATTCCAACGATAGAAAGCGGACTCGCAAGAAATAGATATGAAAATTCTCGCAATTGGTGGCAGCGGTGGTATGGGTAGATTCGCGGTTGCTGCCGCTCAACATTTTGATACGGTGGAGCAGATTGTCATCGCAGACCTAAATGCCGATAGCGCCCAAAGCTTTGCAGCGCAAATGAACGATAAAGTTAGCGCGATGGGTTTGGATGTCAGCGACGCCACAGCGCTGGGAAGCGCTATGGTCGGTATAGATTTAGTGCTAAACACCTGCGGACCTTTCTATCGTTTTGGCGTGCCAATATTGCAAGCGGCGATTGACGCAGGATGCCATTACTTGGATATCTGTGATGACTGGGAGCCAACGGTTGAAATGCTTAAGCTTGACCAAGCAGCTAAAGCCGCAGGGGTATCCGCCATAGTTGGGCTGGGAGCAAGCCCCGGTATATCGAATATGTTGGCATTGATCGCGATGCAAGAGCTAGATTCGGTGTCGACCCTATACACCGGTTGGGATCTGGGCGGGGCCACGCCCGAAGAGCAGTCTTCGCAGAAGGGCGCTAGCGCGGCAATGCTGCACGGTATTGAGCAGATGACAGGCGAGGTAAAGATTTATCGAAATAGCGCCTATCAAATAACCAAACCGCTGTCCCCGGCGCTGGTGGGCTATCCCGGGTTGCCGTCTTTGACCGGACATATCTTTGGCCATCCCGAAGCCGTCACGTTTCCCCATAACTATCCGCAATTGCAAGAATCCATCAACCTAGCTCATGGCGGTGACATTGACTCTTGGCTGCTGAAAGGCATTCTAGGATTGGTTAATTGGGGGCTTGTCAGTCGGGAGCGAGCAGCGGCTTTGCTGGCTTGGTTTGAACGCAGTAGGGCAGTGGGTGTTGAAGAAAAAAGTCCCCAAGCGCCGCCGGCAATTTACGGTATGGCGGTTGGGACCAAGCACGGCAAGTCAGCGTCGGTGGGTGTATCGTGGATTGGCGACGCGCTCGAAGCGGGTGGTGAGTTTGAGCTGGGCATGGGCGCCGCCACCGGCATACCGTTGGCCTGCGGCGTCAAATTTCTGTTAGAAGGGCGTATGAGCGCGCCGGGAGTATTTTCTCCCGAAGCCGGTCATATAGATCCCCGAGAATTTTTGGCCGAGGTCTTCGAGCAATTGGGGAAACTTGGCAAGCTGTCTTCCACCGCGCTGGACGACAATATACGAATCTCGTATTCGTAGTGATTCTCGGTATTTTGGGAGATGATGTTGGGAGAATTTGCACAAATAATTTTCGGCTACGGCTTCTGAAAGCCATAGTTGAGATGCAATTTGAAAGGTTTTGAAGTTGTAAACCAATCAAGGCTTGGCAGGCTTTTGAGGTGTGGTGGTAGGGAAGAGGCAGCGGCCTAGTAACTCTAAGCCGCTTTTAAGATTTCACTCTACATAGCGTAGAAAGTCATCTCAAACTCTCCAGCGGAGATATCTAGAACTGACTTACAAAGGTTCTGATTTCCATCTGAAACATCATCCAATTAAAGATAAGTAAGGTTAGCCCGTGGTTTAGGTAGTGCAGAGTGTGAATAGCCTGATCAAACAGTGACGCCAGCTAAATCGCTGGGAACTCAGGTCTTAGTGCCTACTTAGTGCCTACTTAGTGCCTATTTAGGACCGATAAACCGATGTCTGGATAATTTCTGGAAGTATTGAGTGCTCAACGCGCAATGAGAACAGGGTATAGTAGGTCTTGTGGTTTTTTACTGCGGCATATGACCTTGGATTTAAGCCCCTCTAGGCACCACACTTACAAATTACAGAGCAACTTAAGAGACAAAAATTTCGAGCTGAATATGCTTAAATGGCGGGGCTTGGCAGCCTAGGGATTAAAATCCCAGCCACCAGATTTTAAGCCGCTTCCGAGCAACCAAACACTTACTCAGCTCGTATTGTTAACAATCCACACACAAACAATTGAAGTAATTGAGTTTTTACCAAATAGACCAATTTCTCCTAATGGGAGCTTTATCATGTTAAACCGTTTTCATTCGCCTCACATTGCGCGCTCAATTGCTGCCGCATTATTGCTAGGTTCATTCGCCGCCTGTTCTGATCAGTCGCCACCTCCGGCTAGCGATGCTGCAGAGACAGCAGAGCCTGCTGTGGAGATAGGCTATCGCCGGCTAAATTCACCCAATGAAAATGACCCATTAAACGCAGCCATTTATGAGCTCGACAATGGACTCAAAGTCTACCTGACAGAGAATCACGAAGAACCGCGCTTTTATGCCGAGATTGCAGTTAAAGCTGGCTCTCTTCATGATCCCGCTGATGCTACCGGCCTAGCCCATTATCTCGAGCATTTAATGTTCAAAGGCAACCAAAATATGGGGTCTTTAAATTATGCAGCCGAAAAGCCTCATTTGGACCGAATTGTCGAACTGTATGAACAACATTTCACAGAAACTGATGAGACAGTGCGAGCCGACATTTATCGTCAAATAAATATCGAAGCGCAAGAGGCATCCCAATATGTTGCGACTAACGAGCTTACTAAGCTGTTTTCTGGCATGGGCGGCACCAACTTAAATGCCCACACCTCGTTTGAGGAAACCGTTTACAAGATAGGCCTGCCTTCGAATCGACTCGAGCAGTGGGCAGCGATTGAAGCGGACCGCTTTATTGATCCGGTATTCCGTTTATTTCATACTGAACTTGAAACTGTTTATGAAGAAAAAAACCGGACGCTAGATAACCCCGGCAGAATCATAAACACCGCTGTTAATGACCTTGTTTTTAAAGTCCATCCCTATGGTCAACAGCCGACTATAGGCACCGCTGAGCATCTGAAAAACCCTTCCTTGGTTTATATCCAAAATTATTTTGAGACTTACTATGTCCCAAATAACATGGCCATCTTTATTAGTGGCGACATTGACACCGATATAGCAATCGAACTTATAGCTGAAAAATTCGCCCATTGGGAAGCCAAACCATTGCCGGAAATCGGCCCGTGGAATGAAGTTCCTTTATCAGGTTCTGAACGCGCAACAGTGCGCTACCCTGGAGAAGAAGAAGTTCAACTGGCTTTTAGAACTGCCGCCAATGGCAGTCCTGACAAGGAAGCCCTAACGCTAGTTGATATGATTCTAGACAATCGAACCGCTGGCTTGATTAACCTTAACCTAAACCAGCAACAGAAAGTCTCAAGCGCTGGCTCTTCACCTATGTTCCTTAACCAGGCTGGGGTCCAGTACCTTTACGGCACGCCGAAACAAGATCAAAGTCTTGAAGAGGTAGAACAGTTGCTGCTTGAACAGTTAGCCGCAGTCAAAGCCGGCGAGTTTGAAGACTGGATAATCACAGCGATTGTTAATGACTTTAAAAAGAATGCTAAAGCAAGTCAGGAGTTTAATACCGCGCGAGTCTCAATGATGCGCCAGTCCTTTATAGAAGACTCCGATTGGGACTACAGCATTGCCGAGCTTGACCGTATGGAACGGCTATCCAAGGATGACGTCATCGATGTCGCTAACAAATATTTTGGCAATGAATATGTGGCTGTTTATAGAATTGATGAACAGCATGAGATCCCAACAGTCGCGAAACCGCAAATAGAGCCTATTGTCATTGACTCTTCTCTGCAATCGACTTTTGCAGCAAATATACTGGCCATGCCCTTTTCTGAAATTGAGCCGGTTTTTGTTGAAGCTGACAAAGATTATCGCTTGATTGAATTTGCGGATGGGGTGGAGCTTTACTATGCACCCAACCCACTCAACG
Source organism: uncultured Gammaproteobacteria bacterium (assembly GCA_913031035.1). GTDB lineage: Bacteria > Pseudomonadota > Gammaproteobacteria > Pseudomonadales > Pseudohongiellaceae > UBA9145. Next base: position 20,247 of record CAJWGN010000005.1, read on the forward strand.
ACCTTTTCACTTTCTCTGTCAGCGTAAATGTCGGCACTGAGGAGAATGAAAAACTGAATCTAGCTGCTTCTCTTATGGATGTTGCCGGAACCGACACTCTAAGCAATGAAGAACTGCAAAAAGAGTGGTACCGCATGGGCACAGAATTTAATTTTGGCGCCGGCGAAAATTCATCTGGTTTTTCTCTTGCCGGGCTCGATGAACAGTTTGAAAACAGTGTTGCCATGATGATGGAGTTGATTGAAAACCCTGTTGTTGATGAGCAAACATTAGACGACCTTAAAGGCATAATGCTCAAGGCACGACAAGATCGTAAAAGCTCGCCACCAGCGATTGCTCAAGCCTTGTACATGTACAACCGCTACGGCGACGAATCTCCGATGCTGGAGGCACTGACCTCAGCAGAGATCCAAGCGACAACAGTTGAGGAGTTAGTCTCCTTACCTGCCGGCCTTCTAGGCTATCAACAGACCCTAGCTTACACCGGCTCAATGCCGATAGAGGATGTGGTTGCTGCACTGAGACGCGAATATGTATTAGAAGGTGAGCTGAAGGAAACGCCAGCCTATCGTTTTCGTACGGCTAGAGAATTTACGACAAACGAAGTGTATGTTGTAAATCAGAAATCTGCCCAAGCGCAAGTGCGAATTGAGTTCCCCGAAAACGAATACGACCGTTCAAAGTCAACTATGGCTTCAATATATAACAGTTATTTCGGCAGCGGAATGTCCAGCGTGGTTTTTCAGGAACTACGAGAGGCAAGAGCGTTGGCCTACTCAGCTGGTGCAAGTTATTCCCAAGGCAGACGAGCCAATGCCGAAAACTTAATGCTGGGCGTCATCGGTACGCAGACAGATAAGACAGTGGACGCATTGAATGCCTTTATTGATCTTATCGACAATATGCCTGAGTCTGAGCAAAGTTATGATGAAGCGGTCAACTCTTTAGTTAACCGCTACCGCACGTCAAAATTAAGCTTCCGTGAAGTGATCGGTGCCGTTCGAGGCTGGGAGCGATTAGAACTTGAAGGCGACCCACGGCAGCAAACCTATGCAGAGCTCCAAGCTGCAGAGTTTTCTGACTTACTTGAATTTCAACAGACCAATGTTAAAGACCGATCTAAGCTAATTTCCATAGTCGGTGATCTATCTATTATCGATGTTGCGGAATTAGAGCAATTCGGCACGGTCAAACAAATCCAAGTGGATGATCTGTTTGTTGATTAATTAGAAAACAATAATCCTGCCATCTGACAATGCTACGAGTGTGTTTAGATGGCAGTTATCGATCTTGTGAGTTTTGTCTTTTACTTGAGACAGGACTCCAGACGTTGAGTTGAAACATGGTCCACAGTTCAAAGAATCTTGCACTGAGCGCAAGCAACTTATGCAAAAGTTATGGCGATCATAAGGTTCTCAACAACCTCGAGTTAAGCGTTGAAAGCGGTGCAATTCACGGCTTAGTCGGGCTCAATGGATCAGGAAAAACCACTACGTTAGAATGCATCCTGGGTCTTCAACCTTTTGCTGACGGAGACATCAGCTTACTGGGATACGCTCCCAACAGGTTACATGAAGCAAGAGGCAGAATTGTTTCCATCTTCGACTCTCCAAGCCTCAACCCTAATCTCACAGTTCGTCAAACCCTCGAACACGGGGCTCTGCTCTGCCAAAGACCTGTTCGCAAACCTGCAGAACTAGAAACGCTTTTAGGAATTGAACGATTCTCAAATTTTAGAATTAAAACCCTTTCTCTCGGCAACAAGCGTCGGGCGTCCATTGCCCAAGCACTGCTAGGTGAGCCTGAACTAATATTGTTGGACGAACCATTCAACGGCCTTGACGCAGGTGGTGTTGATGATGTCTTGGCACTTATCAAACAGCTTAATGAGGACGAAGGCACTAGCTTCTTATTGTCTTCTCATCAGCTGCCTTACTTGGAGCAGATTTGCAGTCATCTTTCAATTCTTCATCAAGGCAAAATCGTCATTAGTGACAGAGTTGAAAAACTATTATCTGGACATCTTCCTGTTGCACTGCTGCACTGCGCGAAAGTGGATGAGGCAATAGACGCAATCAAAATAATGGCGGGAGTTAATTACCAAAAGACCGATCGAGATGGATTCATTCATGTCGAACTACTCGCGCTAGATTCTGCCGAACTGAACAGAAACCTAATCCACCTAGGAATATCGGTTGGGGAATTGCGAATAAATCGAGCCTCCCTGTCGGCGTTGTTTAGAACGGTTACCAGTGAGTCTGCGTCATGAATAAAATTGTCCTAGCGACTAGACTAGAAGCCTATGTCGGTCTTCGAAGTTTTAGCAGTAAATTGTTGATCGTCACCCCTTCTCTGGTGGCTGCAATACAACTTTTGCTCGCCAAAATTACTGAAACCGGACAAGAATCTAGAGATAATTTGCTTGGCCGCAGCAACGTCTCTGACGAATTCTCAATCAACGCCTATGGATACTTTGTCGATGGACTGTCCACTGGACTGACAATCCTTGGACTGTTGCTAGTATCCCTGGCAGCCTATAGCTTTAGTTACGACCGAGATATTGGCTCAGTTAGGCACCTCATCATAAGAGGCATAAGCCGAACAACCGTGATTATTGGCAAGCTGATTTATATTCACCTATTGGCGCTGGCCTCGATCATAACCTTGGTTCTGAGTAGCTACTTTTTAAGTGGAAACCTTTGGGATTTTGGCCCTATTGTCGAAGATGGCTTCGAGCTTATTAGTGAAGCTGAAATTCGCTCCGAAATCGAACTTGGTTTAAGACTCGCTTTGCTGCCATTGCCTGCAGCCATAGGCTTTGGCGTATTAATCTCAGTATTAACTCAGTCGGCTACGCAAGCGCTAAGCACAGCCATCGGCTTAACCTTGACAATTGATGTGTTCAAATCAACACTCGGCGATCTAGCTTATTATCACTATGCCAACTTTCAACCATCCCTGCTTGATCAGTCTTATTTAAAAGACGTCAGCCGGCTTGTGCGAGGGTACTCGGATGTTTTAGTAGATGAACGCTTTCTCGACTTCAATTTATGGGTTCCGCTGCCCACAGCAATAATTTTTATTGTGCTAACATTAATCGCGGTGCAAAGGATAAAGTTATGAAATTGCAATTTGTCGGCCTACTTTGCATGCTTACCCTGCAGCACTGTGTGAGCTATGAGCCTTTAGTGCTAGCCCCAGCAATTACTCTGTCTCCTGAGCTTGTATCTCTTAGCTCAAACGGCGGCAATGATGACAGAGTGGATTTTGGTTTCGAGGTTGGCGTCAACGAATCAGATTCTCTGTTTAATATCGAGGTCCTACCTGGCGTCAGAGTAAGAACCATAGAGCCAAGTGGCCCCGCTAATTCAGCTGGACTGAAGGTAGGCGATATCATTCTTAGTATCGATGACACCCCCACCGATCACCCCGATACTGTTACGGCCTTACAGCAAAGTGAAAATAATGATCTGAACTTTGAGCTAAAAGTAAGGCGTGGCACTGTTGTGTTTCAAGCTGGCATGTTGGCTAGAGCATTAAGCCCATCGATTGCTCCTCTGGAACTCTATCGAGCTGACCCCATCGCGACTAAAGCGGGCTATCAAACCGAACTTGTACAAATTGCTGGAAGGCCGGGTTTGGCAGCCGCCAAAATTATTGAATTTTTCCCCAATAGCCCGCTTCCAAGCGCCGGCCTTACTGAGGGCGACATCGTCATCGCACTGAATGGTGTTGAGCTTAATTCTGCTCAAGATCTTATTAATCGATTGATTCAAGATCACGAGCTTGGCAGCTCGGTCGAATTTACTGTCTTTAGTGCTGGCAATATCCGCCCGGTAACTGTCCAGCTATGGAATCCAGGGCGGCGTATCAGCAAGTTAAGCTTCTCCCCATTGCTAAACTACGAAACAGGATTTAACCCTCAGACAACCAAATTTACCTTGCTTAATCTCTGGTTGTTTTCACTCTATTCTTTCAACCAAGTTGAAGAAGAGAAATCTCACAGCATCCTCGGCCTGATCAATTATTCTTCAGACTTAGGTGAACTTAACGAAGAATAAATGTGAATACCCTGACTCAACATACCCTTTCTCAGAGCGTTCATATCTGCCTCTGTTTTGCGCTAAGCATTTCCTTCGCCGGGACCACTGTTGCGCAAAGTAACTACAAAGCCTTTGAGCTCAATAGGGAAAGTAACTGGGACAGCCTCGCCACTGAGGATATGAACGGCGATGGTTTGAAGGACCTCGTGTTCTCCCATTTTGATCAAACCAGCGGTAGAGAAATTCATATCCATCATCAAACCAGCGACGGTAGTTTTTCGGCACTGCCGCAGCGGATCGAAGTAAAAACTGAAATTATTGCGGTTGGGTTCGCTGATCTGCGCAGTGACCCCGGAACTGAGTTACTACTTTTTGCAAATGCCGGTGTGTTTAGTTTGTCATCTTTGATTGAAGGCTATGCTGGGAATTTAAAACCCTTGCTTGAATGGGAGCTCATAGCCACCGTGCCCGATTTGGAGCGAGTCTCCTTTGTGCTATCAAACACCGACATTAATAATGACGGCTATGTTGATTTACTGCTTCCTGGGCGTGACAGCTACGGCGTATTTATGGGCGGGGCCAATGAGACATTCCAATTACTCTCACAGATCAGCACTGCTAACGAGCAAAGTAATTCTGCCATTACAAGAGAACGGGGCATCTCTGCAGACCTAGGAATTAGCGCCGAAGAAGGCATAAGCATTAAGCTCTCCATAGAGACCAAAACACCCTATCAGGACTTCATCGAGCAATGGGACAAACCAGACGAGGATACTGAGACTTTACTAAGAACTGAAAACTGGATGCAAAATGCAGTTTTATCTAGGTTAAACGACGATGAACTGCTTGATATTCTCTATCTGAATGTGGGCTCGGATGGCTTAGGCCAATTAAATATTCATTACCAAAATGCGAGCAGCGGCTTCAATGAGGACGCTGACTGGACCGGTTCAATAGATGTCCGAGGCGAAATTGAACTAGCCGATGTTAATGGCGATAAACTTACCGATCTTATTCGAGTTTCCAACGATGGAAATGAAGCGGATGCAAGGCTCTATATCAATGAAGGAGGTCAATTTAATCTTGAAAAGCCTTCTCAAGTAATGCGCTTTTCTGGCTACGATGTACGCTTGGACTTTGTCAAATTGACCGAGGATGCTCTGCCGATCCTGAGTGTGAACTATTATACTATTCCGGTGGTCGGTGCTATTCGCAATGCCAGCCTGAATCGAGTACAGCTATTGTTCGATCACAACCTTGAGGACACGGGCCAAGTTTTCAATCGAAGGCCCGACGCCCGTATCGAAGAAACTTTTTCCGCTGCCAATGTTAAGGGCCTAAGTGAACAACTCTCTCTGCGTCACGATGTTGATGGAGATGGGCGCAATGACGGATTATATATTACCGAAGATGGTTATATCGCCGCGAAGAAAATGGACTCGAGCCTGCTTATTGCCGATGAGGCTTTCTGGGAATACATAGCTGCGAAAAGCGTGTTTGAGTTTAAAGTTGTTAAGCTAAATGAAGATGACCTTCCTGACCTAATTTTAACTCACGGCAGTAGCAGCACCGTTCTGGTGGCGCTCCCATGAGCATCTTAGGCAAACTAACTTTATTAGTACTGAGCCTGAGCGCTTACTCATCCTTCGCCGCATTACCTCAATTTAAAGAGCAGAGCTTTTCATTTCCCCCCACCGCTGAAAAATTACTGGTAGCGGATTTCAACGACGATGAACTAAACGATCTTCTAGTGGTGACTGACGTTAGTTTGCGTATTTACTTTCAGCGAGACTCTGGTTTTGATTTTGAGAATGGGTTTAGCGAAATTGATTTTGCCGGTCGCTCCGTTGGTTGGGATCTATCAAACAATTACCAAGGCGATGGTGGTCTCAGCCTGATAGCGGTTGTCGATGGCAATCAAGTGCTCGCCTGGCATGTCGAAGCGGAAGAAATAAAAGGTCCAAGCACAGTCACCAGCGATATTGATGGCTATCTTAGCAAAGGTATCAACCGCCTCCATTTCTCCCGAGACATAAACGGCGACGGATTAGAGGACTTGATTATTCCTGGTGCAGGTCAGCTACAAATTCACATGAATGAGGGCAACGGGGGTTATCAGACTCCTCTGGCTATTCAGTCGGACTTTAGAATAAGAACCAATCTCGACTCCAGCCAATTAGAGAGGCGCATTGGTCAAGCCGTTCGAATCCCCCTGATGGAGCTGCGCGATGTGAATTCTGACGGAGCCAATGACCTCATTTCCCGAACTGAAGAGTTACTTGATGTCTTCTTGGCCAACGCAACAGGGCCAGCCTATTTCTCAGCAACACCGAGTTATTCGGTAAATATAGCTGAAATTGAAGCACGCCTCGGCGATTTTGATATCGACAACTTGGATTTCTCCAACTTGACTGGGATTCTAGCGCTCGGGCATGAAGAACTGCTCGAAGATGTCGACGGCGATGGCATTGATGATTTGCTACTTAGGGAAGGCGGCAAAGTCTCCCTTTTTGGCGGCACCATCAACGGAATGGCGATGGAGCAACCTAGACAGGTTCTTCGCTCTAGTGGCAATATCCTCAGCACCTTCCTGTTTGATGAAAACAACGATGAGCTGAAAGACCTTTGGCTTTGGCGAGTTGAGCCTATCTCCGTTGGCGACATCTTCGTGTGGTTAGCGCTTTCTGGCAGTATTGCCATAGAAGCCTTCATCTATCCAAACGAAGGCGAACGCTTTGCCCGCCGCCCAGCCCGAAAAATAACCGTTAGCCTTAAGTTCCCCTCAGTGATCCGACTTGCAAACAGTGTCAGAGGGGTGCGACAAGTGTCGGCAACTGACGCCGAGGAGGACGTCGTTAGTACCACAGGTAACTTTAATGATGAGCCCGCTAGAGCCGACCTGTTAGCGCTAATTGATAATCAGTTAGCACTCTTTTTCAACAGCATAGAGCCACAAGATGACGAAACTGAGTTCCTTGGCGCGCTAGGATATAGCCGTGATCAAGACAGTTATGAAATTGATATTAGAGAAATCGTCGACAATGCTCTAGAAGACATTAATCAAAGACGATCGAGCATCGAGTCGCTCAGCCCTGACCTGACAATTCCCCTATCGTTAAACACCTCCGTGAACGACATTATCACTGTTAAAATAAATGGCGATGACACTGACGATATCTTTGTCTTCGAAGCTGGGATAAGTGGTCAGATAGCAGGTTTACTGCTACTCTCGGGCGAATAGTAGGGATAACACAAAAGCTCACCGCTCCCTGCAAATTTGCAGACAATTTTAAGATAGGTGGTCCAATGAAAAAAACCGTATGGACTTCGTTCGGAGTAGCGTTAGTCCTTGTTTTTGCTATTTCAGAAGTGGGTTATTACTTTACCGGCATTTATGTCGATGTCCTGCTCCGTGTCGCGCTGGTTTTTGGCGTCACCATGGGCGCTACCATCTTTGCTACGTCTATCGATCTTATTCAAAATCTCGAAAAAGAAAAGCCACTTTCAGGTAATGTTAGAGACACATTAGGGCCAGATCGCCGCAAAGATTAACAAAAAACTGAATTATTGTGATTTCAAAGTAAGTATGATTTCATCCTCCGGTAAGTTGGTTTTTTGGAGTCTCAGCGACATAGCACAGATAAATTTTACTTCATATGGAGCCGAGTTTTGTATAGCGGGGGTGTTGATTCAGTTTTAAATTTCGCCTTTTACCCCTAGAACCCTAATTTCTATGCTCTTTGGTTTTTACGGCCTTTGGTTTTTACGGTCTTTGGTTTTTACGGCCCTCGATTTCTGCGCCCTTTGATTTCTAAACTCTATAATTTCTGCGCCCTATGACCTCTAACGCCCTATGACCTCTAACGCCCTATGACTTTTAAAGCCCTATGATTGCTAAGCCCTTATGAAAAAACTACTAATCTACGCCGTTCTGACACTAGCGATTGGTGCCTGTACCGATGAGCTAAATCGATCTAGACCTTACATTTTGACCACAGCAACAACTGGCGGCACTTACTACCCTGTTGGCGTTGCCCTGGCCACCATCGCCCATGCCCAGCTAAATGAAACGAAAGGGATTTCACTCACCGCCATCAGTTCTGCAGGCTCACTTGAAAACGTCAAGCTGCTGCGAGATAACCAAGCCCAATTCGCGCTGTTGCAAGGCCCCTTTGGCGCTTGGTCTTGGAATGGTGAAGGTCCCGTAAGCAAACCCCAGACGCATGTGCGAAGCGTAAGTGCGATGTGGCAGAACGTTGAGCACTTTGTCTTGCTTTCAGAGCTAGCTAAAACCGGTGAGATAATGGATCTGGACGACCTTGATGGCGAACGATTTGTTCTCGGCGCAAGAAATTCAGGCGCCGAACAGACAGGCCGTTTCATTCTCGATACTCTGGGCATCGATTACGAAAACAAATTCAATCTAGCGTATATGGGCTATGGCCCAACCACTAGCGCAATTCAAGATGGCAATATAGTCGGCATGAACATCCCGGCAGGTGCTCCAGTTAGCTCAATAACGCAGGCCTATGCGATGCTAGGCGATCGTCTGACAATATTGAATTGGACTCAAAAGACATTAGATAAACTTAACGCAAAATACCCTTTATGGGACTGGTACGATTTTCCACCGGGCACCTACCCAAACCAAACTAAATTGATACGCACAATAGGCTCACCTAATGTGCTTGTTACACGCAGAGACATCCCCGAGGACGTGGTTTATAACGTAACAAAAGTGATCTGGGAGAATTTGGCTACCTTGCAGGAGATTCATGGGGCAACAAAAGACATGCGCCTTGAAATCGCAATTGATGGATTAGGGGCGCCTCTGCACCCTGGCGCCATACGTTACTACCGTGAAGTTGGCCTAGCAATTCCTGAGCGACTCATTCTGCAATCGGACTTCGAAGAGCCGTCTGTTGATGAAGTAGTAAGCAACTAGATGAAGTTATAAGTAACCAAGAGAATAATAATAATGAAATCTCCTACCTTGCGCTGGGCAGCTTTTTTCTTTGCCCTATTCCACATTTACTGCAACGTGTTCGCCAGTATTTCAGAACTATGGCTGTCTGCCATTCACTTTGGTGGTTTCTGCGCTATTTGCGCGTTAATGGCCAACGAAGCAGAAGACGTTACCATCAAGTCGGCTAGCTATTGGATAAACATAGCGCTCGCCGGCCTTGCCGTGGCAACCACTGCTTACCTAATCCTCTTCGAGAACGCACTTTACGCTCGAGAAACCGAATATATCCTCAGCGACTACGTGTTCTCTCTTGTTGCTATAGGGCTTGCCATCGAGTTTACGCGACGCACCACAGGCTGGTTTATGCCTGCTTTGATTTTGATCAGCTTGTCTTATATTTTATTTTTAGGCAGATACATTGGCGGCGTATTCTCATTTCCGGGCCTAAGTCTTGAAACTGTCCTCTACCGGAGCTTTTTCACCAGCGAAGGTATGTTTGGACTCACCGCCAACATTTCCTCAACGTTCGTTTTCATGTTTATCATTTTCGGCTCTTTCCTCCTACGCTCCGGCGCTGGCGATTTCATCGTCCGCTTGGCTCAGTGTTTAGCAGGACGCTACACCGGCGGGGCTGGGTTGGTTGCTGTAATAGGCTCAGGCCTAATGGGGTCTGTTTCAGGTTCTGCTGTCGCCAATACTGTTTCTACCGGAGTCATTACCATTCCGATGATGAAACAGTCAGGTTTCGAAGCACGCTTCTCGGCCGGGGTGGTGGCCGCAGCCTCAACAGGAGGTGCCTTGATGCCTCCGGTTATGGGAGCAGGTGCATTTGTTCTTGCTAGCTACACGCAAATCCCCTATCTAACTATTATTGCGGCTTCTGCACTGCCCGCAATCTTGTATTTTTTAACAGTTTGCTACTTTGTTCGTATAGAAGCCAAGCGCCTAGGGCTTAACCCTACTCATGTAAACGGCACTGAGAAGGTTTCCACCGTACTTAAAGAAGGCTGGCACTTCGTTATTCCGATGGTTGTGTTGGTTGCTTTGCTAGTGATCGGGCGCACTCCCACCAGCTCAGCTGCATTCGCGATCATTAGTGTCATAGGAGCCTCATGGCTCTCCTCTACCCCTATGCGCCTTCCAGACATTTTTGATGCCGTTGTATCCGGCGTACAAACCATGGTTTCAACCGCTCTGTTGTTGGTGGCCGTCGGCATCATTATTAATGTTGTGACCACTACCGGCGTTGGTAATGCGTTTTCATTGATGATCGTAGAATGGGCCCAAGGCAGCTTATTAATTACGCTGGTATTGGTGGCCCTAGCCTCTTTGGTTCTTGGCATGGGTCTCCCAGTTACTGCCTCCTATATTGTTCTTGCAACCCTATCAGCGCCCCTTATTTTTGATCTGATTAGCCAATCGCAATTGCTTATTGCACTTCAAGCTACCGATTTGCCTAGCAGCGTAACCGCGACCTTAGGTCTATTCGGTGGCGACCCGCTTATAGCGCTGCAGGAAATGCCCCTGGAAATGAAGCAGATAATCAGAAAGGAGTTGCTGGAGCCGGAATTGCTAACTGGCATGCTGCTCAGTGCACACTTGATTATTTTTTGGCTGTCCCAAGACAGTAATGTAACGCCGCCGGTCTGTCTGGCATCGTTTGCAGCCGCGGGCATCGCCGGCACAAACCCAATGGCGACAGGTCTAACTAGTTGGAAAGTTGCCAAGGGATTGTATTTAGTTCCAGTCCTATTTGCCTACTCACCTTTAATCGCAGGCACTTGGCCAGAGCGTATTGAAGTGTTTATTTGGTCCTCCATGGGCCTGTATGCGATGGCTGGAGTTCTGCAGTGGCATTTAGAGACTCGCTTAAACTTGGGCAGTGGTGCCGGGCTTTTGCTTAGTGCCGCCTTGCTGATGTGGGCGCCGTTTCCGATCTACCTTCACCTTATTGGCGCCGCGATTCTCGTCGCTATAGTCATCATGCAAAACAAAGAATCGAGCGCCGCAGTGCTGGCTAAATAAAACAGAAATACTCCAAAGAGAAAATACTCATGAGCAACACGATAGCGAGACAAGTTCACCTGCTAAACCGCCCTAACGGCATGCCAAAAGTCGACGATTTTACGATTGTTGAAGCCCAGCTCCCAGATCTAAAAGATGGCGAAGTGTTAATACAAAATCACTATATGTCAGTGGACCCTTATATGCGCGGGCGCATGCGCACGGACGGTGTTTATGCAGAACCTTATAAACTTAACGCTCCTATGTGGGGAGGCGCCCTTGGCGAAATAGTAGAGTCAAAAGATCCAAACTTAAAAGTTGGCGATAAAGTTATCAACGGCGGCGCTTGGCAAGACAAGCACATCGCGGCAGGAAGCACGGTCAGCAAATTTACACCGTTCGACGAATCTCAAATGTCTCTCTATCTTGGCACTTTAGGCATGCCCGGACTAACAGCCTATGTTGGTTTATTTAAATTCGGCGAGCCAAAGGCTGGCGAAACTGTTTTTGTGTCGGCGGCGTCTGGCGCCGTAGGTGCCAACGTGTGCCAGATAGCAAAACTCAAAGGCTGCAGAGTCATCGGCAGTGCCGGCAGCGATGAAAAAGCTCAATGGTTGTTAGACGAGTGTGGTGTTGATGCGGCTATTAACTACAAAACCTGTGGCGACTTGACCGAAGCCTTAGCCGCAGTAGCCCCCGATGGTATTGATGTCTATTTCGAGAACGTCGGTGGTGATCATCTCCAAGCCGCTCTTGCCGTCATGAACCCTTTTGGCCGTATTGCTGCCTGTGGAATGATCGCAAGCTACAACGATGCCGAGCCGGTGCCTGGCCCGAACAATTTGATGCTGATTGTCGGCAAAAAAGTTCGCATTAACGGCTTTATTGTATCTGACCATGGCGACATGAGAGACGAGTTCCTAGCTGAGATGATCCCTTGGATTCAAGAAGGAAAAATCAAAAGCCGTGAAACCATGGTGACCGGTTTAGAAAATGCAACTGGCGCCTTTCTTGGTCTTTTTAGCGGCCAGAACTTTGGCAAGATGGTCGTTAAGATTTAGAGTCACGTTTAGAGAAATAAGATAACTATAACGGCGACGTATAAAATAGAGACCGCACCGGTCGCTGTTTATCGCAAAAACTGAAACTCATAACAGTGTTTATGACGGTAAAACGCTGTACCGAAACAATGAGTTGGATTCTCGCCTGTAAACACTGAATGTGAGGGAACAGAGATCACCAGCTTCGGCCGCTATCATTATAGTGTGATAGTGGCCGCGAGCAGCTAGCCCTCCTTCTCAAGACCAAAACGGCGGCATCCTATTTTTTCGGACGCAGTAAAACCGGACAGAGTCTCAGACCACAGCATCAAACCTCACCATGCTTTCAGCCTGCTTCTGACACTCTCCCTACTAAGCACATCCGAAGCCTCTTTTAAGCGCTATTCCTATCATTTGCATAGAATGCAAAATTAAGTTTGTTTTACAAACCAAAGCACACTACTATGACAGCTAAGTTTGTAATACAAACCTATTTGCAGATATGTCGGAGAGACACTAATGACCAACGACCAGATTTTAGATGACTTGAATTACGCCAGCGCCCTTGCTCGGGAAGGGGCCTCTGCACCTCTGGTAGGAGGTAGAATAGGCCTTATGTGGGGATGCCTACTTTCGATTACGCTGACTTTACAATGGGCTATATTGTCACAAGCGCTTAATTTACCGTTACAAACTCTCTTTTATGTTTGGTTTGCCTTTGCTGCTATCGGTGGCACCGGCATTGCCGTGATGGGGCCAAAGTTAGATAAGATAGACGGGGCGCAGTCCGTCTCAAACCGCGTAGAGAAGGTTGTTTGGACAACGTTTTCAACAATGATGGCTATATTGTTCGCTGGGGCATTGCTAAATGTTCTGTTCCTAAGTGGCGACACAACCCATTACAATTTATTAGTGATAATAGCCTTCGCAGGCCAGGGTATGGCTTATGGTGTTGTTGCAAAGATTAGTAAAGCCAGATGGCTCTTCGCAGCCTCTCTCGCGAGCTTCATCACGGCATCCCTTTGCATCACTGTTTATGATGAGACCGTACTTTACCTTATCGGTGGAATTGCCTGCCTGTTCACTATTGTGATTCCTTCCTTGATAAGCCTAAAGAATGAACACCATGACAATATCTAAAGATAATACACCCTCAATCAGTCTTATAGATGACGTGATTCATGGACGCTTGCGGCTTGGCATCATGGCCTATTTGTCATCAGTGAGTCCGGCGAGTTTTCCGGAGCTTATTCGAAAGACTGAGACCAGCAATGGGAATTTATCTACTCACCTAACAAAACTGGAGTCCGCTGGTTACGTCAGGCAAGAAAAAGGATACAGTGGCAAGCGGCCCCAAACCCTAGTTCATATTACTGAGGAAGGCCGAGCGGCATGGATCACCTACCTTAAAACCATGAAGCTGTTGTTGAATGCGTAGTACTGACGTACTGCTTTTGAAGTAAATGGGGCACTAACTAATAGTTAAATAGCTTACCGAATATGCGGTTCTTTATTATCAGGATCCTTAAACTATTAGTGTCCCCGTGTTGTTCATCCAGAAGAGGTGTGGTTTGAGATTTTTGAAATGGTTTTTGGGTGCGATCGTGATTATCACCCTCGTTGGTTCGGTCTTTTTATTTGAGGGCGATATTCCCGCATCGACCGTCGATGCGAAATATTCGAATTCAGAATCGAGCTTCTTAGTTTTGGAGAACGGCGGTCGTATTCATTACCGAGACCAAGGCCAGTCCACCGGCCTACCCATAGTGTTAGTCCACGGTGCGATGGCTTCACTGCATACTTGGGAGCCTTGGGTTCAGGTTCTAGGACAGAACTACCGACTTGTTACCTTGGACCTCCCCGCCCATGGACTTACCGGCCAGTTGCCAGGACAAGACTACGGCGCTGACGCTTTCACTGCCACAATCGAGGCTGTGGTAAATGAGCTTGGACTCAATACCTTCGTGCTGGGCGGGAACTCTATGGGTGGAGGCGCAACTTGGCGTTACTCTCTTGAAAATCCCGATCGAGTTAGGGCTATGTTGCTGGTAGATTCCGTGCCGCCAAGCCACTGGGCACAGGCTGAGCGTGATGGGGAGAATGAAAGGTCAGGGCCAGCAGGGTTCAGGCTCCTCAGGCAAGGATGGTTCAAAGCTATTGCTCGTAAATTGGATCCAGCGCCGTTGATCGGTCAAGGACTGCGCTCGGCTTATAACGATTCGCCAGTAGTCGATGACCAACTGATCGCCCGGTACTACGATCTCATCATGCGCGAGGGAACCCGCTCTGCGATTCTCAGTCGAGCCGGATCATTCAATGAGGAGAGAGATCCGCCCCCAGATCTAAGCCTACTCAAACAGCCGACGCTGATTATGTGGGGAGCACAAGATGTCGTCATTCCAGTGTCGGTGGCTGCACAGTTTGAAGCAAATATGCCTAACACCAAGACCGTTATCTATGAGGATCTAGGGCATATACCGATGGAAGAAGACCCTGTGCGAACAGCCACAGATGTGCTGCTCTTTTTGGAAGCGCTAGAGGAGTAACTAGAAAGATTACTATTTAAAAAATCGGCCATAGAGGCCCAAGACCTGCAGTTGCTAGAAATCTGACAATGGCACCTCCCTATTCTTTAACGCCTCAACCGCACGATTTTGACTGAGGTAGCAGTTGCCGGACAATGCTCTAAAAAATTCGGTTTGCTCCAACCGATCCATTATTGGCCCTTTTACTTCAGAAAGGTGCAGGGAAATCCCAAGCTCGGACAAGGTATCGTTAATTTTCGCTAAGGTTTCCAGGGCACTCAAGTCCACCGCGTTAACTGCGGTAAACATTAAGATCACATGCTCAACGTTTGGTTGCTTTGCAACAAGCTTGAATACAAGCTCTTCTAGGTAGCGGGTATTGGCGAAATAAAGGCTTTCATCAATCCTTATGGAAAGAAGGTTTTCAAAAGTCTCCACATCATGACGCTTCACGTTACGGAAATGTTCAGAGCCTGCCACCCGTCCGACCACCGCAACATGAGGCTGTGATGTTTTGTATAAATGAATAAGTATCGAGGCTAGCACACCCGCGGCGATACCAAATTCTACCCCCACCAATAAGGTCAAAGTCAACGTGAAGAACACCGCCGTAAAATCTGCTTTAGAATAGCGCCAAGATTTCTGCAGCATAGAAAAGTCAACCAATGGGATTACCGCAACTAGGATGATTGCCGCCAGGCTAACCTTCGGCAACCAAAACAGCAGCGGCGTAAAAAATAAGGCAACAAGGGTTACCAACACTGCGGTGATCAAACCTGCCGCCGGTGTCGCAGCTCCCGCGTCAAAGTTCACTACCGAGCGGGAAAAGCCCCCGCTTACAGGAAATCCGCCAAAAAACGACGTGGCAATATTGGCGCTTCCAAGGCCAACTAATTCTTGATCAAGATCGATACGTTCACGGCGCTTGGCAGCTAAGGTTTGGGCAACCGATATAGATTCCACGAACCCAATAATTGCGATCAGTGCTGCAGACCCCGCTAAACTGCCAAGTAATTCCACATCCACCTGAGGAACTCTAAATTCTGGTATGCCGCTGGGGATTTCCCCCAATAACTGCAATCCATGTAAATCTAACCGCCACAAATAAGCAGCGAGACTCGTTGCAATCACGATGAACACAGGCCCAGTTCTGGACACCACTCTCGCAAAATAACTTGGCAGACCAACCTTCACCAGAACCCATTCCATTTTGGCCTTGCACCAAAGAATAAACCCTATAGATACAATTCCCATACCAAGGGTAATTAAATTAGTTTGGTCTATTGATTCAAGCAATGACATAGCAAGACCAATTAGGTTGTGACCGTCGCCTTCTATACCAAACAGATGCTTCATCTGGCTCATGCCGATTATGAGAGCAGAAGCTGTCACAAAAGCACTAATAACAGGATGAGACAAAAAGTTTGCCATAAAACCAAGTCGAAATAGGCCAAGGAAAAACAAGCCAATACCTGAAAGCAAGGCTAGCAAAAGTGCTGCATTTAAAATTTCAGCAGGATCTTCTAGTGGAAGTTTTGCAAGCGCGGCCGCCGTCATTAAAGAAATCACCGCCACCGGTGCCACAGAAAGTGTATTGCTAGTACCAAATACCGAATAAACCGCAAGT
Organism: uncultured Gammaproteobacteria bacterium; assembly: GCA_913031035.1. Lineage (GTDB taxonomy): Bacteria > Pseudomonadota > Gammaproteobacteria > Pseudomonadales > Pseudohongiellaceae > UBA9145. The sequence continues at coordinate 36,452 of CAJWGN010000005.1, forward strand.
CCAAAAATACTGGCATAAAGCCCAGTTTCTGGCGGCAGTCCGGCCACCAAGGAAAGACCTAAGGATTGCGGGATCAGCATAATCGCCACAATTAATGCAGCGACAGAGTCATCCATCAAATTAGCACGGGTATAGTGACGCCCCCAGCGACTTATAGGAATGTAACGCTCTATAAGGGATCTTTTTGCCAATGTATTCTCTTATCTGAATTAGGTTTTTAGCGCGCACTATCGCCAGTTTAGAGGCCCTACCGATATAGATACCTTAACCAGAACCGAGCCAATAAGTAGTCCTGCCTCGCTGGCGTATAGCTCTTATTTTTGCTGGCCTTCGTTGAATTGGCAACTAAGCACACGTCACCGCGCAGAAAGAGTTTTATCCTCTCTCCAGCAAGCGGCGCAAATCTATAATTGCTGCATTTGCTCTGGATATATAATTTGCCATAGTTAAAGAATGGTTCGCAAAGACTCCAAAACCTGAGCCATTTAGAATAATCGGGAAAAAAAGTGGCCGCTGACTTTCTTCCATCTCTCTTATTATCTGGCGAAGACTGGCAGTAGCATTTTTGTCAGCAAGTACATCTTGGAAATCCAGCTCAACTGCTTTAAGAAAATGCATTAACGCCCAAGTTGCCCCGCGGGATTCGTAAAAAACATCATCAATTTTTAACCAGGGTGTTTTTACTTCCTGCTCAGATGGTGTAGGTGTAGATTGCATAGCCCCAGTTTCGCCGGATGTATTTGTGTTGATTCTCTGCTGTCCAACACTGGCGCTTAGGTTTTGCGACAGGCTGCCCAGTCGCAATTCAACGTACAATAACCAACCTGCTAAATTATCTGCCCTGGCATAAAACTGAGCATCTGCATTGCTAGGATCTGAAATTCTGGAAAGATAAGAATAGAGGCTGGATATTGCAACCCTATACTCCGACTCAGCTGCGGGGAGTAACCAGCTTTTGCTATCAACATTAAATTTAGGATAGGCAATTTGTAAATCAGGATCTTCTGTCGACTGAGATTGAGAACGACTAAACCCCTCCCGAAGCGCCCTAGAGAGGTCGCGCACCTGCTTTAAAACACCTAGTTCCCAATTAGGTATATTGTCGAGATATAATCCAGGAGGCATAACATCGTTGCTTAAGTAACCACCGGACTTATCCAGCATGGTCTCCGACACCATAATCAGAGTGGCGGTGACTGTGCTGCCGGTTACGATTGCGTTACCAGATACTTCTAACTTTTTTGAGACATTGTCGCTGACCGAAAACGGCTCAGGTTCAGCGCTCCAATAGACCCCAATAAATAATACCCAAACCGTAACAAGAACAAAGACCAATAAGATCAACTTTTTATAGCCACCTTTACTAGGACTTACTTTCTCTTTAAAGCGTTGCCAACCGCTTGCCGACACTTGATCAATTATCATTTATTGCTCCGCCTCAACAGGCATTCGCAAACGAATGCTGGTCCGCCCAGCAAGTGCGATATTGCCACGTAATCGATAGCCCGATACAGCCTCTCTCATTACACTGAACATCCAACGCGCCAGCTCGTCGTTAGGGGCTGTAATAAGAAAAAAAGCTTGGGCTTGTTTCGCTTTAACGGCGATTTCCTGAAGCCGCTGTTGCACCTGTTCACTTCGAGCGTTCATTTCAGCCGCATTAAAACTGAAGAATAGATCAGTAGACTTCATCTCTGCCGCTAATGCTAGCTCTACGCCAGCTATATCCGGGTGATCTTGATCTACAAATCTAGCACGATCTAACATCGTCTCTGATTCTTCGAAGAGCCCGCGCCGCATCGCTTCTTCGGCAAGCTGCAAATAACGCAGAGCAATACTTTGAATACCATCAAGGGCAATTTGGTTATTGGGTTCACTGGCAAGAACCCGCATAAACTTAGCATGGGCACTATCATCCACAGGGGTCAGCAATCTATCTGCGTCTAATGCCTGCAGCGCTGAGTAAAGTAAGTCCGGCGTTGATATCTCTCTTTTGCGGCCTCTTCCAACAAATACTTCGGCTTCCGAAATCACCCTAATTTGGGGGTCTTTGATTCTCTTGCTCGGCCTTTTAGGCTCCCCCTCGGCTACACCTGCAGGACTGCTACAACTAAGTAGCAGAGCCCCAAACACTATAGACAGTAGAAAAAATCTCAAACCAAGCATAGGGTAACCATTAACTGAGAAGTTCAGAAAAAGAAATAAATCGAAGCGAGTCACCTGTTTTTACCTCGGTATGTGGCGGCACGACAGCTAAACCATCACCGTGGCTAAGCGACGCGCTGACCCCCGAGCTTTGATTCGCATAGGGCCGCAAGGTTGTCTCGCCGTCGACCTCACCCAAAGACACACGAAGATATTCCTGTCGCGAACCCGATTCTGCTGCGGCGAATCCCGCCTTGATGAAAAACGATTGAAAACCGGTATCTTTGCACCCGAGCATTTTCAACAAGGACGGCTTTACCAAAAGCGCAAAAGTCACAAACGCAGATACTGGGTTTCCCGGCAGACCAAAGAATTGTGCATCGCCTATTTTTCCACTAGCAAAAGGCTTACCCGGTTTAATAGCCAACTTCCAAAGCTCAATTTTACCTAGCGCCTCGACAGCGGCGCGAACATGATCTTCCTCACCTACCGAGACACCGCCGGTGGTCACTACACAATCAACCGATTTCGACGCGACCTCAAGCATTGACTGGGTAGATTCTAAATCGTCTTTGAGAACCCCCATATCTAAGACGTCGACATGCAAGGACTCGAGCAATGCTCGCAAAGTGAAATAGTTTGAATTATAAATTTGCCCAGGAAGGAGTGTCTGTCCTGGCTGAACGATTTCATCGCCAGTGGTTAACAGGGCAACTTTAAGTTTTCGGCGAACTCGTATCTCTGCCTTGCCAGCCGACGCTAACATCCCTAAATCCTGAGCGCGAAGTCTATGCCCTTGAAAAAACAATGTTGCACCTATCTCAATATCCTCTCCGGCTTGACGCTGATTCTCACCTGACCTTGCGGATTGCAGAATTGTGACAACATTATCCTCGGCACTGCAGTTCTCCTGCATTACCACTGCATCTGCGCCGGGAGGCACCGGTGCCCCGGTAAATATTCTAGCGGCCTGTCCAGGGGACAAATCTGTACCCACCTGCCCCGCTGCAATGCGCTGGGTTACCGCTAATTGCCGGGGCGCACTAACAGTGTCTTTAGCGATAACTGCATAGCCGTCCATTGCGCTGCAAGCATGGGGTGGAACATTCATCTGCGCAATGCTGTCGCAAGCTAGCACTCGGCCCAATGCTTCTTCGACAGGGATATCTTCGTCTTCGACAACGGGCTTTAGCGTTGCTAACAAGTGCTGAAAGGCTATGTCGATAGGTGTAAGTGTTGAGCTCATGATCGCGTTATCTGCTGTTGATATTCTAATTAGGATTAGGCCGTATTATCGGACAAAGCGGGTGACGCAGATATGCGCTAATTCGAGGATTTCTTTTTGCCGGCGTACAGAGATTTCACAGTATCCTGAAGATTCCCGTGCCATGACCTTTGCTTAATGCCAAAGGTATCGGATATCTTCTTGCTTGAAAGTGTTGCACTGTGAATTTCCGGTGAACGCACATCCCGCTCAATGACTTTTTTATTATCCAACAACTGATAAATTTTTTCGTCATTATTGGCCGCATATTTTAACGTCTGCTCAGCAAACTCACTTTCAGTTTTGGTCTCCAAACCGCTGTAATGGTATATCCCCCAAACATTCGCGTCACAGTCTATTTGCTGTGAAACTGCTAAAATCGCAGAAGCTAAATCACCGGTGTGAGTGGGACTAAATCTTCGCCGCGCGACTTGAAGCATGCCGTCATTTTTAATGGCTGAGCGAATCCAAGACTTAATAAGCCCTTTCTTATGCTTACCAAATAACCACCCAGATCTAATAATCACATGGGAGGCGTGCGCCTGAACAGCTAACTCACCCTCTAGCGAGGCAATACCGTAAATACCGATAGGATTTGGCTCATCATTTTCGTTATAACCGAGGCGTTTTTCACCGTCGAAAACATAAGGATTCGATAGATGAATCATTGGAATGTTCAAGTGATTACATATTTCAGAGAGCGCAGAAGGTAGGTAGGTGTTTATTAAGTAGCAACGCTGCTGAACTTTCTCGGCTCTGTTCAAAGCACTGTGATTACCTGAGATAAAATCTGCCAAATTGATAAGCTGATCAGGATTGTATTCGGTAATCATTTTGGCTAGGGCAACCTCGTTGCCTGGCTCAAAATGCTTATCCGCAGGCGCCAAAAAGCCAACCTTACGCCGGCGCAAGATCTCAACCAATTCTTTTCCTGTCGGGCTATTCGCACCAACCAGAAACAGCTTCACAAAAAATTCCTATTTATCTTAGCCGATTAACAACATAGGCTATTAATACGGCCTAATAACTTCGGTCAATAAGAAGTGTAAGTCAAGCGTTGATCAAAGAAGAGCCGTGTTTTTCACAAGACAGAGCAAGCCTTGGCGAGGAAGCGGTACCGCTGGGACGCAACACCGTTTCTCAGCTAAGCTCTGCTAGAAGGGTATGTCGTCATCAAAATTATCAAAGTTTGATGGAGCAGCCTGACTCGGGGCAGATTGGGGGGCAGATTGAGGCGCGGATTGCGGAGCCCCTTGCTGTGATCTTTGAGGCTGGGACTGGCCAAAAGAATTACCGTCGCCCTGCTCCATTGCCCCACCACCACGAGAATCTAGCATTTGCATTTCACTGGCCACGACTTCCGTTGAATAGCGCTTGACGCCTTCTTGTTCCCACTGGCGAGTCTGCAAACGCCCTTCTAGATAGAGCTTGCTGCCTTTTTTGACGTATTGCTCAACGATTTCGGCAAGGCGATTGAAAAACACAACTCGGTGCCATTCAGTCTTCTCTTGCTGCTCACCGTTGCCCTTGTCCTTCCAGGTTTCGCTGGTCGCGATAGAGACATTGGCGACAGCATTACCATTAGGCATGTACCTAACTTCAGGATCATTGCCAACATTGCCTACCAGAATTACTTTATTTACGCCTCGACTTGCCACATTGAATCCCTCAAATTTTTTTTTCGGTTATATGGCATCAGTTTATACTATGGCCGCTGGCATGAGAAATATTCCTCTAAATTAACTTAATGTAGCAACTAAGGGTCATGGCCTTTGCTCTATGTGTACTACTTGTAAGATAATGCCCGGTTTCCCCTATTCCAACCGAGACCTGCATGGATAAGATTGTTGTACGTGGTGCACGCACCCATAATCTGAAAAATATCAACGTTACTATTCCGCGAGACAAGCTAGTGGTTATTACCGGCCTGTCAGGATCGGGGAAATCCTCTCTGGCATTCGATACGCTCTATGCGGAAGGGCAGCGGCGCTATGTAGAGTCACTATCTACCTATGCTCGGCAGTTCTTGTCGATGATGGAGAAACCCGATATTGATCATATTGAGGGGCTTTCACCTGCAATTTCCATAGAGCAGAAGTCCACATCGCATAATCCAAGGTCAACTGTCGGAACTATTACCGAAATCTATGATTATCTTCGACTTCTATTTGCCAGAGTTGGCGACCCTCACTGCCCAGATCACAACGTAAAGCTGGAAGCACAAACTGTCAGCCAGATGGTCGACAAAGTCATGGCCCTGCCAGCCGACTCAAGAATTATGGTGCTGGCACCGATGATAAGAGAAAGAAAGGGCGAGCATTTACATGTGTTTAGCGAACTGCGCACGAGCGGATTTATTCGCGCACGGGTTGACGGTTTAGTTTGCGAGATAGAGTATCCACCTGAACTCGAAAAAAATAAAAAGCATTCCATAGACGTTGTCATTGATCGAATCAAAATTAAGCCAGGCCTCGAGCAACGCTTAGCTGAGAGTTTCGAGACAGCAATTCAGCTGGCCGACGGCTTAGCCGTAGTAAGTTTCATGGAAGAAGACGATAAGACTGAAGACTTAGTCTTCTCTTCCCTGTTTGCCTGCCCCCAATGTGGCCACAGCATCTCTGAATTAGAGCCAAGATTGTTTTCCTTTAACAATCCAGCTGGCGCTTGTACGGGCTGTGATGGACTTGGCGTAAAACAGTATTTTGATGAGTCTCGGATAGTGGTAGACGAAGCCCTAGCTCTTGCTGAAGGCGCTATTCGTGGCTGGGATCGACGCAATATCTATTATTTTCAAATGCTTACCTCTCTAGCTAAGCACTATGGCTTTAGTGTTGATACCCCCTTTGACAAGCTCTCCAAGAAACACCGCGACTTTATTCTCAACGGCAGCGGCAAGGAAGTAATCGATTTTCACTATGTTAATGACCGTGGTGATACCGTCACCAGAAGCTACCCTTTCGAGGGAATCCTACCCAGCATGGATCGCAGGTACCGGGAGACAGAGTCGAATCATGTACGAGAAGAACTGGCTAAATATCTTAGTTCTCAGTCATGCCCGGACTGTGCAGGCACCCGACTGAAGCGGGATGCCCGCTTTGTCCTACTAAAAGGATTGAACCTGCCCGGCATCACCTCGATGACCGTTGCTCAGTCATCTGAGTATTTCAGCACGCTAAAACTGACCGGCACCAAAGCAAAGATTGCTGACAAGATTCTAAAAGAGCTACAGGACAGATTGCAGTTTTTAGTGGATGTTGGCCTTAACTACCTTACCCTCAGCCGCAGCGCCGACACGCTTTCAGGCGGAGAAGCGCAGCGTATTCGACTCGCTAGCCAAATTGGCGCCGGTCTGGTTGGCGTGATGTACATCCTTGATGAACCTTCTATCGGTCTTCACCAGCGGGATAATGACCGTCTTCTGAAAACCCTGTTTCATCTGCGCGATTTAGGCAACACGGTAATTGTCGTAGAACACGATGAAGAAGCAATTTGCAATGCCGATCACGTCATTGATATTGGTCCCGGCGCAGGCGTCCACGGCGGCGAAGTCGTTGCAGAAGGCACCGTTGAGGACATCATGAAGTCAGAACGCTCGTTAACAGGAAAGTATCTCTCAGGTGTTGAATCGATAGCGATTCCAGCCGTGCGGACAGTTAATGACGATGGCAAAACCTTAGAGCTCATTGGCGCTAATGGCAATAATCTTCAAAACGTCAGTTTAAGCATTCCTATCGGACTGTTTACTTGTATCACCGGTGTCTCAGGCTCAGGAAAATCCACTCTAATTAACGGCACCCTCTATCCTATTGCCGCTACTAAGTTAAACAACGCAACCACCCTTACACCCTCGCCTTATGAAGAAATCAAAGGCATGGAGGCGTTGGACAAAGTAGTGGATATAGATCAGAGCCCGATCGGGCGCACCCCTAGATCGAATCCAGCTACTTACACAGGCATTTTCACCCCTGTCAGAGAGCTATTTGCCGGCACTCAGGAAGCACGCAGCCGGGGCTACAAGCCGGGGCGCTTTAGCTTCAATGTAAAGGGCGGTCGCTGCGAAGCTTGTCAGGGCGATGGCATGGTAAAAGTAGAGATGCACTTTCTGCCAGATGTTTATGTTTCATGCGATGTCTGTCGTGGCAAACGGTATAACCGAGAAACTTTAGAGGTTCGCTACAAAGGTAAAAATATTAACGAAGTGCTAGATATGACTATTGAAGACGCCAGACAGTTCTTTGATCCTGTTCCTGCCATTGCTAGAAAGCTGCAAACCTTGATGGAAGTAGGTCTTTCTTATATCTGCTTAGGACAAGCGGCAACCACCCTCTCTGGTGGCGAGGCTCAGCGTGTCAAACTGTCTCGTGAGCTGTCGAAACGTGACACCGGTAAAACTCTCTATATCCTAGACGAACCTACCACCGGTTTACATTTTCATGACATTAAGCAACTGCTGGCGGTGCTTCATCATTTGCGCGATCAAGGCAATACGATAGTCGTCATAGAACACAACTTAGATGTTATTAAAACAGCTGACTGGATAGTCGATCTAGGCCCTGAAGGCGGCAGTGGCGGCGGCGAAATCATCGCCCAAGGCACCCCTGAGGACGTAGCTAAGTCTAAGAAATCCCACACTGGCACCTATATCAAGAAGATCCTTGCTGGAATCAAGTAAGTTCCAAACAGCTGCCTGCGTCAATACTCAGGCAGCTGCTTAATTTCACCCGATTGCTTGCACCTTTTTAGTCTCCAGCACTTAAGCTGATGATTGAATCCTGCAGTAGCTTACGTTTTTGACTGATATACCGCCTCTCAATCGCCCAATCGCCGGAAAAAATTTCCGGAAGATAAGTAAGCTTATCTGGCAAAGATTTGGGTTTAGTGGGTTTGGGTTTAGTGGGTTTGGGTAAGTACTTCGCCACTTCTCTGTGTCCACTTAACTGCACCTGCCAACAACTATTCACCTTCATTTGCAGCCGCTTATGTCCAGCCATAAATACAGTCTGACACTGCCTGAGCGTGCTGCCGACGGCATTTTTGGCAGCGACCCCTAAAATAAGCCACTCAGCAGAGTCGAGGCCACTGACTAGACCGATGCTAGCCCGAGGAAACGACTAGCCAATAATTGAAAAATCTGTTGCCTTCCAGAAGATCTTTATTATTTTTTTGCATCAAAATAATGAAAAAAATAATGTGTCAGTATTATTTCATTCATTTCATTAACTTGCGCAGTAATCGAGGAAAAACAATGGATATAGGCCCTTTTATCTGCGCAATTGAAATATCTCTGTCACATTTCTTAATGATAATGTGCGTTTTATGAACTATCGGAGTTGGACAATGCAAAGCGCATTTTTATCCCCACATTCCTCAAGGAATGTATTTGCCTTTTTTGGCAAAGCACTGTTAGCGGCAATGCTGCTGCTAACGCTCCCTGTCGCACTTAATGCGCAGGAAATCACAGGTTCCGTTAGAGGAACAGTACTAGACCCATCTGGTAATGCCGAAGTAGGCGCCACAGTGGTTGTGAGTGATACTAGAACAGGCTCAAACCGAAGTGTTTCCACCAACGATAGCGGCAACTTTAACGTCCGTAACCTTACAGTTGGCGGGCCTTACACAATCAGAGTTTCATCTGCAACCTATCAGAGCACTACCATTACCGACGTCTTCACGACCCTCTCTGGTGCTGTCAACTTTAATATTGCGCTTGAAGCTATTACAGCGGGCATCGAAGAAATTGTTGTTATCGCGTCAGCAGTGCGCACGGCAAATTTAGCAATTGGGCCAAGCAGCTCTTTTGACCTCGGCCAGATAAGCGCCCTCCCCTCTATTAGCCGACAAGTTCGCGACATTATCCGACTCGACCCACGAGTGGGTGTAGGCCGTGCAGATGGCGGTAACGGATTCGGCGTGTCATGTCTTGGTGGCAGCAACCGCTCCAACTCATTCACTATTGACGGCGTTGCTTCTGCCGACGGATTTGGCCTGAATGCTTCCGGTAATTCAGCCCGAAATACTTTCCCGATTCCTTTTGACAGCATGGCAAACGCCTCTGTGGAATTCGCTCCGATCGACGTACAGTACGGCCGCTTCACTGGCTGTAACGTCAATGTCGTAACTAAGTCTGGCACTAATGAGTGGCAAGGTTCGACTTTCTATCTTTTCAACGACGATAGCAGCACCGGTGACACGATCAACGGCAACACCGTTATCACTGAGCCTTTCAAAGACCTAAACTGGGGTGCCGAAATTGGCGGTCCAATCATAAAAGACAAACTTTTCTTTTATGGCTCATATGAAGAAACCGACGAAGGCGCGGCTCAGAACGATGGCCCTATAGGCGGCGGTTTTGCCAATGAGCGCTTTATTACAGTAGACGACGCTAACCAAGTCCGTGACATATTGATCAATCAATATGGCCGTGACCCAGGCGCTATTGTTCGCACTCTACCTCAGACTTCAGAGCGCTATTTTGCACGTCTAGACTGGAATATTAATGACTTCCATCGTGCTGAATTTACCTACACAGATCTCACAGAATCAAATTTAGAAGGTGACGATTTTGGTTATAACGGTTTCACTTTCAGCGATAACTTTGAAGCTGAAGGTACTGACCAACAAGCGATGTCTTTCCGTTTATTCTCTGACTGGAATGACAGCTTTTCTACCGAGTTCCGTTATTCACAGCTTGAAGTGATCGACAACCAAGGCCCGTTTGGCGGCGGAGAAGCTCAAGACGACAACATCCCACGTATTGAAGTCTTTGACGGCGCAGGCAGCGTGGCACTGACGTCAGGCCCTGGCACATTCCGCAGCGCCAACGACCTTCAGTATGACCTGGACCAGCTAAAAATTGCTGGCCACTATACTTGGAACGATCACCGTTTCACTCTAGGTTACGAGCTTGACTCACTGAGTGTTTTTAATCTGTTTGTTGCCAATGGCACAGGCACTATCGAGTTTGCTGACATTGCCGCTCTTCAAGCTGGCACCGCTCAGGGAATCGACGGAAACGGCTCTTTTACCGGCAACATTAATGATGCTGCTGCAGCATTCCAAAGAGACATTCACTCGTTCTATGTCCAAGACACTTGGCAGCCAACTGACTCGCTACAAGTAGTTGCTGGCGTGCGCTATGACTCGTATCAGTCAGACGATCGCCCAATCAATAACCCTGTTTACGAACAGCGTTATGGTTTTCGCAACGACACTAGCTTCGATGGCCTTGATCTATTGATGCCTCGCCTTGGCTTAACTTACGACCTGCCTTTTAATCAGCTTGGTCCTATTCAAATGTCTGCTGGCTTTGGCTTGTTCTCCGGTGGAGATCCAACAGTTCACTTTGCTAACGCTTTCCAAAACTTCGGTGGCGCAATCGGCTCAGCAAGTGAAAGAAACTGTGCAGCTGCAGACCTTCAAGTTCTTCAAGGCGGCACATTCACTGGTATTCCAGCGTGTATCGGCCAAGCACAACGCGCACAGGCCGGTCTTAATACCGGGCGTGCTGACGCAGTTGATCCTAGCTTCAACCTTCCCCACCAGCAACGCTGGAACCTAGGCTTCAACTGGTTCGTTGAGTCTAACAACAGCTTCCTAGACGGCTGGCAGGTTCAGGGGGATTACATTTACAGTGATGCACAAGACGCGTCAGAGTTTCTTGACCTGACCTTAACTCAGCGAGTTGACAGCGGCGGCAACCCGCAGTTCTTACCTGATGCCCGACCGGTGTTCTTTGCTGTTGACCCGCTACTTGCTGGTTGTGATGCGCAATTTATCGCCCCAGGACAAGGCTTCAGCAATGTATCAGTTGCATGTAACGCAGGTCGTGACGATCAAGACATCTTATTGACCAACGGTGTAAGCGGTGAGACTCACTCTTTCTCGCTACAATTAAATCGTTCATTTGATTTTTCTGCTAACAGCGCACTAGATGTTCGTTTTGGTTATGCCTACACAGACGCATCTATCGGTAATCCGATTACAAGCTCAACAGCGACTTCTGGCTTTGAAGAGGTAGCTACAGCTATTATCAATCAAAACCGTTTAGCTCCGGCGCAGTATGCCAACGAGCACAACTTTGTTTTATCACTCAACTTTGAGCACTATTGGACTGAAGGCACGCCATTGCAAGTTGGCATGTTCGTACGTCGCCGCTCTGGCCGTCCTTTCAGCTACGCGTATGACAACAATACACCATCAACTTTGTTTGGTGATTCAGACAACGAAGAACGCAACCTGTTCTACGTGCCTGCTGGACCTAACGATCCTCTAGTCGACATGAGCGCGCTCGTTAACTCTGGTCAATCTGGTGATTTCTTCAGATTCTTAGAAGAATCTGGCTTAAACAGCTATGCCGGTCGCATTGCTGGCAGAAACCAGTTTGAACAAGACTGGAGCACAGACGTCGATATCCGCATTCAGCAAGATATTCGCCTGCCGGGAAACTTTAACCACAAGTTGAAGCTTTTCTTTGATATCGAGAATCTTCTTAACTTGTTTGATGACGGCGAAAATGTTCAGCGTTTTGTTGACGTAGGTGACGTGGCTGAAGCTGTTCCAATTTTGGACGCAGCCTTAAGCGCAGACCGAACTCAGTTTGTTTACTCAAACTTCAATCCGGGTGCCGGCAGAAACACAGGTATTCCGTTTACAACTGACGTAGACGATAGTGTTTGGAGAATCCAAGCGGGTGTTCGTTACGAGTTTGGCGGTTTCTAGTTAAGCGCTACGAAAAATAGAAAAAGGAGCCTCGGGGCTCCTTTTTTTTGTACTTATTTTTTCTTACGCTCTGCTTTTTCTCTAGTTTCCTGCTTTTACTTTTACATAATGACAGCCCCCGCTCGACTTGCCTCAATCAACCCTCGTCAAAATATTTTCACCACCCCCAAATAACCTCTCCCCGGTCACCCAATCGTTGCTGCACTTCTGCGGAAGCAAAACTGTGGTGTTGTTCCTGACAATACAGCCCCCCTATCCGAACAGTGACTTACCGTTGAAGAAGTAAGACACGACAGAAACGAAAATGGTCCTAAGCGATTTGCTTTTCTGCGTATGGATTTCTGCTTTAGCTGTGGTTTTCTAACGATGATATTCTGATGCTTGCTCGTAATTTTTTTCGGGGCTTTTCTGGGGGTTTTCTGGGGCTAAAAAGAATCTAGAAATACATAAAAAAACGTGGGAATCGCGCTCGGGTGCAGCAGTTCCCATGGAAGGGTCTAGCAGAAGGAGGTTTAACCCAGCTCTATGCAGGCGATAGCGATTATTGAATTGAGCTGGCAGTAATCTAGTACTGGTACGACCATTTTCAGGAGGCTTTTAAAACCTTGGGCCCTAATGAGAACGTAAGAACTAGAGCCCCAAACAGCGGATAGCTGGCTGGGGCAATTACAATATCAATTTTTCAAGTAACAGAGCTAAGGAAAAACTTTAAATACAGGGTACTCGATGGGATTCAAGCTTTCTAACTCAGCTCTCGACCCGCTTTCCAATTCCCTCTCAAGAGCCGAGTCGAAGAAATTCCAATAGGCCAGTCCGTCATCGGCCTGCGGTTCTAGTAAGTAGAACGCTAGATTCGCTAGCCGATGATTCATCGGCACATAAAAATCGCCTGTGCGAAAAGTCCGCTCAGTCGAGACGAATTTGCCGATGAGCAATGAGTTGCGGTGATTGTTTTGAACGAAGGATTGTTTTTTCACTTCCTCCACCATGTACGCCTCGCCGAGGATTAGTCTATCGCGGCTAAGGACCTCCACAGGAATTCCATGCTGGCGAAGCTTCTGCGCAACCTCTTCAAAGCGACCGGAGAAAACATAGGCCGAGGGCTTTTTCGCTGTAACGGCGGCCTCGAAGCGGTTGTAGTTGAGAACCCCTTTTATAACTACTAGCTCCGAACTTCTAACAAAATCAGTTTCACCATTGTCTTTTTGATAGGGAATGTATTTGTAGCTCAGCAAGTCCAGCGGCTCATCTAAAGGCCGCATTTCAAACTCGACCCCCTGCTCTTGGCCGAAACCACTTGCTGCCACACGCTCATCCGCCGCCCGGTTGATGCGCCGAATTTCTTCACCATGAACAGCGGTGTACTCCAAAATTTCTTCAATAAAAACGTTCGCGGCATGAACGCGCTTGTAAAAACGATCGTGGGAAAATGTTTCACTTAAGATAGCCATGCGATTGCGTAGGCCCATCTGATTAGTCAGATAACGAGGCGCGTGATGATAGGTGCGCAGCTCCTTAGGAGGCCAATCTCGGTAATCAAAACCACCGTACCAACTGAAGTCTAAGTTGAACTTGCCTTTCACCGACTCTTTAATTGCCGGTAACATTATGTCCGCTGTGTAGTTAGATGTCGCACCGTCGCCAGCGGTCTGATAAGACGGCGCATAGGTAAGTGAATAGCCATGCCAAGTGCCATTGGTGGTATGCAGATCTACCAGCAAGTCTGGGTCCCATCTCAAGATAACTCTTTCCATCAAAGCGGCGCTTTCCGGAGCCTCTAATGCAATCCCATCCCTATTGAGATCATAGCCATGGGCATGACGCTGCCCTGCCAGCATTGGACTCATCTCTTGATTAGGTCTGGAGTCCACAGCCATATCGTCGTTGCCATCAGCGTTATAGATTGGTACAAAAACAATGATCTGATTGTCCAGCAGGTGCTTTTTATCGCCATACAGGATATCTCTCATCAAAATCAGTGAGGCTTCTTTACCTTCAACCTCACCGCCATGAATGTTTCCTTGCAGGTAAATAACCGGCTTACCGCTGGTCTGCGCCGCCGCTGGAGAATCGATGGCTGGGTTTGCCAATACGACAATTGGAACTGAGCGCCCCTCTTCAGTGGTGACTAGAATCTCGCGATGCATAAGATCTGTGCTGGCATCCAGCGCATCAATAACATTAACCACCTCTTGAAACGTCGAGGTCCTTTCAAAATTAGAGCGTTCTGCCATGCTTATCATCGACTCGCTTAACATAGCCGAGCCAAATGATGAGGGCTGCGCCCAAACAGCTGAAAAACTAAAACTAATCGCCATGAACAAAATGAAACGCATGCAGACTCCAAAACTATTAATAAAATAGACGACAGCCAATGACTCCCCAGAGCCTAGCGTTAAAAACTCATCTAGCCAGTTAGATTAGCATGATAGGCACGCCATGACAGAAACCAAAAGCTGCTTCTTAACCACCGCGCCCGCCTTCACATTAGCGAATTCGTGACAGTCTGTTGCTTTTTGCCCCGGCGACTATAAGCAGATGTTTTATATATATTACAAATTACTAAGCCATCGCATAGTTGGTTTTTGGGCAAAACCCAGCCTTAAGGGTATATTTGATTATTGTATTAAACTGAAGGCGTTTACCGCCTCCTAGGTGAATTCCAACAACAATAAAACGCGGCGCCAGTGAATTCAAAACTTACTCGTCGGCGTTTTCTCGAGGGGGCTATTTTCTCCGGTGCTGCTGCAACTGCAGGCACTGGATTCTACCTCGCTGAAAATGCCCAACCCGAATAGACTGCAGCCGAAAGCTTAATAACACTGAATGTTAATGGACGTAATCGACCCGTCGATGCACTCCCATCTGAACCCCTTGCCTCTACACTTCGCTACAAGCTGGACTTAACAGGAACCAAAATAACCTGGGATACAGGCGAATGTGGTGCCTGTGAAGTGATTCTTGAAGGCGTGCCAAGTTATTCTTGCTCTGTTCTAACGCAGAACGTCAAAGGCAAAGCGATACTGTCGGTAGAGGGTGTCAAATCTTCCGACTGCACAATCGAAGATTCAAGAATAGTCTGCGGAGCTTTTCAATGGACCCCACGGCGGGTTACCAGCGCTGAGAACTCTATCTGAGGCCAAACCAAGAGCTCAGCAACAGCTTAATCTGATGGTAAAAGGCAGCTGACGTAGCACGCGAACTTGCACACAATGGGTTTAAGGTACCGCTTAGGCAAAATCTGGATAACCGCGCAATTAACGTTAAATTACATTTTGTAAAGCCGCACCCGGCCCTAAAAAAAGGAAGGCTTAACCTTCCTTTTTTGTGCCTGTAATAACCGTTAGCCGGCGCTAAGTTAGCCTGCTCTTTTAGTTTCTATTCAAGCTCATCTCATGATGTTGCAAGATCAAAACTGGCAGGCTCGAAGCTACCTCAAGAAAGAGCCTTTTCTTCGGGCATCAGCGCTAAATGCTTGTTGGAAATCTCATAAACAGAGCGAAACCATGCTGGGTCATCATTCAAATTTGGCACAAGCTGAAACACTTCACCACCGGCTTCCATGAATTCTTCACTGTACTCAATGCCAATCTCATGAATGGTTTCGAGACAATCCGAGATAAACGATGGAGTCACAACAGCCACTTTTTTAAGGCCTTTATCGACTAGCTCTATGATGTGCTCATCAAGATAAGGTTTTATCCATGGT
This sequence comes from uncultured Gammaproteobacteria bacterium, assembly GCA_913031035.1. GTDB lineage: Bacteria > Pseudomonadota > Gammaproteobacteria > Pseudomonadales > Pseudohongiellaceae > UBA9145. Next base: position 52,288 of record CAJWGN010000005.1, read on the forward strand.
TGCTTGCCAAATCGAGACTGAAAAGCGATTGAATATTTATCTTCATTCCATCCCAAGGCATCAACGATTCCCGCAGTAGTTTGAACGCATTGGGCACGGTAACAAAGACGGTTTTTATCGGTGATAGTTTTGCAGCATTCACCAAATTGACAATAGTTTTCAGGATCAAACTTCTTAATAGTCTGCTCAGGAAGACCGTGATAACTAAAAATCACGTGATCGTAGTCGTTAATTTCTAGGTGCTTAGTAATCAAGATCGTCCAGGCTCGGATGAATGCTGGCTCGCTGTAGAGGTCATCAACAAAATGAATATTGGGGGCAGTCTCCCACTTTTTGGCCTGCTCCTTAACTTCGTGGAATACCGACGCCGTGGTGGCAGTTGAAAACTGAGGAAACATCGGCAACACAAGAATATCTGTTATCCCTTGTTCTTTAATTTCTGCCATCGCATCCCACACAAACGGCTTGCTGTATCCCATGCCATTGAAAACAGCGATATCTTCCCCCGCCTCATCAAACATTTCCTGCAAACTGCTCTGAAGACGATCTGCGTAGACTTTCAGCGGCGAGCCGCCTTCCATCCAGATGTCAGCGTAATCTTTGGCTGTTTTAGGCGCTCTGAAAGGAATGATAATCAAATTCCTGAGTAGCCACCGGCCAATTGGGTTGAAATCGAACACAAAAGGATCTGAGAAAAAATATTTATAGAACTCTCGAAGGCCTTTTGCAGTCGGCTCGGAGGGGGTACCTAGATTGAGAAGAATTACTGCTTTAGTCATGAGTCCATTGCCGTAAATAATGAAGGTTTGTACCAAGTTAAGCTGGCCTGCGGATAGCAGATAGGCCAGCTGAATACTTGGATAAGCGATGTTGATTATACGCTATGCGATGACAGTTGGGATCACTTACATTGTTTGAGCTGGACAACTTCTGCACCAAAAGGCTTTTCGCGCTAAACTTTAACTTTACTACCTAAGGAACGTATTTGTGATTACTGACTCAGCTACAATCCAGTTGCCAACAAAATCAACAGTTGCCGGCCTACTTTGCGCACTGCTATTTACACTAATTTACATAACCCAGTTTAGTAGCTCAGCTAATGCTGCAGAAGCCCAACTTATTTATGCCGACGCAAAAGTTATTGAGGTGGCTTCTAACTTCGGTTTTCTTGAAGGCCCTGTAGCAGATCAATTAGGCAACCTCTTTTTTACCGACATCAACAATAATACTGTTCATAAGATGACAGCTAGTGGCCAAATATTACCAGCCTACTCTCCTAGTAATTATGCTAACGGACTGGCAATAGATCTAGATGGCAGCTTATTAATCTGCGAGCAGTCCGGACAGCGGATAAGCAAATTAGCGGCGGACGGAAGCGTGTCTACGGTGGTTAGTCGCTACGCTGGCAAGCCCTTTAACAGCCCTAATGATTTATGGGTTCACCCCAATGGCAGCATTTATTTCACTGACCCAAGGTACAACTTTCCCGCCGGGAAGATTTCTCAAGAAGGTGAATATGTATATCTAATAAGCCAAGATCGCAGCCGTGTAGAGCCCGTGATTATCGACATTCCCAAGCCCAACGGCGTGGTTGGCACAGAAGACGGGAAAACTCTTTATATAGCCAGCACTGAGCTTAGAAAGGTTTTCCGCTTCGATATCAGCCCAAACGGTTATCTGGTTAATAAAATCGAATTTGCCGACCAAGGTTCAGACGGCATGACCTTGGATCAGCAGGGCAATGTCTATCTCACTTGGGTTGGGGGTGTCAGTGTTAGAAATCCAGAAGGCGAGGAAATAGAGTTTATTCGAACGCCTCAGATGCCAGCGAATGTTGGCTTCGGCGGAGCGGATGGGAAAACGCTGTTCATGACTGCAAGAACGAGCCTTTACTCAATAAAGATGAACGTAACGGCTAGCCGTTAGCTCAGCGGCTATCTTTTTCGAATAGCTCTTGCAGCTCTTGCCGGCCCTCCCGCGCCAACTTGTGAAGTTTATCAATGTCATCTACATGCTTTACAGAATTTTGCAGCATGGTTTCATCGTGATTACGAAACATTTCAGTAACCTCCAGAGCACGACCTTCTGGATAACCAAGCTGCTCGAGAGTCCGAGTTGCGGCCTCCAAACTGCTGGCAAAAGTGTCTCGAATAACATGTTCGACGCCGCTAGCTAGCAACCGCCGAGCATGAGTACGATCGATTGCCCGAGCTATAATACGAATTCTTGGATTTTGCTCTTTTACCAGAGCGACAATTTCGAGAGATTCTTCTATTTCATCTACGGCGACAACCACTATTTTCGCATGCTTAACGCCGGCAGACCGCATTAGGTCAAGGCGAGTCATATTACCAAAAAAGATTCTATTCCCTAACTGCTTAACGAATTCAACATGAGTTGAGTTCTTGTCCATTGCCGTGAAAGGGATATGGCGGGCTGATAGCATCCTGCCGATTATTTGCCCAAAACGGCCAAAACCAGCAATGATTACTTCAGGATGATGAGTGTCCCAGTGGGCATCTTGATCGGGTTGAGATTCACTGCGCGCGTGCCAAATTTTTCGATGCAAAACAACAAGAGGCGATGTCAGCGCCATCGACAAGCCTACTATCAAAATAAACTGCGCCGATAGTTCCGGGCTAAACAACCCCCCTTGAGTAGCTTCGGACAAAATCACAAAGGCGAACTCCCCTCCTTGCGACAGCATCAGTCCGAGCTGAAAACCTTCCTTGTAGGAGACGTTGTTTCTTTTTAACACCGCCACAATTATCAGGGTTTTAGTGGCGACCAATAACATCGCCCCAAACAACATCTGAAACGGGTTTTCTAGAAACAAGGCAACATTGAGTGTCATGCCAACAGCGATAAAGAATAGGCCTAGTAATATCCCCTTAAAAGGCTCTATATCTGATTCAAGCTGATGCCTATAATCAGAATTTGCCAACATAATCCCGGCAAGAAAAGCGCCCAAGCCCATGGAGAGCGACACCGCGTCCATTAACACAGCAACACCAATCACAATCAGCAAACTGGCAGCTGTCATAACTTCTTTATTGTTAGTCTGAGCTACCGCCGCAAGCAAGTGGTTAAGGCCGAATCGGCCAAAAATCAAGACCCCGACGACTGCAGCTACCGAGTAATACCATGGATAAGAGTTCTCTCCCGCCGCCCCATTTTGGGCTACTACGCCAACTAGCAGCAAAATCGGAATAACTGCTAAATCTTGCAGCAGGAGAATGGAAAAGCCTTTGCGGCCTAAAGGAGAGGCTATAATCCTCTCTTCACTCATAAGCTGAATCGCAAATGCCGTAGAAGAAAGACCTAGAGCCAGGCCCAACACCAAGGATTGCTGAAAGCTCAGTGCGATAAACGAGAAAGCGCAGGTTAAAACGGCCGCTGAAATCAACAGCTGGCTGCCACCGATAAGACCAATCTGACCGCGCATGGTCCAGAGCTTTTGCGGCGCTAGTTCCAGTCCAATAATGAAGAGTAAGAGGATGACGCCGTACTCGGCAAAATGAAGAACTTCCTCTGGATCACTTATTAAACCAAGAACATTTGGGCCTAACACTATGCCCGCACAAAGGTAGCCCAAGATTGAACCGAGTCCAATTTTCTTAAAAAGCGGAACCGCGATAACAGCAGCGCACAGGTAGTAGAGCGCATCCAATAAGAAATTTTCTTCTAGCATTGCAACCTCAAATTGGGAGGGCCAAAGTCAGCAGCTTGTAAAGCTACCACAGGATGAGTTCAGACTCACATCGAGTTTGTTACCTGTCAGGAGGCTTCATCGCCATAAAAATGTTACTTTTCAACTCGACTTAGCTAAAAAAAAGGTGCTTCCAATTTTTAGTAACTAATCCTCTGAATAGCTTTCACACTTAGCGGTAACACTCCCCTTCTAATGCCTTGCCTAAGTATTGCAATCCACTCTCCTGATTTCATCAAGCCCATGCTATTACTAGCCTGCAGAGTAATCTGGGTAGGTTTGTAACAAATTGCCAAAAAAAAAGCTGATTTCTCAGCCAGATTGGGTACACTTGAAGAAATACTAAAATAAATCATCTAGAGGATAAGTCGTGAAATTAACTCTCAGACTAGCGTTATCAGTTGCAGTCGCAGCAGCCGCCCTATCAGTGCAAGCTGGTGAGCGCGTTGGTGACTTTGCACTCATCGATCACGAAGGCGCATTTCAGCATATGGCCTGGTACGACGATCACAGCGCCGCCGTAATTATGCCCTTCACAGCCGATACTGACCTAACTCAGTTTAGCGCCCTGCAAGCTACTTATGCTGACCAAGGGGTCGCTTTTTTCTTGATGAACCCGGGTCTAGAAACAGACCGGTCTGCCGTGGCCAGCCTACTGGAATCTAAAGGCGTTGATGCCTCCGTGCTTATGGACGACGCACAATTGGTTACCGAAATGCTTGGCATCCAACACATGGACCAAGTAGTGCTTTATAACCCGAGTAGTTTTGAACTTCTTTATCGTGGTCCTGCAAGCGATCAGCTTGAAGAAAGCATTCAAGCTGCCTTGAATGGTGATAAAACCGATTTAGTAGAAGTAGCTGCATCTGGGCCGGCAATTGAATTCATCAATACCGAGCTACATGCTAATCTTTCTTACACCCAAGATATCGCGCCGATCATTGCTGAGAACTGCGCCGAATGTCATCGCGAAGGCGGAATAGCCCCTTTTGCAATGGACAGCAATTTAGCAGTGCAAGGTTGGTCACCAATGATACGCGAAGTGGTAATGACTAAGCGCATGCCTCCAGGCCAAATCGATAATAAAATCGGCCTTAAGATGAAGAATGAAATGAACCTTAGCGACGAAGAAATGCAAAAACTCGTTCGCTGGGTGAACGCAGGCTCTGTCGTGGAGGGAGATGCAGATCCATTGGCAAACCTCGTTTGGCCTGATACTAAATGGTCATTCGGTGAACCTGACTTGATTGTTACAGTACCTCCACAAACTATTCCAGCTACCGGTGTAGTTGATTATATGGATATTCCGATCGATTTAGGCCTTGAAAAAGACGTCTGGATTAGAGGCAGTGAAGTCTCTCCTGGATCTCCTGAGGTTCTTCACCATATCATTACGACAGTAATCCCACCGGGTGGTGCTGCCAACCCACAGGAAGCTCTTTTCGCTGCTATCAACAGCTTGCCCGAAGAACGCGCTGCGGCTGTAAGAACCGAGCTGTTTGCTTCAGTAGCTAGTGGCGGGCGCCCTGACATCGACAAGATATTCCGCGAAAATCCTGAAATTGATATAAGCACTCTACTTGGCGGCGGCGATCCTGATCAAGGTTCTGTTGCCGGCTATGCCCCTGGCAATGTCGGGCAGCTGAACCCAGCGGGTGTAGGTGGCTTACTGAAGGCAGGCACACAGCTTAACTTGCAGATGCATTACACAACAACTGGCAAGGAAATGACTGACGCTACCGAAATTGGCATCTACTTCTATGAAGAAGGCATGGTTCCGGAAAAGAGAATGTCAGGCGGTGTCGGCAATGCCTTCAGCCTTGAAATTCCAGCGAATGCAAAAGGCCATGAGATGGAGCTGGTTACTTATGTAGCAGACGAAGCGGAGATCCGCAGCTTAATGCCACACATGCATTTTCGCGGTAAACGGATGAAGTTTGTCGCTCAGTATCCAGACGGCAGCGAAGAGATGCTTCTTTCAGTGCCTGCTTACTCATTCAACTGGCAGTTGGCACATGAATTGGAAACGCCTTTGAGAGTGCCAGCGGGCACTAAGATTGTGGCCACAGGCGCTTTTGACAATTCTACTCAGAACCCTTACAACCCTGACCCCAGCAGTGAGATCGTTTGGGGTGAGCAAAGCTGGGAAGAGATGTTCATGGGCTTTTATACTTGGCAGAACGTTGAAGAGGGTGGATCAGAGTAAGAACTGATTAATCCTTAGCAAAACAAAAAAGGCGAGTTCAATGAACTCGCCTTTTTTTTTGAACCGCTTTCATACTCATCAGGCTGAACTTACGGTGCTATTTTATGGTGCTAACTCAGACATCTTGGGCAAGCACTTCCCATTCAATTACACCTAATACAATTGATCCACCCCCACTACTGAGGCCTATAGTTAATTACTAGCTATTGTTCACGCGGAGGTGGAGGCGTCCAATCGCAGTCTTCACAGTCCGGTGAAATATCATTTTGAGCAAGCACCTCAAAGATAAAGTCTCTCCATACTTCATTCGGCTGCCAGACGGTGTTCATGTCAGCCTTAGCTTCTGAAATAGATACCTCTTCATGAATCACTCTGTACAAAAAGCTAAACGCAGTCGCCCTAGCGTTAACTTGGCAATGCAGTAAAGTTTTCTTATCTGTGTTTCGTTGCATAGAATCTGAAAAAGCATAAAAGTCATCTGGGAGGGGATTATCAAATGTCACAGGTACATGCATGTATTCCATTCCCAAGCCTTTTACAACCTGATCAGCATCTGGCAAAGCATTCTGGTTGTTGGTGAAGGCTATGTAGACAATCCTTTCAAACCCCTGCTCAGCAATAGCAGCAAACTGCTCTGCGCTGGGCTGGCCTGAGCTTGCAAAGTTCTCGCTATACTGGCGAAAATTCACTATTTTTTCTAGCGAAGGGGCAACATCTTCAACAGCCCAAGCGTTATTTATCAGCATAGCCGTTGTGGCTAGTCCTAAAAGTGTTTTCTTCATGCTCATACCCTATTGGTGATTTCGAAATTTTAATTAAGCCTACTTAAACTTACCTAAACCTACTATAGCAGACCTTTTACTAGGTTTTCCATGAACTACCCATATAGAAAATACTGTCTAAGATGCTGGCTCGTCACCAGATAATCAGCGCCAGTATAGGACAATAAGTATTGATGGGTTTAACATCATAGAGATTTAAACTATTAGAATATCTAAGGGAAGAAAGCGTCTAATTAGCTTTGCAAATCGCTGAGCAGCTCAAAAGCTAGCTCAGCCTTGGCTAACGGAACATAAACGTGATCATGATAATACGCAGCCACGACATTGGCACTAATATTGTGACTTGATAAGCGATTGGCAACCGCTGCAGTTAAACCCACAGAATTAAGACTGGAGTGGACTGTCAGCGTAATGCATTTAAAAACTGATGAATAATCGAACCCCGCCTGCATCGCGGCTACCTTAGTTAAAATCAAACTAAGGCCTTCCTCTTCCCTATAGGTAGCAACCGGCTCCAAATCTAAGATGTCACTAAAACTCATTGTGTCACTAGAACAAAAAACATATTCGTCTTTC
>CAJWGN010000006.1 GCA_913031035.1 uncultured Gammaproteobacteria bacterium
CTTCATGGTCCGAAGCATGATTTTCCGGTGTGTCAGTGTCAGTGTCAGTGTCGGTGATGTCAGTGTCGGTGATGTCAGTGTCGGTGATGTCAGTGTCGGTGATAGTAGCTTCTGACATAATTGATTCTCGAAAATAAAATAAGTTAAAGGTATCAGTAGCGGAAGACTTCCAGCCTGCCTAGCGAAAAAACTCAACTACTTGAATCTTATCCTAGATAGCGCAGAAATATTAGGGATTTGCTACTAAAATGAGGGCAGTCAGGGAATAAGTGCTTTGCTGTATTTCTCGTATTCTTTGCAAGGATCGACCTACGGGGTGGTCAATACCTTATACTACCTGACCAAAAGACATCAATATCAAACTCTGTCAATTAGTTACACGGGATGAGATTAAGAATATGAGTAACCCTTTGATGGCTGAAAAGGCCAGTCTTATGGACATTGGTCGCCTTGTTGTCTGCTGTGCTGACAAGCCAGGAATAATCTCGGCTGTGTCTACTTTCTTACATAACCACGGCGCGAATATAATCGACCTCGACCAGCATTCAAGCGGCGCACCGGAGGGTAAGTTTTTTCTCAGGCTAGAGTTTGAATTGAAAAATTTAGGGGAAAGAAAGCAGGCTTTCGTTGAAACATTTAGCGAAAGAGTGGCCGCCGGCTATGACATGCAATGGGTTTTGACCAAAGCGACGGAAAAGCTCCGCGTTGCGATCTTCGTTTCAAAATTTGATCATGCCTTAATGGAATTGCTGTGGCTCGCGTCTCGGGGAATACTGCCTATTGAAATACCGATGGTAATCAGTAACCACGAAGACTTAAGAAAACAGGTCGAAGGCCTTGGTTTTTGCTTTGAACACGTCCCTGTTACCGCATCGAATAAAGCCGAAGCTGAAGCGGCCACCGCTAATTTACTTCAGGGGAAAGTAGACCTTGTCGTACTGGCAAGATACATGCAAATTCTCTCAGAAGAGTTTGTTAATCGTTACAAAAACCAAATCATTAACATCCATCATTCGTTTTTGCCGGCGTTTGCAGGGGCAGACCCTTATCGCCAAGCCTATGAAAAAGGCGTAAAGCTAATCGGTGCAACTTCTCACTACGTTACGGCCGAGTTAGACCAAGGGCCGATTATTGAACAGGAAGTGGTGCGGGTTAGCCATAGATTATCAGTGGCTGAATTAAAAAATTTGGGAAATGATGTAGAACGAAAAGTTCTTGCTAGAGCTGTGCGTTGGCACGCTGAAAACCGAGTTATAGTTGACGGAAATAAAACTGTCGTCTTTACGAAGTAAAAATTTTTCCCTATTGTATAAATAAAATTCTGTTTTTGTTTGAGTGTTTTCACATAGGTAGCATAAAGAAATAAATTGAAAACTACTTCGGGGAGTTTCTAACATGATATTGAGGAGTTTGTTATTAAGCTCAGCTTTTAGCTTGTCAGCCTCTGCCTTTGCTTTGCCAGATTTTTCTGGAGTTTGGATGCTTAGCGCCCCTGGCTCTGAAAGTGAGATTCTTTTAACCGGAGAGGGGCGCCGCATACAGCAAGAATATGATTTGCTTACCGATGATCCTAGTCTTTCATGTGTGCCTGCGAGTGTTGCTCGAATTTGGGCAAATCCAAACTCAGGTATTAAAATAGAGTTGTCTGAAGACGCCGTATTGATTAGCTATGAGCTGTTTGATCTTAGGCGAGATATACCGATAGGAGATGTCTCGGTGATGTCGGTACTGCCTAGCACTAAAAACCTCAGTGGTACTGCTTTTTCTGAGATGGGGTCGTCAGTTGCACACTTGGAAAATGATCGCCTTATTATTGAATCTAGAAATCACGTTCTTGGCTATATCCGAACGTCCCGAGGAATCCCACAGTCATCCAATACTGTTGCCTTTGAAGAGCTGGATATAGAAGAGGGAGCCCTTCATATTACTCACACTTACATTGACAATATCTTGTATGAAAAACCTATCGTACTAGAATACGTTTTCAGAAAAACGGAAGAAAGCGACATCTTCCTCTATGATTGTACCGATGCTGACTATGATTGGTTTGATAAGCTAAATGCTAGTACGCAGCAGTTAAATTAATGAAGCCGCTGATGTTTCTTGTCGTGTGCCTTTGCATGCCTTCTTTTATCAATGCACATCATTCTACAAATGCAAATTTCACTCAGGAAATAATTTCCATAGATGGGGTTGTTGAGAAAGTTCGTTTTCAAAACCCTCACGCGTCAGTACTGATCAAGAATACAAATCATCAAGGTGCTGAAACATTTTGGCTGATTGAGTCAGGTGCTCGTACAACCTTGGAGAGGCAAGGTATATCCCTTGATGTTTTAAAAGTCGGCTCTAAAGTAACGGCCACCGGGCGCAAGGGTAGGCGCCAGTACACAATGTATTTGCGTGAAATTGAACTTGAAGATGGAACCGTCTTTGTGCCTCAGCCAGACCTAAATTAAAGTAGGCTGCTGTACCTCTCAAACCAACCTCTTTCTGCGAGCGGCTGAATATTTTTAGCGAGGCACTAGATATTTAATTTTATGTGGGTAGCTGTTAATTAAGCATTAGTGGTTTTTCTGCTGTGAATGGAGTCGTTTTATAGTCAAACTAGCAATAGGAGCTCACCGCTTGTCTTTAGATTAGGTGTGGTGGCTGGCTATGCTGAGGGACGACTTAGGGGTCTTGTACTGGCCAGTTGCAATTGAGGCTTAGCAGCAGCGGCTTGTTTTTATGGCTAAGCCGCACGCCAACGATTTAAAATTGCACTTCACCGACTTTCAAACTCCAGCTCTACGCCATCGGTGGTGGTGCTCAGGATCATGTTGCCATCGACAATTTTGAACGCTTCCGTTCCGCGAAGGTATAGATACAAGTTGTTATGCAGGGATCCGGGCGCACACAGCTTGCGAGTCGAGCTCAATGGTTCAAAGCGCAGTGCTGACCCTTCCTGTATCCAATAGCCACCCAGATCATTGCAGTCTGAGCTGCCGGTAAGTCTACTGTCGCTACGAAAATTCAACACATACTTAGCCGGCTCGGTTGGAATGAATTCATAACCGCCTAGCACAACCATTCGCACAAGCTGCCAGTTGCTGTCTTCCAAGTCTTGAGACTGCGCCGCTGTCGCAGTATCGGCGCTGTGAGCAAGCGAGCTAATGCAGGCGATTGCCGCTATTAACATAGCCATACTTAGTTTCGATGATGGGTCGATTCTCATAATTCACTGTGTCTGTTATTTAGTATAGAGCAAAGAATACCTTATTCTCGGTTGGTGGGAAAAGGGCTGTAGAGGACATAATGTCAGGGCATGATCCTCGGTAACTTTCTTTAAATAGGCAGGATCTAGTCTAACGCGTAAAGTGATCGAGCGTTAGCCTCTTAAATCGCGTGATTGGCCCTGATTAAAAGGGCCAATCTGCTCGGGTTCAAGATTGTTTAGGGCTTAGCCGGCTAGCGAGCAGGTCCGCAGTGTTGTGGGGCTTCAGGGCTTGGTAAAACCAGTGGAGCTGGCTCCACTCTGCCTTCTTTTGCCAGCTGATTGAATGCCGCTAGCTGCAGTCCCTTAATCTCTGATCTCGACATTCCTAGCTCGTAGCCGGAGCACTCATTCTCACCCAATGACCTAGGGTCGAGTCCGGTAACATTGCCAAAGACCACCAGAGCCTCTAAATAATAACCGAAGTTGCTGGCGTGATAATGATCCCAGGTCCACAGGTCGATCTTGCCGGCATCTATTCCGTCGTAGGGGTTTGCGTCTGCTACGCCCAATTCCATTGCCTCAGTCCATGCTTCGCCTACCGCATTTACCGATTTAACGGCGTTCGAATTAGCTGCTGCTAGGTCATATCCGGCACGTACATCCAAGGCCATCTGTTGGACTGGCTCATTTGTCCACGGGCGGTCGGCTTGGTAGATAAGATCTGCTCGCGACCAAGTGGCGGTGAGATAAATTTCAACATTTGGATTCATGCGTTCCATGAATTCCGCCATTTGAGCGACGGTAGTCACTAGTACCTCTGGGTCGCCAGGCCTGGCGCTATCGAGGGTGCTAAAACCGTGCATAACCACGTTATCCCAAGGTCGACGGCCAATCACGCTGAGTTTGTTTTCCAAATGGTAGTCGATACCGGCCCCGGGTTGTGTTTCAAGGTAGACGTCATAGTTCAGGCCGGCTTGATCTGTGAAAGATTTAAACAGTGCTGGAACTCCACCTATGCCTTGATTATTAAGATCAGTCACGCTTTCCGTGCGGTAATGTCTCGCAGCTGATCCATATCCAAAAGTAAAACTATTGCCAATGAATAATAGGCTTGTGTCGGCTGCGGTGGCACTAACTCCGGTTAGTAAGAGGGTGAGGCCCGCGAACGTAGCTATGATGGGTTTCATCTTTGGCTTCCTGTTGTACTGATTATTGTGGTGTCGGCACAGAAGAATAAAAGCTCCGCCGAGCCATGTCCATGCATTCTTTGGCGGTGTCTTTGTTCTGTGGACAGGAAAAGAAACCATCTGAATGGCACTTAACCTCTGTTCTTTTACATCCCAACCATGGTCCAATATTGATCTAAATCAATGATGAGATTACAAAAAATGTGGATTTGTCCTGTCTGCCGTTGGCCTTTGTTGCTGACTGAGAAGCAATGGCAATGCGAAAATGGCCACAGCTACGATCACGCCAAAGCGGGTTATGTGAATTTGCTGCTAGCAAACCATAAAAACAAGTCCGAACCAGGTGACAGCAAAGCTATGATGGAGGCTAGGCGTGCTTTTTTGGAGGCCGGGTACTATCACCCCTTAGTTGAGTCACTTACACAGCTGATTGTGTCACCTAAGCCTGATAAAGCCTTAGCTCTTTATGATGTGGGCTGCGGCGAAGGCTATTATTCAGCTATGATAAGCACAGCGCTCAACAAGGCCGGAATAAAGGTAAAAGCAGGCGGCAATGACATTTCTAAACCAGCTATCGAAAAAGCGGCAAAGAAGTATCAAGAATTAGAGTTTGTAATTGCCAGTAATTTTAAAATTCCGGTGGCGAGTGCAAGCCAAAATGTTGTGCTCCAAATTTTTGCACCTGTTGCTACAGGTGAAGTGCGTCGAATATTAGCCGATGGTGGCATTTGGCTACAGGTGAGTCCGGCTCAAGAACACCTTACACAGCTACGTCAGGCAGTTTATGAAACTGCACGTGACCATGTGGTTGAGGAAACGATACCAGATGGTTTTAAACTCATAACTTCAAAAAGGCTAAGCTTTGAATTTGAATTGCCTGAGCTGCAAAGCAGAAAGGATCTACTGATGATGACCCCTTATTATTGGAGTATGTCGCAAACGAATGTGGATACGGTGCTCGGAAAGATAGGTAAGCTTAATGCTGATTTCTCAATTCGGATACTCGAAAAACAGTCAATGGTTTAATTTTAAGAAATCACTACTCGCGGGATAAATCATGGGTAATTCTCTTCAAGATCAGTTAAAAAAGTCAGGTTTAATCGACGACAAGAAGGCTAAACAGCTTAAGCGCGCTAAACTCAAAGAAGAAAAGCTGGTGAGAAAAACCACCGGTAAAAATTTTACCGTTGATGAAAGAAAAGTGGAATTAGATCGACAAAAAGCGGAGCAGACTAATAAGGATAGGAAGCTAAACCTAGAGAAAAATGCGAAAGAACAGCGCAAGGCAATCGCAGCTCAAGTTAAGCAGTTGATAGAGGTAAATTCTATTCGTATCGAAGGCGATAAAAAATACAGTTTTGCGGATGGTAGTAAAATCAAAAACCTATGGATAAGTCAGCAGCAGGTGGATCAGCTTAGCAATGGTCAGATTGTCATAGTGAGAAAATCGGACAAGGTAGCATTAGTTCCAGCAATGGTGGCGGATAAAATTGGGCAACGGGATTCTGCTTTAATCGTCTTTAGAGCTAAAAAGAATGAAGCAGTCTCTGCTGACGATCCTTATGCAGATTATCAGATTCCAGACGACTTGGATTGGTAAGTTTTAAACACTAATTTCATGGAGTATTTATAGCGTAATAAACTGCCGTATGTTTTTCTTGGGGCGGCTGTTAATGAAAATTTTTTTCGATTTGAGTGCGCAAGGACGGCTTGATTTTTGCTCGGGTGATAGTAAAGACGATTACTTAAGCCATTGTCTATGACGATTGTTTAAGCATGGCCTGATAAATTGCCTGATAAATTGCCTGATAAATAGTCCAAGCTATTAAATAGGAAGCCCCACCATAACAACACAATTACGCCGCAGTCGATTCCACATGATTCAATCGTTCAGGTTTATGCCAGGCAGAGACGACACAGCCAAAAACAATCAGCGCAGTTCCTAAGACTGTTGCAGCGGTCACTGACTCATCAAAAACCATCCATCCAAGAATTGCCGCCCAAACAAAAGCTGTATACTCAACAGGGATTAAAACCCTTGCAGGGGCCCGGGCGTACGCCCAAGACATCATTAGCAGTGAAACTAGGCCTAATCCGGCAGCAGCAGAAATGTTTGGCAGCAAACTGATGCTTGGAACAACCGCAAAAAAAGGTGCCAGAGAGCCAAAAACAACAATAACCGTACAGTTTTGAAAAAAGCCGATTTCAAAAGGCTTTGCGACTAGCGCCTGCTGTCGCTGCAAGATGATGTTGTAAGCATAGAGCACGGCCGAGGTCATAATTGCCGCAATGCCTCTGCTGACGTCCTCGCTATAGTCGCCACTAAGGCGACCCGCAATCACAATAGAGGCGCCAAACAAGCCAATGATAGATGCAGCCACTGCTTGTTTTCCGATTTCTTCTTTTAGAACTATCGCCGCCAAATACAGTGCAATCAAAGGGGCGATAAAAGTCAGGCCTATGGCTTCTGCTACAGGAAGGTACTTAAGTCCCCAGAAAAAAAGGAAGGCCATAACTGAGGTCACGAAACCCCGCCAGACATGCAGTCTTAATGTTGCAGAGGAAGGCCAACGAGGACGGCGCCAAAAGTAGAGGGTGCCGGCCATGACAACTCCAATACAGCTGCGCCAAAGCATAGCGTTGTAAGAGCCTATTTCTAAAGAAAGGCCTTTCATAACAACATCCATGCCAGCATAGGTGCCTATTCCGCATCCAGCAACGGCGAAAGCGATTTTGCTGAGTCTGTTTGGGTCCACAATTATGCCCTAAGTTCACGCTCTATTTATAAGTTCTATTTACCCATTCAACGAGTAGGCTGGATAGTAGCAAAATAGTGATAAAAAAAACCAAAAGATAAAATTAGCGGTGTTAATTTCCTGTTGGGTTATTTCTATAGTTTTCTTAGTAGTTACTTTTAATACTTTTCTTGAGAAGTTTTTGGAATTGCCTTACTCGAGAATTTTGTTCGTGGTGATTGCCGCGTGACATTGTGGGCACATAAAAAAGTGCCTGTATCTAATGATTACTTCACTGAACCTATTATATTTAATGGGTAGCTTTAGCGACCACTTACTCAGCTGACATAATGTAATCGACTGGCGAACTTAAGCCATAGGGTTTCGTCAGGGCTTTGGTCTTGAAAATCATCAAACCGTTGACGTACCCGAGCTACCCAATCGATGGAGTCATAATCTTCTGTGGGCCAGGGCCACAATGCGCAGCGAATCGGACGAGCAACCAGATTGCTCTAGGTGATAGAGAGCGTGCTACAGCTTCCGTTTGGCGAGATCGCCATCTCCCATTATAATCAGAATATCGCAGTCCATCAGTCGCCGTTGCTATTGTTTGGCTCAATAAACCGAAAATCAGGAATCGCTGGGATAACTACAGCGCAAGTATCTTGCCATAAGCGAGCGCAAGCTAGTGCGCGCAGCAGAGCTTGATTTGAAATATCTTAATCGATAGCGAAACAAGATGTTTATTTCAGGAATTGAAAGAAACAGCAAAATAAAGGCGTGGTCAGGGAGCGGTTATGCTGACTCGGACAAGCGCACAGTGCCGGATTACTTTAAGCCAATGATCTCGTAGAGGCCATTGGTTTTAAGGGTAATAACAACGTCATTATCAGTTCGGTTTCGCCAGTACCAGCCGTGGGAGCCTGTGAAGGGTGCGATGATTGAACCTTTCATTTCACTGCTTGTTGCCTCAGTAAAACTTTTAAAAAAACCGGTGGTGTCACCCTGTGGTTCTCCATGAAAATCAAAATAGAGATCGCTTTCGCCGCTGCTCCATTCATAGTTCAATTCATCGTATTTTTGAACAAGGAATTTGAATTCGAGTCCACTATTGGCTGCAATGGCTATGGTTGTATCATCTGTCCGATATCCTTGCCCTTTCGCGCTGGTATCCTTTTTTAACGGGGAGGGAGATTCAACTGCTGCAAGAACTGTCAATCCTAAGGCTTGGCCAATCCCAGAGGGATCAATGTTATATTCTGCAGGAAGTACCACAGTGATAAAAATAATAGAGGCAAGACTACTAGCAGCTGCTAACGCTTTCACTAGAGTCCTCGTAGATTGGATGGGGAGGTTCTGTATATTCATATTAGGCTCCAGGGCCGATAACATAACCGGTAAGTTGATATAAAGTTAGGATAATTCCACCACTCATTAGCAGTGTGTTGCTGACAGTAGAGAATCTTAGATAACTATCAAAACGCCGCCAGTAGCTGAGCATAATTAATACGAAGCCAAGCGCGATAAACTGACCGACTTCTACCCCGATATTGAATGCTATTAAATTTTGCAGTAAGCCATCCCCACCGAAGCTAAACTCTTGTAATTTTGTGGCAAGCCCAAACCCGTGAAACAAGCCGAAGATAAGCACGGCAGCTCTAGTATCTGGTTGAGAGCCGGTCAGTCGTTTGAAACCCCCTAGGTTGTCAAAACCTTTGTACACAATAGAAAGACCAATGATCGCATCGATTAGAAAAGCATTCACTTGAATGTCGTTATATACGCCGTATAAAAGAGTGAGGCTGTGACCTAGGGTAAATAAACTTACGTAGATCAAAACGTCTTTAATTCGATACAAGAAAAATATAACGCCGACTAGAAATAGAAGGTGATCATATCCTGTCAGCATGTGCTTGGCCCCAATATAGAGGAAAGGCACAATCGCTCTGCCTTGGTTGTTGATAAGAAATTGCTGTGTGCTTTCGTCGACTCCGTGGGCAAACAAGGTCGCTGGCAATAAGCTTATTAAAGTAAGCCAGATTAGCTGTCTATAACGGGATATGGCAATGTGCATTTAATCTGTTCTCAAATTTTTCAGTGGCCGCAATAGAGGGTTGAAGATCCTTCGTTGGTGTGTCTGTATCCTGATATATCAGATGTGATACATAAGAAGGTCATAATGTCGGAGTAATTACTTTGACATCAGCGCTGTTCAGGCTGGGCGGCCAAGCCTTGCCCGTTTAAAAAACCCTACCATAAAAAAGGGCGCAACCCAGTTGCGCCCTTTTTAAAACTGCTGAGGTAGGTGTTTGTTATTACTCAACTCGCTTCATCGTAGTGTAACGATGAGACATTAGTTTTCCACCACCCCAGTTTTCTGTGCGGGTTTCGTAAGTGTCCGCGTCGATAATTCTCATGTTACTGGCGTGCGCGTGATAATCCGCGTCTACATCCATGTTCGTGCCTTTGGTAAATTTAAAATCAATAACACCTTCTTGGTCAGTACTTGCGAAAGTCATTGAAGGTTGATTTCCGATAGCGCAGTAATGCGTATGGATGAGCTCGTTCTTGCCATCTTGATGATACATGCTGATCATTTCTGACGGGGTTCCAGCGGCAAACGTTTGCATCACCGAAGAATTTCCGATGTTCTTAAATGAAACTGTAGTGGCTGATACTGAAGCGGCTTCTCTGTCTTGGCCCAACTGAACAACTTGCGCTTCGCCAGCCCAGGTCCCTTCAAGTTTCAACATTGTTTGAAATGCTTCGTCTGGAGAGAATCCTTCGCCAGCGAGAGCTGTTGTGCTAAGCAATAGGGCGGCTGTGGAAAGTGCAGCAATCTTTATTCTTTTCATTAGTCAGTCCTTGGTCGTTAAGTGTTACCCGAGACTATTATGGGTATTAGGGGTTGTCAACTGGAAGTTCTAGAGGAAAATTGCCACATAAAAGGCTGCCAGAGCCCACTTTTATAGAGCGTCCGTTCGATATGGTGTTGGAAAAAACAGCTGGTCCTACCACCGGTGCCGTTTGGCTTGTTCTGCAAGGAATGAGCGACTATTTGCCTAGTGCGCTATGACTTCGACTTAGGCTACCATTGGCGCTGCCATTCGCCGATTAAAAAAATATCACTATGGATCTATGCTTTGTTAGTCGCCTTTAGAAATAGTCACGAAAATGAAAAATGCTCGGCCACAAAATTGCAGCTAGGATCGGTGCACTATTTTTGTGCGTTCGTGGTGTGCTTTTCCAGTTTTGGCAATGTGTGGGCCCAAGAGGAAGCTGGCGCCGAGGCGGTTGAAGAAATCGTCATCACGTCGACCCGCAGCCGTCGCAGTTTTTCTCAACAGCCCACTCGTGTCGAAGTGCTAGGTGCTGAGGAGATCAACGAAAAGGTTAACATGAAGCCAGGTAGCATCCGTATGCTGCTCAATGAAAGCACTGGTATCTATGTGCAACAAACCTCGGCGACTAGCTTTAACTCCAGCATTCGAATTCAAGGGTTGGATGGGAAGTACACCCAGCTTTTGCGTGATGGAATGCCCGTCTACGGTGGTTTTTCTGGTGGATTAAGTCTTTTGCAAATTGCCCCTTTAGATTTGCAACAAGTAGAACTTGTGAAAGGTGCTAGCTCAACTCTTTTCGGGGGCGGCGCTATCGCGGGGCTGGTTAACCTCATTAGCAAAACCCCAGGATCAGAGCCGGAGCGTTCTATTGTGCTCAACGGCACTTCCGCAGGCGGGGTGGATGCCAGTGGATTTCTCTCAGGAATGAACAATGGAATCGGGGCGACGTTGTTTACCTCGATCAATCACAGCGCAGCCTATGATCCTGCTGATAATGGCTTCAGCGCGATTCCTGAATTTGAGCGAGTTACGTTTAATCCTCGCGTGTTTGTGGAAGGAGATAACAGCGACTTTAGTTTTGGAGTGAGTGCTATTATCGAGGATCGACTCGGTGGAAGCATGGATTACATAGCCGATAGCAATAATCAGCCGGCGTATTTCGAGGACAGTGATACAACGCGCCTTGCCACTCAATTTGAATACAACTATCACCTGCGCTCGGGCAATGAGTTAGTCCTACGTAATAGCGTCAATTATTTCGATAGAAATTTGGAAATCCCTGATTTCCGTTTTTCTGGGACTCAAGTTTCAAGTTTTAGTGAAGCTCACATACTTGCGCCAGCAGGCACGGTAGAGTGGATTGCAGGTCTAAATCTCTGGACTGAGGATTTTGATCAGGAGGGCGGAGTCAAGGCACTTGCTCACGACTTTAGCAGCCGTACGCTGGGGACTTTTGTCCAAGGCACCATTTCATTGGGCGATGATGTGATTTTAGAAAGCGGTTTAAGAGTTGACCACACCTCTAACTATGGCAGTTTTATTCTGCCAAGAATCTCCCTGCTATTTACTCCATCCTCAAAGACAACTATCCGAGTAGGCGGTGGTTTAGGGTATAAAGAGCCAACACCGTTTACAGAGGCCGCCGAAATGCTGCAATTTAAGGGCGTTCTCCCACTGGAATCGAGTAATCTAAACGCCGAACGCTCGGCCGGGCTTAATGTTGATATAAATCGTGCGTTCCAGATTAGCAATGATCTGTCTTTTAATATCAATTGGCTTTTGTTCTACACTAGGGTCGACGATCCTCTAAGTTTGATTGAGCGGGGAGAAAGTCAATTTGTTTACCAACAAATAAATGATTATCTAGATACTAGCGGAACTGAAGTGAATTCTGTGTGGCGCTGGAAAAATCTTAAGTATTTTCTCGGCTATACTCTTGCAGACGTCACCGAACATCGAGATGACGGTAGTTTCGATTCTCCGTTGATTCCAAAAGAGCGAGTTAACTCGGTCTTGGTTTACGAGGTTGAAGATGACTTAAGAGTAGGATTAGAAGCCTACTATTTTAGTTCTCAAAAACTTAACGATGGCAGTAGAAGCCGAGACTATTGGATATTTGGATTGATGATGGAAAAAATATTTAATGATGACTTTTCCTTTTTTCTAAATTTTGAAAATTTCACTGATACCCGCCAGACTCGATTTGATCCACTATTCACAGGCTCTCTTGCTGACCCGATATTTAGTGACATCTATGCGCCTCTCGATGGGTTTGTGGTGAACGGGGGGGTCAAATTAAATTTCTAGATACGCAGCCTACGCCATAGCGGGCCGAGGACTGATATGGTTGCAGGTTAGTTCGTATTTGGGTTTTGCTTAGCGTAGTCATCCTTTTCACATTTTACGGCCCTGCAAATAAAAGCTACTAAAATATTTAGTGAAGATTCAGTAAAGTTACCGTTAACGCGATCGACAGAGCCGCCGATAAAAATCGGCTAACAAAAATAAATCTGGACGGCAATATGAAAACAAAAATTGTAAAGGCTGTAGTCTTGCTAGCGCTAGTCACGGTTGGTTATTCAGTGTTCGGTCAGCGCATTATACCGGAGAGCGATGAGGAGTTGCTCTATGAAATATATAAGGAGCTAATAGAAACCAAAACCACGCGAGAGGAAGAAAACAATACTATCGCGGTAGAGGGAATGGCAGCATGGCTACAAGCCGCTGGTTTTTCTGAAGAAGATATTTACATTGGCGGTCCACTTGCTCATAAAGGCAACCTAGTAGCGCGCTACCGCGGCGCTGGCGATGCTGCCCCCATTATTTTAATGGCCCACATCGATGTGGTGACTGCGGAGCGCGCTGACTGGAATCTGGATCCTTTCATTCTTAACGAAGATGAGGACTATTATTACGGGCGGGGCACAATTGATGATAAAGCCATGGCTGCTATTTTTGTGGCTAATCTTATTCGCTATAAACGCGAAGGTTATCAGCCGAACAGAGACATAGTCGTAGTACTAACGTCTGATGAAGAAAGTGGTGGAAACAACGGAATCACATGGTTGTTAGAGAATCATCCCGGCATGCTCGAAGGAGCTCTGGCAATAAACGAAGGAGGCTATGGGATGTTGCAAGATGGGCAGCCTTTGGCTAATACAATTCAAATTGCCGAAAAGATCTTCGCAAGTTTCTCGGTGACGGCGAAAAACCAAGGGGGACATTCATCGCTGCCAAGGGAGGATAATGCGATTTATGATCTAGCCGAGGCGTTGCTGAAAATCAAAGCTTTTAAATTTCCGATAGATGTTAACGATGTGATGCGAGTGAGCTATCAGCGTCAGGCTGAAATTAATACTGGCCAACGGTCGGCAGATTTTCTTGCTCTTTTACAGGACCCTATTCCTGACGATTCCCTTAACAGACTGAGTCAGGAAGCGGCAATCAACGCGCAGCTTCGAACCACCGCTGTGCCAACGCTGCTCGACGGAGGTCATGCATCTAATGCGCTACCACAGACTGCGACCGCGACGGTTAACGTGAGAATGATGCCCGGATCTGACCCTCAGGATGTCTTAAGAACCCTTATTCAGGTCGTTAATAATTCGGATCTAGAAGTGCTCTATCAAGGGGGCGGATCGTCGTCTGATCCTTCTCCGTTAACGGAAGAGATAATGTCCGTAGTTGAATCTGTAACCGAAGAAATGTGGCCGGGTGTCACCGTTATTCCTACAATGTCTACGGGTGCGACTGATGGCGCGAAAATGCGTAACGCTGGAATTCCTACTTACGGTGTGTCAGGTCTTTTTGTTGATCGCAACGACATGCGAATTCATGGCCAAGATGAGCGGCTGTTGAAAGAGTCGCTTTATGGAGGCTATCGTTTTCTTTATAGAATTGCTCAAGAGCTTTCGGCTAACTAGGTGAGCATTTAGTGAATAGCTCAGTATTTTAAACGCTAATGTGAAACGTCCAGTTGCCTTGGACTTTCCCGGCTCTGGTTTTTTGAATAAGCCGCTGGATGGATTCTCCAATATAGTGCAGGGTGGCGCGAGGCTACTGGACTACTTTTTAAAAGGAGTTGTTAACGTTAGTGATTTTTTCTCATTGGCTCATCACAGGGAGTTAGTATTAGTCTCCTGTTTCTAGGACCCTATTTAGATAAGTCGAGCCCCGGATGCCACCTTAACTATCGCTTTCTGATAAGCGGTGGCATGCTCTTGCCTTTGGCAAATTCTTTGCGATTTCAGCAAGGTTTGCATGATTCGGAAAAATGGCCTGCTAAGTACTATCAGCTCTATACGGACTCCTAACAATGTTTAGTTGAACTACTTAAATGACCGCGAGGCAGGGGTTCATTTTGGATTTCGCCGACGGCTAGTCATCATCCTCGGCGGAAAAATCAGAGCAGTCGCTAAGACTGTAAGGATGGCATTGGCAGCCGAGGTGCCCGTCCGAGCATCAAAGAGTGAGTTTATGGGCAACGATGGCGGCGCTAGAGATGCGCAGGGTGGTATCTTCTTAGGACATTCTGAAGTGAGAAAGAGGGAGTTTTCTTGCTCCATCATTTACACGGCCGAAGGTTATTTGTCTCAATAAGCGGCAGGAATTTCTGATCTAGGCGTTAAGCTCAATGAGTTGAGAAAGATGGTGGCTCCGGTTAACTTACTTTGCCGAGAGCCACCATAGAAAATCTTCTAGTAGAGATCTAGGCCAAGTTTGCCGCGAGGCACTCTGTAGCCCGCATCTTGCACATAATCGGGACCAATTGAGGCTAAGGTTGGCGTGCCGCTGCCCCGCATAGTAATAAGCAGTTCGCGATTGAGTAAATCTAATACCCTCTCAACTCCAGCCTGGCCAAATGCCCCTAAGCCAAAGCAATAGGGCCTGCCGATGCCTACAGCTGACGCGCCCATCGCGAGGGCTTTGTAGATATCGGTGCCACGGCGAAATCCACCGTCAACAACAATAGGCACTCGGCCATTCACGGCGTTTACAATATCGGGTAGGCACTCAATCGTCCCTAGCCCCGTTTCAGTTGCGCGCCCGCCGTGGTTGGAAACCCAAATGCCGTCGGCTCCATGTTGCACTGCTAGAGCTGCGTCTGCGCCGACTTCGATGCCCTTAATTACGACATTCATATTAGTGACTTCCTTCATGCGGCCAATAACATTCCAGGTCAGCTGTGAGCTGTTGAGTCCGACACCTTGCATATTAAACCCCTCAAGCATCGGTTTGGCTTGCCCTTGATGACAGGAGGAGCAGTTGCGATTGTCTTCGCGTGTTAAAAATTGGCTTGTTTCTGTGTTGCGTCCACCGGGCAAGTCGATGGTTAGGCAGACTGTAGTGCATCCCGCCGCCTCGGCTCTTTGCAGCATGGCAATGGTGAATTCCCAGCGCGTGGTTGGGTAAAGCTGGTGCCAGATAGGTGCGTCTCGCGCTTCAATCACATCCTCCACAGACGTTGAGGACTGAGTAGATAGGACCATGTGGTGACCCTTGGCTGCCGCCGCCCTAGCGCTCCCTAGCTCTGCATCCGCGTGATATGCCCCTTGGCTGCCCACCGGGCAAAGAAAAATCGGAGACTTCGCCTCAGAGCCCAAAACATTAACGGAAGTGTCAGTTTGACTAACGTCTACGAGTCTTCTGGGCCTTATTTGGAAGCGAGAGAAACCAGCTCGGTTAGCTCTTAAGGTTAGGTCGCTGTCGACACCAGTTGCGAGATAGCCTAAATGGGCAGGAGGTATTTTCTCCCGAGCAATAGCTTCCATTTCAAATACGTTAATGACCTCCGAAGGGTCCTTTATGCGTTCACCAATTGTTTCCTCTACTTCCTGAGCGAAAGCTGAGTAATTGGTTAGCAGGGGGCTGGCTGCTAAAAATTTAAGAAACTCACGACGTTGGGCCATACTGCTCTCCGATAAACCTGGTTGTTTACTCTAATTATAGTTTTTATTTAGGAGCACAAAGCTATCTTTATGACCGCAAAATGTCCAGTCAAAGGGGCGCATAATTTCGCTCTTTGAGCATAGCTTTGCCTTTTTTCGCCAGTGCACTGCCAATATTGGCATATTCATTGGATGCACACGGGGTTAAATCGGGTTACAGTTTGGGAAACTGTCAAAGCACGGTAACAGAATAAATTGGTAAGGTTGTATTGACGGCAATTTTTCTGGTTTATGGATGGACTAACTTATTCACCGGAAACTCAAATCCTAGTGCTGGATAGACAGTATATTGCAAATTAAATCAATAGGTTTAAAACACTGAGATTGGGGGCAAGAGTATGATGAAGCTATTTGGATATGCCATTTTATTGTCAATATCTGCGGGAGTCACAGTTGCCACAGCCGCGCAGGACTATCAGCCGCCGAAAACATTCTTCGGGGTGCCTGATGTGCAAGGTGTTTGGACTTATCAAACCAGAACTTCTCTACAGCGTCCTGCGCTTTACGACGCATTGGAAATAGATAAAGAAACCATGTTGGCAAAGATGATTTCCACTGCCGAGTATAATGAGATTCTTGCCGAAACCGGTGCCGAAGGTCCGAGCGGTGGTGCGGTGGGAGCCTATAATGATTTTTGGTTTGCACCGGGTGATGCTTTGGCATTAATGAACGGAAAGTACCGCACCTCACTTATCGTGGATCCAGCTGATGGGCAGATTCCTTGGAAAGAAGGTGGCCAAGAATCTCGCCAGTTACAACGTGAACGTTTGTTGAAGAGCAACGAGCGAAGTGATGGCCCTGAAGGGAGGGGACTAGCTGACCGTTGCCTTGTAAGTTATGCATCCACAATGCCGTTTGTAAGCAGCTTCTATAATAACAATATGCAAATAGTGCAGTCGCCTAGCCATGTCATGTTGCTAGCTGAGATGGTACACAACGTTCGTGTTGTTCGCATTGATCAGGATTTTCGTGATCTGCCTTACCGGCAATGGTTGGGTGATTCCATTGGCTATTATGAAGAAGATACCTTAGTTGTCGTAACCAAGAACTTTAGCCCTTGGCAGATAAAGGAATACTTGATCTCTGAAAATGTGATTTTAACCGAGCGCTTTACCCGAATGGCCAAGGACGAGATGCACTATTCTTTCACCATCGAGGACCCCGAACTCTATACCCAAGCATGGACAGCAGAGATGCCCATGAAAACACTTGATGATCAGTTGTATGAATACGCCTGTCATGAGGGTAATTATTCTTTGCCTGCGATTTTAGCTGGAGCGCGCCGTAAGGAAGCAGACGCGGCTACTAATCAGTAAATTAATTCTGCGCCGCAAAAAAGGGGCCAGCAGGCCCCTTTTTAATTATCGCGTGTGATATTGGTCCCCGAGAAAGACCCCTTTAGAAAGCCCTTAGGAAAAGCCCTTGTAAAAGCTCTCTAAATAAGACCAAACCTCTTAAGCTAAGATAAGACTCACTTCGCCGAAATCTCAATTAATGTGCCTAATTGGCAGCTCTAGCCGAAGGCGAAGGAAAGATGTTTTGACGGGAAAAAGTCCCGCGATAGAAAGGCTGCCAACTTTCGTTATGGCAATAGGCAATGAAAAACACGTAGATGTGCCACCTGCAGACCTTTTCCCATGGTCTAACCTTTAGCTCATTGGCAATGCCTGCGAAAGGACTAAATCCTTGTCTTGTAACGTTCAAAATGCTGGACAACTGGCCACACGGGGGATACCTTTTGCGTGTCCTGTGGGCAGCTGCGAGCTTACTACTCAATTCTGTTCACGTTGTTAACACTCTGCACGGGAGATAAATATGATAAGAAAGTCCCTGTATACACTGACGATTGTGGCGGCATTCGCTACCTTCACAAGCCCCAATCCAGCATCTGCTCAGGCCATGGAATCGGTTGTGCCGTTCAAGGTCGGCACCTTTGCGATTAACGATGTCCCAACTGTTGGCCTAGTTCTTCAAGACGATAAGTTAATTATTGATTTGGCAGCGGCTAACCGCGCCATGGAATTGAGACCGCAGTACAGTGCCATCACCATGCCCAAAGATATGCTCGGTTTGATCGAGCAATACGGGTACGGATTGAAGTTTAGAATTTATGAGGTAGTGAATTGGCTTACTGAGGAGAACTTGCTGAGCGGCAGCGACCGCCCTAGCTATGTCCATCCGGTGGGTTCAGTCGACATCATGGCTCCGATCCAATACCCGAGCAAACTCATGAATGCTGCGGTCAATTTTTATACCCATGCCTGTGAAGGTTGTAATGCTGATGAGCAGGCTGCGAGAAACAGAGAGCGCCGGGAGAGTAGAGGGGTGCCTTATTTATTCCTTAAGCCCACTCGTGGCGCGATCATCGGTGACGGTGACGACATCATCATGCCCTTTGGGCGTGATCGCATCGAATGGGAAGTAGAAATGGCCATCGTTTTTGGCCGCACTGGAAAGTACATCTCGGCAAATCGTGCTTACGACCATGTCTTCGGCTATATGGTCGCAATGGATATATCTGACCGCGGTGGTCGCCCACCAGGTGGCTACGGCTCAGGTTCGGATTGGTTTGTGGGTAAGGGGCATGACACCTTCGCACCCCATGGTCCTTGGATCGTGCCTAAAGAATTTTATGGCGACCCCATGGTGCGTCTGCACCAGACTCTAGTCATTGATGGCGTAACCGTTCAAGAAGCAAGGGCAGGAGACATGATTCATAATATCCCTGAGCTTATCGAGTATGCTTCGTCTCTTATTACTATTTTTCCTGGTGATGTTATGCAAAGCGGAACGTCAGGCGGAACTGGAGCTGGCCGGGTAGAGCGCGCTTCAGGCTCTGGCTATTTGATTGATGGCGAGACTATTAGTGCCAACATCGAAGGGATTGGCACGCTGACTCACACCGTTAGGATTGAGAAAAGTATTCCTGACGATTTGTCTGGTTCGCAATTGCCTCCGGTTAGTACATACCGCCCTTAACGGTTGTCGGTTCTAGCTGTATTAACTAAAGAAAATTAGGCGGGCGTGTTTATTTTCATGTAAACACGCCCCTTTTATTTTTCGGGTTATAAAAAGACTCGCTGTTTTCAACAAAACTGAATGTTTTTCTCTTTATTGGCTCACGATCACTGCAACTTTCTTGGGAAAGTTTGCTGTGTTTTGGCTAGCGTGAGAGCTTTGAATTACCATAATTAACTCTTGTTACGGGTCAACATCCCAACCCCATGCTGACGGGCACGTAAGGTGGGAAATTAGCGTTTTACTGGGGCGGGATAAGAGCTGATTATTGACTTATGACGCCTAACTTTGTTGTAGCGATTGGTTTATGGTCATCATTTCAGTCGGTCAAAGAGAAATTAGCCAGAGCTGTCTAATGCCCATACGCAGGCCTATGAACAGGTAACGCGAGGGGAGTAAAAAGGTTGTCCGGGGCCGCAGTCAAGGGTGCAATGAGCTTGAGCGCCGCCGGCAAATCCGAGTTATCAATGTCTGTCGCTGGACTGGCGTAACTGGTTTGGTGTGCCCTCGATCTTTCTAATATGTGCATTTTGAATGCAAAACTTCCGTGAAAATTTTAGTTAAGAAATTTTCATAGGAGAACAGACAAGAGAAATATTAAGAGTGAAGCCTTAAGTTGAGAAGGTATAAACAAGGTCAAGCGCGCAGGCCGCAGAGAAAGCGCTAGCTCGAGAATTCGCTTTCAATTTTGCCTTACGATCAAGTTGAAAAAAAGGCCGGAACAATTTCGAAATTTACTTAAAATCTGGATATTAATCCAGCTACTTTTGTTCGCGGCGATTCAGTTATTTTTTCTGCACGTTCAGTTTATTAGTCCAAAATATATCAATCGAGCCAAGGCTATTATCGGCTCGGGTCGAGAACCAGCTAATAGTATCCGTACCAGGAGGTAGCGCTGGACACATATCTGCAGCTGCGGTGTTTACCTGAGGGCCAAGATTGTAGGCTACATCCCAAGCGTTCTTGCCCTTCTGCATGGCTCCCCAAATGTCCATGCCACCATAGCCGCCTGGGCGGGCTGAGGAGAAATACACCATGCCGTCTTTGTCTTGAGTAAAGTGGAATTCTTCGGCAGCGGTATTGATATTGGGGCCCTGATTTACAGGCGTCATCCAATTGCCGTCGGCATCTTGATTTGAACAATAAATATCCGAACCACCAAAGCCGCCTTCCCGTTTTGAGGCAAAGCAGAGCGTCTCGCCGTCTTGCAATATTGCCGGGCAATGCTCATCGCCAACATCCGTACTGATGGGAAAGCCTACTAGCAAAGGGTTAGTCCATTCGCCGTCGACCTTATAGGTAACGAACAAATCATTATTGTTGCGTGGGCTGGTGGTTGCAGTACGGTCAGATTTGAAATAAACAGTATTGCCATCACCTGTAATCCAGGGTTCTCGATCATCGCCAAAGCGCAATGGGTCGATGTCTGTGGCTGGTGGCGCGTTAACTGGTATACCCATATTAACCGGAGTGTTCCAGCTGCCGGTGTCGGAATTAAAGGTGGCGATGTACAAATCCTTCGGATCCCCAGGTGCAACTGCCATGTCCTGTCTGGCGCTGCAATAGACCATTGTTCCGTCATCGGCAAAGCTTAATTCACCTTCGGCCCACATGGTGTTAATGGGCGCGCCAAAGTTATGAACAGCTAGATCGACCCAGTTAGGTTCTGCTGCATTGCCTAGGCAGTAAAAAAAGCTTAGAGGTATTGCTAAGAATGTTTTGAAGGCCAAACAGTTTTGTTCGAGAAGTAATTTCATAGTGAGTATTTTCTATCCCCATTACATTTTATTTTTATGTTCGATTAGTGCGGAAACCTTTTTATAACGGAATCAGAATCAAAATGCTACCAGTCTTGATGGAGCGGCGATCGCTTGAATGACGAAAGTAAATCTCAAAATGAGGGTTTAGCGATAGTTCTGGGTGGGCGATGTTAGACTGATTTTTTAACCGCAGGCATGATTAAAGTCGCATCCAATTGCTCTTAATGAATCTCATAGCAGGTCTGGATCTTGTGGAGATGGAGATATTGAATTTCAATTAAGCCGCGCGTTGAAGGTTGCCGACGCTGTGCCCGAAAATCATTCGGGATAGTTTTTCCAATGAGTTATTCGATACTTTAAAGGATCAGCGAGAACGTCTTTTCGAGCTTTACTTACTTCACTCGCCGTCATGTCTTCGAAGCCTACAGGGAGAGTGTCTGCATTGAATTTATGCAAAATCCAATTGATCACGGCGGTGAGTTCCACGTCATCTATAGGAGCGGATGCAGCGCCTGGAATTTGCACAAGGTAATCGCGCATTTCCGGTACCTTTATCATTTCGCCAAGCTCACCGACTAATGTGGGCACATTAGGCGGGCTGCCTTCACCGGAGACTCCATGACAGCCTGTGCAATAAAGAAGATAGTTAATGCGTGCACTGGCAGCCTGCAGCGACACTGGCGAGAAAGCTAGAAGCGTAACGATGATGCCGGTCAGTATGAAGTTTGCTCGGTTCACTAGTTCGATTCGTCTGTTGTTCCAAGCACCAAGGAGACAGTGCAATGATAGCTAGTATTTTCGGTACCGAAACACCACAAAACGGTGTTGCTGTTGCTGTTAAAATAAACCGGCTTATCGCCTTCAGTATTGTGACAGCTGCATCGAGCGCAAACGGCTTTACCGCAGCAATCATTATAAGACATGAGGTAATCGCGGCCATCCACAGGGTTTCTACAAGTGCCTACCCAAGTGATTGGAGATGGTTCGCTACCAGGAGGACACGAAGTGTATGTGCCTCCGCAGCAGCTACACAACGTGCCGCTCATGGCGCAGTAGCGCCAGTATTCGCAGCTTTGCGGGTCCCCAACTTCTTGAACAGAGCTTTGGGCAAACGAACGCGCTACTGGCAGCAATGGAAACGCTGCCGCACCCGCTAGCATCATTCCAAGGCGGGAGAGAAAGTGACGCCGCGATAGTTTTCGCGCGAAGGCTAGACTAGTTCGTTTTGCATTTTCGTCAATCCAGTAATAACTGCGATCCAGAATTTTATCGATATTCATGATGTGGTTTCCATCGCCTTAGGTGTTTCGTCTAGGTTAACTGCTGCACTTTCTTGGTTGCCTATGTATTCCTGCACCGAAGTTATGCCGGAATCCATCGATTCAATCAGGCTTTCCATGTGTTCTCGAGTATTGACTAAACCTTTGCCTCGCAACGTTCCGTCGGCCGCGATTAATACAGCAAAAGGCAACTTGCTCACTTCGAAGGTTCTGCCCAGCTCTTCAGAAAGAAGATAAGGCGTATCGTTCAGATTCATGTCTTGGCTATAGCGTTGATGGCTGCTGACTTCATCGCCGTCGCTCGCCAGTACTAGCCGCATTCTATTTGCTTCCGACTGCACTAGCATTTGTGCCGTAGGCACCAAAGCTTTGCAGACCGGGCATGTAGGAGACACGTAAAGTATAAAGGTGGCCAAACCACTCTTGTTGACCCCGCCTATAGTTACTCCATCGCCGTTAAGTGCTGTAAGTTCTAGAGCTTGCGTTAATTCTCCAACCTTGGGACCTGAAGTTGGCATAAGAGCGCCCGCTGGTGCTATCCGCTCGTGTAATATTCCCACCTGGCGTGTTAATGCAAATACCATTAATGCCAGTGCGATTAACGCGATCCACAAAATGATATTAGAGATAATTAGTGCTTCAATCATTGGCAAGCCTGCCTAGATGGCCGCGCCAAGATCTTATGATTTGGTTGGTGGCCATTAGTTGAGTTAGGGACGCATAGAGCAGAACAAGCACGAGTAGCGCGCCTGCCAAACCTATGTAGTCGATTGCGCCGAGCTGCCGAGCTGTAATCGGAGTCAGTGCAGCCAACGTCAATAAAGCTAGGCAAACGTTTCGCCAAACTAAGTTAGTGGAAATGGTCTGCTGAGACTCATTACCTTTACCGGCCGGGGCAGATTTTCTAGCAGAAGCAAGGTTGCATCCGCAGTCGATATCGGTCCTGCCACGCAAGAGATTAATGGCAATAGCCAAGCCATAAACTAGAAGGAGGCCAGCACTCGCTAGAGCGATCAGCGGATAGCTTGAGCCCAATAGGCCTGCTTGAAGCCAACCTAGGGCGAGCATCAATTCTAGCATCGGTATGCTGAGGGCGCTGGCTCTGAGCATAAAGGAAGGTAAGATTTTATAGGCCTTCAAAATAGACAGAAACGTGTTCCTGTCATCCATTTTATGCACTGCCGCTAGTGCAAAAATGAGCGCAAAGCTCATTGCAATCACTCGGATAAATAGCGGATCGATCACCTCTAGAAATCCTCAAACATGCTTGCGCTCGGAGTAACGATAGTGCGCTCAAAAGCAAAGGTAAGTGCATTGTATATGTGAGTGCCCCCCTCGTGATCGCCAACGATGAGCTTAGGCTTTGCTTCTTGAGTAACCATTAAGCTGTCTATAGGAACCTCTACTTTGATACGCTGAAGTCGGCGTTTGGTTTTGCTGTCGACTACCCATATTTCTGTGCCTGGCTCGTGGTGTGTATCAACTTCGCCTTCATGCATGGCAATGTAAAGCAAACCGGTTTCTTGGTGAGCACTAAAAAACTCTAAGCCGCCTGGTCGCCAGTTTTCTTCGCCCTCGGGGACGATGCTCCAAGGCTCGCTGATCTGAATTTCATCGTCATCGGTGCCGACAGAAAAAATACGTCCTGCATGAGTGATTAGCAGCCACCCTTCGGCAGATCGTGCTGTTCGGTCGAACACGGCATCATCGATAACATCAAAGAAAATATCGCTGCGCACTCGGTTCTGTTCAAACCCACTTATGTCCAATTGAATTAGTTGCAAGGTGCCATCGCCACAGACCTGTAAGAAATCCATGTCGGCCACCGGCATAATTACAGCGCAGCCAGGAGTAGAGATTTCGTAAATAAATAGTCTGTCTTGAACATCAACTATGGAAACGGAGTGGCCGGGGTTCATGTTTAAAAGTGCCAATAGACGTCCATTGTTCATTAAGCCAAGATGGTTTCTGACAGATAGCCGGGCCATATGATTTGGAATAATGATTTCAGCAACTGGGCTCAAATTCTCATAGTCATACACTGACACAAGGTCTGTGCGCTCACCATGCACTCCTCGGGCCACATAGGATTCAGCCGCATAAAACTCTCTGCGTGGACCCCATTTTGTTACCGCTGGCGTATTGCGAGACAAAGACAGCAATCCCTGCATTTCTCCGGTGCTGGCATCAAAAATGTAGCCTCCGTTTCTTGTTTTTGAAATAAACCAGTTTTCCCCAATTTCCGATAGAGTTTCAACTATAATTTCTTCAGGAGTGATTTGCGCGACGGACAAAGGGGTGGCGAAGCAGATTGCTAGGCCTAGTAAGAAGGAATTGGTCGTATTAAAGCGCGTGCTGGTAGAGGTGAAGCTGCCCATTCTTATTCTCCTCAGAGGGTAGGCGTGCTGATAGGCTATCGATAACATTTTTCAGCTTATTTTTTGAGTGTATCTCATAAATTTCAGAATCTCTCTGTTTTTTGGAAGAAATGTTCCGCTTTGATAGGATTAATCGTTGGCCGTACAGATCATCACTTTTAGAACGTGTGGAAAAGTATCTAATTCTCTTTCGAGATTTTCTCGCAATCAAAAGCATTGGCAATACTTGGCAAAATAGGGATGGAGTGATTCTTTGGTCTGCCCTTAAAGAATAGAGACTTAGGGCACTATAGCAGTGGCATAATATGGTGCTCTTAGGCCAAAAAGGGGCGGCGACTTACTGGCGGTAGTATCCTGAGGAAATAAATTCCCGAGGGTTTTTTCGTGTACAAATAGGTCAGCGACAGTGGTAGTCTTCTTGGCTTCCTAACCCTAAATATTGTATTCAATCTTTTCAAAGATAGCCTATAAAAAGGCTGAGGTAATTGAAATGGCTTTCCCCAATTTTCCAATAATGACGTTAACTTCATTTGGTGCAGCAGTTTTGCGTTCGTCCTGTGTTTTCGCAATTTTTCTATGTCCAACGCTTATCCAGGCACAGGAGCTGCCTTTAATAGCAGATACAGTTGCCGGGGCTAGCAAGATGGAGGGCTATTTCAATCTCTATTGGGATGATTCAAGTGGTAAAATGTATTGGGAAATAGATAAGCTTGACACCGAGTTCCTTTATCAGATTTCTATGGGTTCTGGACTTGGCTCCAATCCTGTTGGCATCGACCGAGGGCAATTACGCGGCACTTTTATATTGTCGGCCAAGCGGGTGGGGCCTAGGGTGCTATTGGTTCAGCCAAATTATAAGTATCGGGCTTCAAGCGATAATATTTTAGAGCGACAGGCTGTGGAAGACGCCTTTGCGCCGTCTGTGCATTGGGGCTTTGATATTGTTGCGACGAGCGGAAGTAGTATCCTTGTTGATGCGTCAGATTTCTTTTTGCGCGATGCCCGCAACGTCACCGGCGCCATCGCCGATAGAGGACAAGGCACTTACTCACTGGATATGAGTCGAAGTGCATTTTACCTAAACAACACTAAGACCTTTCCAGAAAACGTTGAAATTGAAACAATGCTGACGTTTACCAGTAACAATCCTGGTGGTCTGGTTAGGAGCGTTGCCGCCACCGGCGGCGCAATCACATTGCGTCAGCATCATTCGATCGTAAAATTACCTGATGATAATTTTGAGCCGCGACTAGCGGACCCTAGAATAGGGACTAGTGGACCAACTATTCAAGATTATAGCACCCCGATTGGCGAAGACTTGCAGGTTCGCTTGGTGGCTAAACACAGGCTAGAAAAAAAAGACCCCAGCGCAGCACGCTCTGAGGCAGTAGAGCCGATTATCTACTATGTTGATTCGGGCACGCCGGAGCCAATTAAAACCGCACTTATAGAAGGTGCAAGCTGGTGGAATCAGGCCTACGAGGCGGCCGGTTTTATCAACGCCTTCCAAGTTATGGAGCTGCCGCCTGGAGTCGATGGTCAAGATGTTCGCTACAATATGATTCACTGGACTCATCGGCGAACTCGAGGATACTCATACGGTGGCTCGGTGATGGACCCGCGAACAGGTGAAATTATTAAGGGTAACGTGAACCTTGGCAGTTT
Organism: uncultured Gammaproteobacteria bacterium; assembly: GCA_913031035.1. Taxonomy (GTDB): domain Bacteria; phylum Pseudomonadota; class Gammaproteobacteria; order Pseudomonadales; family Pseudohongiellaceae; genus UBA9145. The sequence goes on from CAJWGN010000006.1 coordinate 26,011, forward strand.
GCGCCTGCGGCAAGATTACTTGCACGGCCAAGGTCTTGTGCCGGGTTTCGAATATCTCGAAGCGGTGGCAGACAACAATTCTGATTCAGTGAATATGTCACTGGATAGAGTGCGCCAACTTTCTGCACACGAGGTAGGTCATACGCTGGGCTATCCGCACAACTACTTGAGCAGTTCTTACGGCCGAGAGAGCGTGATGGATTATCCAGCGCCGTTAGTTGAAATTACCGCCGCTGGGAAAATTGATCTATCCAATGCTTATATTCAACGAATTGGCGAGTACGACAAATTAGCTATAAGGTATTCCTATGAGCAATTTGCCCCTGAGGCGAACGAGGAAGAAGAGCTGGCGAAAATAGTTCAAGAGAGCCTTGATAGTGGATTGCTGTTTATGGCTCACAACAACAATAACTTCATTGGAGGCGGCCACCAGTTTGCAGGAGTTTGGGATAATGGTGACAATCTAGTCGACCATTTGAAGCATGAGATAGAAGTTCGCCGGATTGGGTTGGAGAGCTTTGGCCCAGAGCTAATTCGCAATGGGGAGCCACTGTCTAGCCTTGAATACGTGCTCTTGCCTTTGTATATGCACCATCGCTTTCAGCTTAATTCGGCAGCTCAAAGCATTGGCGGTGCGGATTATAAATATACAGTTAGAGGGGATGGCCAAATTCCGTTCACAATTATTGATGCACAGGAGCAGCGAGACGCATTGGAAACAGTTCTGTCGACTCTAAGCCCTGAGTTCCTGACGCTGCCGATAAATATTTTAGAGCTGCTGCCACCTCCTGCTTTCCGCCACAGCCAAGGCGAGGAGTTTCCTGGGCGCACAGGTTTGCTTTTTGATCCTCTCGGCGCTGCAGAAGGTTCGGCGAGTTTGTCAGTGAAGCAGATTTTGCAGCCAGCGCGTATGTCGAGGTTAGTGGCTTACGGCAGCATGGGTGACTATCCAGATCTTGAAGAGGTAGTGGATCGCTTGTTGGAAGTGACTTGGAGTGCTGACTCGGCCAGTAATGATTACCAGCAAGAAATGTTGCATATGGTGCAGCGCGTGACTACGGATGAAATGATGGTGCAAGCCAGTAGTGAAAATGCATCTGGAGCGGTCAAAGCGGTACTTGCAGATCGTCTCGGAAAATTGGCTGATCGGATGGACAGACAAAGAACTGCTAGCGCGCATCAGTCGTCTGTAGCCGCTGATATTCGCCGTTGGCAACAGCGGTCAATGGATGCGATTCCGAGGCCTGCTTTACTATTGCCGCCTGGCGACCCTATCTAGGAAGAAGGAAGAAATAGCTCTATAAAAGGGGGCGGGGAGGTTTAAAGTTAAAAGCTGATTTCTCTGATCCCTGCACGATCCTAGTCGGCTGTCAGAATTTGCAATCCTAATTAGACTTCATTTTAGGTCAACGGCTTTCGAGGCATCAGCTGGGGGAATTTGATTTTAATAAAGGCCGTTAGGGTAAATTTCGGCAATAAAAAAAGGCCCAAGGGTAATCTTCCTTGGGCCTTTAATAGTGGTTTGCCTTTGTCCGACCTTGCTAGGTCAAATTACAGCTTAGTGTCCAGACGCCCCTTCAGAAGCTGCTGGCAATGCCATAGCTGTTAGCTTCGAGCCTGTTTGCAATATAATGTACTGATGGCCCTCATGCTTCCAAGAGCTCATACCATAGCGACTCTTCGCAGGCACTTCTATACGGCCAAGTTCTTCGCCGGTAGCTTTATCAAGGGCGTAGAGTAGGGCTGTTTGGCCGTCATGGTCGGTGTCCGAATAGATCAGCATGTTTGGAGTGGTGACCATAGAGACTGGGTTACCGCTGCCTGTATCGCCGATGTCCACGCCAGCTACTGCTGGGTTGTTTCGGATTCGGTCAGGGGTTTCACCTGTTGGAATTCTAAAAGCGATCTCACCGGTATTCATGTCATACGCTGTGATGCTGCTATAAAGCGGCTTCACATAAGGTAGGCCTGAAGAAAGTCGTGGCGCACGTCCACCTGGGCCATTTGCATAAGCGGCAAAAGTAGATCCGGTGGGTTCAGCAATTCGGGCATCTGCCTCTTCGCCAGGAATAACTCGCTGCCAGCTGCAGTTGTTTGCAGACGGAACATAGAGAAAACCTGTTGTTGGATCAGCTACCGGAGGCGCATAGATGTTTGCACCGCCGCCGTCACCTGGGCACATGGCAGAACTGATCTTGCCAGCAGCGTTTTTGGCATGGATTGGTGGATTGAAAAGAGGGCCCAATTGGTAGTTGGCCATCACTTCAAGTGCTTCTCTACGCAGTTCAGGTGTGAAGTCGATCAGATCTTCTTCGCTAAGGCCTTGCATCTCAAACGGTGGTGGCTTGGTTGGAAACGGCTGCGTTGTCGCTAGCTTCTCGCCAGGAACCTGAGACGCAGGAACATCGCGATAGTCCATCGGCCAAACTGGCTCACCCGTAAATCTGTCAAAGGTGTAAACATAACCTTGCTTGGTGACCTGAGCTACGGCAGAGACAAGGCCGCGTCCCGGAATATTGAGGTCTAACTGGATAGGTGCTGCTGGATTGTCGTAGTTCCAGACATCGTGTTTCACCGTCTGGTAATGCCAACGGCGCTCACCAGTTTCTGTATCCAAAGCAATTACGCTAGTACCAAATAAATTGTCACCGGGGCGAAAGCCGCCGTAGTAATCAATAGTTGGTGGATTGGTTGGGATATAAACTATGTTATTTTCTGGGTCAGCCGTAATAGGCGCCCATGACGAGACGTCCCCTGTGTAACTCCAGGCATCATTTTCCCAAGTTTCGTGGCCGTATTCACCGGGCTGTGGAATTACATTGAACTTCCACTTTAGTGCGCCAGTCACCTTGTCGTAGGCCAAGATATCGCCAGGAATGTTCTCTACTCGTGCCTGCAGATAGCCTTGCTCCGCTGAGTTGCCAACAACAATCGTGTCATTAACTACGATTGGTGGTGAAGAGGCAGTGATATAGCCGGTTTCTAGCGGAATACCCTCGTATGGGTCATATGGATGGCCCAGATCAGCAAGCATGTCGACAACACCGGTTTTTGGAAAGCCTTCGACGGGAACCTGCCCGCCAAAGCCCTCTAAAGGAGCGCCTGTTTCAGCATCTAGTGCGACCAAAAAGAATCCGGGAGACGAAATGTAAACCACTCCTCGGCCATCAATGCGGGAGTAAGCTATGCCCTTGCCGTAAGAGGCGCGCATGGAGTATTCCCAGCGAGCAGTATTAGGTAGACGGTAAGACCAAAGGGTTTCGCCAGTTTTAGGGTCGATTGCAACCACACTTCGACGTGGACCGGACACTGTAAACAGTTTGCCGTCTACGTAAGTTGGAGTTGAGCGGCCACTGTAGCCGTTAAAGCTAGAACCATCCCATTCCCAGGCTACTTCCAGCTCATCAAAGTTTTCAGCTGTGATTTCATCTGCAGGGGTGTAGCGAGTATGGGCGTAATCACCCCCTAGGGTGTACCACTCGACGGTGTCATCGGTGACGAGATTCTGACTTACGCCTAGCGTGGGCAAGAGCCCCAGTATGGCTGCTAGACAGCTCAAACCGGATAGCTTTGTATAGCGTAAGCCGGACATCATTGAAGAACGTGTTTTCATTACTGAAGCCTTTATGGATGCAAGATTTGAGAGAGGATAGAATAGGGTAAAGGAGAGGATAAAAGGTATCTGCATCGAAGTCTACTTCGTCGTTGTAAGAAAATGTGACTCAGCGGTGAGAGGTAATAGGTGAGTGATTAAAAGAAAAGTCGAAAGCTTGATGGGGTTAACTGAGCTGCGTTTGTATAGCCTTTTTTGAGTTGGATAAAAGCTAATTTCAGCGTTTACGCTCATTCAAGGCCTTGCTAGTAGAAACTGATCGCCCTTGGATATAGCAAACTCGTGGGTGAGTCTGATATAAAGTGTCTGATCAGTTTTTCTAAAACTTAACATCCAGTATTTAAGCGGTCACTATTTAGTAATCAAGGCAATTTTTTAGAGGTTTTACGTATGTCAGAGTTAGAAGGTAAGGTAGCAGTTGTCAGTGGCGGCGCTGAGGGCATTGGTTTCTCCATCGCTCTTTCGATGGCCAAGCAAGGAATGAAAGTTGTAATAAGCGATATTGATGCGAAACAGTTGGAGATTGCACGGCAGGCGCTTGAAGACCACGGTGCTGACGTGCTGGCAATTGAGATGGACGTGGTGAAAATAGAGGACTGGCAGAATCTTGCAGAACAAACACTCGCTAAGTTTGGCAAGATTCATATGCTGGTGAACAACGCAGGCGTAGGAGCCTCAGCAGGCTCCATCGAGAAAACGAATCATAAAGACTGGCAATGGGTTTTAGATGTAAATCTGATGGGTGTGATCTACGGTACGCAAACCCTAGTTCCTTATATGAAACAGCATGGCGAGGGCGGCTGGCTAATCAATGTAGCGTCTATGGCTGGCATGGGCGGCGTGCCGTTCGCGGGTGCCTATACGGCAACCAAAGTTGCTGTGGTGGGAATGTCAGAAAGCTGGCATCCAGAACTGAAGCCTCACAACATTCAGGTGTCAGTGTTGTGTCCTGCCTTTGTTAAAACGCGAATAAACCTTTCCCACCGTAACAAGCAAGATGACTATAAAAACCCGCCTTCTGACTCTTCCTCAAGCGCGGGTCTTTCACCCAAGACTTTAGCAATGGCTGAGCATATGCAAAAAGTCATTGACGATGGTCTAGCGCCAGAGATCGTGGGTGAAAGAGTTGTTGAAGCTATTTTGGCGAAGGAGCTTTATATATTCACTCACCCTAATTACCGTGAAGGAGTACAAAAGCGGTCTAAAGCAATCGATGATGCTTTTGCGCGAGCTGAAAAGAGCCCGCTGCTGGCCCATATGTTGGATGAAGAGGTTGTCGGTTTTTCCTAACAGGAGAAGGCCATAAAACTAACGATTTGAATTATTAAAAGAAGGAGTGGAAATGATAGACCAACGTCAATATGGAATTATTGTATACGGGGCGACAGGCTACACCGGGCGTCTTGTATGTGAATACCTGAATAAGCAATATGGAGTTAACGGCGATGTAGTTTGGGCCATGGCTGGTCGCAGCATGGAGAAATTGCAAAGTGTTCGCGATGAAATGGGCATTCCTGTGGAAGTGCCACTTTTAGTTGCTGATGCTGATGATCAGCAAACGGTAGATGCAATGGTCGCTAGCACTAAGGTCGTATTAACGACTGTAGGACCTTACCAACTATACGGTTCCGACTTGGTTAAAGCGTGTGCAGCAGCCGGTACTGATTATGTTGATTTATGCGGTGAGCCGGCTTGGATGCACGAAATGATAGCTGCCCACGGCGATAGCGCTAAAGCTAGCGGTGCTCGAATAGTGTTCTCTTGTGGTTTTGATTCCATACCCTTTGACTTGGGTGTGTACTTTTTACAGCAGGCTGCAAAGGAAAAGCTGGGCGCAGCTCTGCCAAGAGTTAAAGGACGAGTGCGGGCGATGCAAGGCTCTTTTTCTGGTGGCACGCTGGCCAGTTTTAAAGAGACCATGAAAGCGGCGGCCAAGACTCCGGGCATGGTAGAAATACTAACCAACCCATTCGCGCTTACCGAAGGCGTTGCCGGTCCTAAGCAGCCCTCTGGTGCAAAACCTGTTTTTGAAGAAGAACTGGGCAGCTGGTCTGCGCCGTTCGTTATGGCAAGCATCAATACCAAAAATGTTCACCGTTCTAACTTTCTGTTAGCCCATGAATATGGCGAGGACTTTGTCTATGACGAGATGATGTTCACCGGTCCTGGAGAGCAAGGCGAGGCAACAGCAAAAGTCGTGGCAGCAGACAAGTCTATGGCTGAAAGCCCTTTAAAGCCGGGAGAGGGCCCGTCTAAAGAAGAGCGTGAAGCAGGCTTTTATGATGTCTTGTTTGTGGGCTCCAACGACAAAGGCGATGTTATCAAGGTTGGTGTGAAAGGTGATAAAGATCCGGGCTACGGCTCTACCAGCAAGATGATTGCGGAGAGTGCAGTTTGTCTGTTGAAAAATCCTGATGCTGCCAGCGGTGGTATTTGGACTCCGGGGGCTGCTATAGGTAGCTTGTTGGTTGATCGCTTGCAAAGTAATGCGGGTCTTACCTTTAACGTCGAGGACTAATTTGCGGGAACTTGTTTAGGGGAGCGGGGCTGGTTTGCCGGCCCCTTTAACTTGCTGCCTTTCTTGAATGCTCTGTAGCGTCCTGTTCAGCCTCTTTTCTACTTTTCTTTCTGGCTTCCCTCCTATTCTCCTTTTTGTTCTCTTTTCTAGACTTCGTTTTAATCTTTTCCCTGACCGTTCTCTCGACCCCGCTCGTTCGCTAGCATCGGCGCCAGTGAGTTGTGTTGATTAGGGGATGCAGCTCCTGCTTAGCGTCCTATTGTTAACAATAAGTGTCAAAACTTGACTAAATAGCCTAAATAATCTAAATTTATCTCTCTTTCTCATTATATTGTTGACAATAATGACAGTTCAGCTTGAGCCTTGCACTGAATCGCTTAATAAGTCTGAGTCGTTAACTCACGCTGACAGAGCCTTTCAAACGCTGCAAAGCGATATCACCAGAGGGGGTATCAAGCCGGGGGCTAAAATCAGCGAAACCGAGCTGGCTAACCGTTATGGTATAAGCCGAGGACCGCTTCGTGAGGCAATGCAGCGATTAGAAAGTCGCGGTTTGATAGAGCGAATCCCTCATGTTGGCACCCGCGTTGTTTCGCTAAACCTTAATGAGCTGCTAGAAATTTATCAAGTCCGAGAGGCGCTAGAAGGACTTGCCTGTCGCTTGGCCGCTGAAAACATGACTGATGAGGAAATCTCATCTTTGGCTCTTCTTCTAGAAAAACATGCGGCGGATACGGAAGTTCAATCTGGTCAGGCTTATTTTCAAAAAGAAGGGGATTTAGATTTTCATTATCAAATCGTCAAAGGCGCGAAAAACGACCATTTGGCAAAACAAATTCTCAGCGAGCTCTATCATCTACTCCGAATGTACCGCTACCAATGCAGCTTGTCTGAAGGTCGTCCGCAGCGGGCCTTAAAAGAGCATTTTGCAATTCTTGATGCTATCGCTGATCGAGATGGTGATTTAGCTGAGATGCTAATGCGCAAGCATATTAGGCAGGCCAGACTAAATATTGCCCAGCGATATAAGCAACAAGATTTTGATCTAATTAATGAGGTGTCGAAAAAACCTCAGAGAAGTAAAAGTAAAGAGAAGTAAGAACTAATTCAATCGACTTTATTATCCAAAGGTGACCTATGACCAATACAAACCTCTCTCCTGGTGCACGCTTTAGAGAAGCCATCAAAGCGGGAGACCCCTTGCAAGTGGTGGGCACCATCAATGCCTATTCTGCAATAATGGCTGAGAAAATCGGACACCAAGCGATTTATTTATCAGGCGGTGGAGTTGCTAATGCGTCCTACGGATTGCCTGATTTGGGTATGACTTCACTTAACGATGTTATCGAAGATGTGCGGCGAATTACGGCTGCGACTTCTGTGCCATTGTTAGTAGATATTGATACTGGCTGGGGTGGCGCGTTTAATATTGCCAAAACTATTCGTGATATGGAAAAAGCCGGAGCAGCGGCGGTACACATGGAAGATCAAGTAGCGCAAAAACGCTGTGGTCATCGGCCTAACAAAGAGATCGTATCCACCGGGGAAATGGTTGATCGAATTCGCTCTGCTGTCGATGCCCGGGCCGACCCAGACTTTTTCATTATGGCCCGCACCGATTCATTTGCCCAAGAAGGGTTGGATGCTGCAATTGAGCGAGCTAAAGCTTATGTTGCCGCTGGTGCAGATGGGATCTTTGCGGAAGCGATTAAAACCGAGGAGCACTACCGTGCTTTTTCAGAGGCTTTAGATGTTCCTGTTTTGGCTAACATCACCGAGTTTGGGCAAACCGAGCTTTGGAATAAAAAAGAGCTGGGTCAGTGGGGGGCAGCGATGGTGCTTTATCCTTTGTCAGCTTTCCGAGCGATGAGTAAGGCGGCAGAATTGGTTTACACATCTATCCTAAACGAGGGTGACCAAAAAGATGTGCTGGATATTATGCAGCCTCGCATGGAGCTCTATGACTATCTTGGCTACCACGAGTATGAAGAAAAGCTGGATTCCCTTTTTGCCGAAGGCAAAAATAAATAACTAGCAGAAGATTCAGCAGAAAATAGTTAAGATAATGAATTTTTAAATATTAAGTATCTGAAATAAATAATAAAAAAGGTTTGTTAGCACTTACTAACAAATCTGATTTTTTTTAAACGGAAGACTGTCTGAAAGGTCAAAAAACCGACCTTGTAACACATTAAATATTTGGAATTGGAGAGAACACAATGGCTGAAAAAAAATTAAGTGGAGCAGGACTGCGAGGTCAATCTGCCGGTGATACTAGGTTATGTACAGTTGGAAAAAGCGGCAGTGGATTAACTTATTGCGGCTATGATATTGCTGAACTTGCGGAAAGCGCTAAGTTTGAGGAAGTCGCCTATCTGCTTTACCACGGTGAACTGCCTACAAAAGATCAGTTAGAGCAGTACATAACCAAGCTTAACGGATTGCGTGCGCTTCCGGATGCACTCAAAACTGTATTAGAAAATATACCAGCTTCAGCTCATCCCATGGATGTGATGCGAACTGGTATTTCGATGTTGGGTAATCTTGAAACCGAAATGAGCTTTAACGAACAGCACGATGCGGCGGATCGCATGATCGCGATCATGCCGTCAATTATGTGTTACTGGTACAAGTTCAGCCATGATGGTGTGCGTATTGAAACGGTCACCGATGACGAATCCGTTGCCGGCCACTTTCTGCACATGCTTCATGGTAAAAAGCCGAATGAAATGCATCAGCGGGTAATGGATGTGTCACTTATTCTTTACGCCGAGCATGAGTTTAACGCATCAACTTTTGCCGCCCGAGTTTGTGCGTCAACATTGTCTGATTTGCATTCCTGCGTAACCGGCGCAATCGGCACTTTGCGAGGGCCACTGCATGGCGGTGCCAATGAGGCGGCCATGGATATGATCGAAAACTGGAAGACGCCAGCGCAGGCCCGTGAAAATATTCTCGGTATGCTCGAGCGTAAAGACAAGATAATGGGTTTTGGTCATGCGATTTACAGTGAAAGCGATCCGCGTAACGTAATTATTAAAAAATGGTCAGAAAAGCTCGCAGAAGAAGTTGGTGACACTACCTTGTATCCGGTTTCTGTAGAAGTTGAAAAAGTCATGTGGGAAGAGAAAAAGCTGTTTTGTAACGCAGACTTTTTCCATGCTTCGGCTTATAACTTTATGTCGATTCCTACTAAATTGTTCACCCCAATTTTTGTTTGCTCCAGAGTTGCCGGTTGGACCGCTCATGTTATTGAGCAGCGCTCTAACAATCGTATCATTCGCCCTAGCGCTGATTATATTGGACCGGACTCACGCTCATGGGTGGACATAGCCGACCGATAAAAATCGGTTACTTAGTATTTCGCGAAAGCAGGCGCTCAATTAACAGATAAGTAGTCGCGTTCGCGTTATGGTGTTCTAGGGGCTGTTTCTTTCCGGCGGCCCGCGCCATTTCAATTCAAAGACGTAACACGCGCAAAAGAGTCTATTTATGAATACCGCATACCGAAAACCCTTACCTGACACGCGTTTGGACTATTTTGACACCGAGGAAGCGGTTGATTTGATCTCCCCGGGGGCCTACAAAAAGCTCCCCTATACCTCCCGCGTTCTAGCCGAACAGTTGGTTAGGCGCTGTGAGCCAGAGGCGCTGACCGATTCCCTAAAACAGTTAATCGAGCGCAGGCAGGATTTGGATTTCCCATGGTATCCCGCGCGCGTGGTGTGTCATGACATATTAGGTCAAACGGCTCTAGTTGATCTGGCTGGGCTGAGGGACGCAATTGCAGATCAGGGTGGCGATCCCTCTAAGGTGAATCCGGTGGTGCCAACCCAGTTGATTGTGGACCATTCACTTGCGGTGGAGCATGGTGGTTTTGAGGCCGATGCCTTTGATAAAAATCGTGCCATTGAAGATCGCCGTAACGCGCAGCGTTTTCACTTTATAGAATGGACAAAAACAGCTTTTGAAAATGTTGATGTGATTCCGGCTGGCAACGGCATTATGCATCAAATTAATTTAGAAAAAATGTCGCCGGTTATTCAGTCCCGCGGCGGTATTGCTTACCCTGACACCTGTGTTGGTACCGACAGCCATACGCCGCATATCGATTCGCTGGGCGTTATCGCGATAGGTGTTGGCGGTCTGGAAGCTGAAACTGTCATGCTTGGACGGCCGTCCATGATGCGCTTGCCTGATATTATTGGCGTTGAGCTTTCTGGTCAACGCCAACCGGGTATTACTGCAACCGACATCGTTTTGGCGATTACAGAATTCTTACGCAATCAAAAAGTTGTTTCGGCCTATCTCGAATTTTTTGGTGAAGGTGCGTCAAAGCTAACTATTGGTGATCGCGCAACTATCTCCAATATGACGCCGGAGTTTGGGGCAACCGCAGCGCTTTTTTATATCGATGAGCAGACCATCGATTATCTGAAGATAACCGGCCGGGAGCCAGAGCAGGTGGCCTTAGTGGAGAAGTACGCTAAGCAGACAGGACTTTGGACGGACTCACTTAAAGATGTCGAGTACGAACGGGTTCTCACCTTTGATTTATCCAGCGTTGGCAGAAACTTAGCTGGGCCGTCAAACCCTCACCGCCGACTCGCCACAGCTGATTTGGCGCGCAGTGGTATAGCTGTTGATTTGGACAAGGCGAAAGCTGATGAGGCTGCAGGATTGATGCCCGATGGGGCAGTGATTATCGCAGCGATCACCTCTTGCACCAATACCAGCAATCCCCGCAATGTAGTTGCCGCTGGCTTGATCGCAAAGAAAGCCAACGAGTTAGGTCTTGTACGGAAGCCTTGGGTGAAGACATCTTTCGCGCCAGGTTCAAAAGTTGCAAAACTTTACTTAGAAGATGCTGGGCTTTTATCTGAATTAGAAACTTTGGGTTTTGGCATCGTCGGCTACGCCTGCACAACGTGCAATGGCATGAGCGGGGCCTTGGATCCGGTTATTCAAAAAGAAGTCGTCGACAGAGACTTATATACAACTGCGGTTCTGTCGGGCAATAGAAACTTTGATGGCCGTATTCACCCTTATGCCAAACAAGCATTTCTAGCTTCGCCACCCTTAGTTGTTGCCTATGCGATTGCGGGCACTATGCGCTTTGATATTGAGAAAGATGTATTAGGCCTAGACAAAGATGGCAATGAAATCACTCTAAAAGATATTTGGCCTAGTGATGAAGAGATCGATTCTATTGTTGCAGCTTCTGTGAAACCTGAGCAGTTCAAAACCATCTACATACCGATGTTTGATTTAGGGAAAATAGAACCTTCAAAAAGTCCCTTATATGACTGGGATTCAGACAGTACGTACATCCGTCGTCCACCCTATTGGGAAGGGGCCTTGGCAGGCGAGCGAACCATGAAAGGTATGCGACCGCTGGCGGTGTTAGGCGACAACATTACTACCGATCATCTGTCACCTTCGAACGCGATTCAGCTTAGCAGCGCGGCAGGTGCTTACTTGGATAAGATGGGCGTGCCAGAAGCAGATTTCAATTCTTATGCAACCCATCGCGGTGATCACTTAACCGCGCAGCGCGCAACTTTTGCTAACCCAAAACTGCTAAACGAAATGGTAAAGGAAAATGGTGAAGTTGTTCAAGGCTCGCTGGCCCGAGTTGAGCCCGAGGGAACTGTGATGCGTATGTGGGAGGCAATTGAGACCTACATGGGGCGCAGTCAACCGCTTATTATTGTCGCAGGTGCCGACTATGGTCAGGGATCTTCTCGAGACTGGGCTGCCAAAGGCGTGCGTCTTGCTGGGGTAGAAGTTATTGCCGCTGAAGGTTTTGAGCGCATTCATCGACAGAACCTCGTTGGCATGGGCGTTTTGCCACTTCAATTCGAGGACGGTACAACGCGAATTACTCTAGGCATTGATGGCACTGAAACTTTTAACGTAAGTGGAGAAATATTTCCTCGAGCGGTTTTAACCTTGACCATCATTCGTGCCAGCGGCGAGTCTGTTGAGGTCCCAATGACCTGCCGACTAGACACCGCTGAAGACGTGACGGTTTACGATGCCGGCGGTGTATTGCAGCGTTTTGCTCAAGACTTCTTAGAGAACAATGCGGCTTAGATTTTAGGGCTTCGTTTATCAAAAAATTAGCGTAGGTCACGAATATGTCTTTTACACCACAGATGAAAATACCTGCCACCTATATGCGTGGAGGGACCAGTAAAGGTGTTTTCTTTAAGCTCACTGATTTGCCTCAGTTAGCTCAGGTAGCGGGCAGTGCTCGCGACAATCTTCTGCTGCGAGTTATTGGTAGCCCAGACCCCTACGGTAAGCAAACCGACGGCATGGGCGGTGCAACTTCTAGCACTAGTAAAACCGTCATACTCTCTAAAAGCGCTCAGCCAGATCACGATGTAGACTATTTGTTTGGCCAGGTTGCAATCAACAAAGCATCTGTTGATTGGAGCGGTAATTGTGGAAACCTAACGGCGGCGGTGGGCTCATTTGCTATCAGTAATGGCTTGGTTGCGGCAGACCGTATACCCGAAAATGGGTTGGCTGTTATCAGAATTTGGCAGGCGAATATCAACAAGACAATTATTGCAAACGTGCCAATGACTGATGGTGAAGTTCAAGAAACAGGTGACTTTGAATTAGATGGAGTGACCTTTCCTGCGGCGGAAATACAGGTGGAATTTATCGACCCTTCCGGCGGCGAGGGCTCAATGTTCCCAACGGGTAACTTGGTTGATGATTTAGATGTTCCCGGTGTTGGTTCTCTGAAAGTAACCCTAATAAATGCTGGTATACCTACCATTTTTGTTAATGCCGATGAAATTTCTTATCAGGGAACAGAGCTTCAGGACGCAATAAATAATGATGAAAAAGCCCTAGCTATGTTCGAGTCAGTTCGTGCTTATGGTGCGCTAAAAATGGGATTGATTAAGGATGTGTCAGAGGCGCAGGGACGTCAGCACACTCCCAAAATAGCGTTTGTAGCAAAACCTGCCGCCTACACTTCATCCAGTGGCAAGAAAATTTCAACAAGTGATGTAGACCTTTGTGTTCGGGCGCTGTCTATGGGCAAATTACATCATGCGATGATGGGAACCGCCGCAGTGGCAATAGGCACAGCGGCGGCTATTCCAGGCACATTGGTTAATCTCGCCGCTGGTGGCAGTGAGCGCAGTTCAGTAACTTTCGGGCATCCCTCAGGCACTCTAAAAGTCGGTGCGCAAGCAGTTTTAGTAGAGGGGCAATGGCAAGCTAAGAAAGCGATTATGAGCCGGAGTGCAAGAGTGCTGATGGAAGGCTGGGTACGTATTCCAGGGGATGGGTTTTAGATTGCTGGAACATTAACTCAGCACGCAGGGGGAGTGACTAGTTTTACTCCTTTCGTTACTTTGATGCCTACTCTCTTCCTTGTTTTCTGTTTTATTCTACTGCCGCATTTCTCGGTTTCGCTTATCTGCTGCTCAGCAATCACCACTGGAGTGCTGTTTTAGCAATTCCTTACAGGACTCTGGGTTTTTGGTTTCTAAGTTTTGTCCCTGCTTAGCAAGTAATTGGCCTTTTGTGCGCGAAAGCCAAACACAAGTTGCGGCAATCTTTAAAGCCGAATTAAGCTGCTCTTTTTCAAGCTGGATTAGCTTGCGCTCATGCTCGTAGGCCTTGAGAAAGGCCTCACGTTTCACCTTATCCACCAAGCCTTCGTCATTCAGGCACCAATCGTTAATCACAACAGCAATGTCGAGTATTAAGTAGTCGGTACCGGCGTCAAAGAAATCTATGACTGCTGCGATTTCTCCATCGTGAAATAACACATTGTCTCTAAACAGATCGGCATGGATAACTGCCCGGGGCAGCTCTAACGATTCCAGCTTTAGTCTTAGGGCAACCTGCTGTTTGATTAACCCTATATCGCTCTGGGACAGAGATGCCTGAGTTAAAGCCAAGGTTTGTTGCATCCACTGTATACCCAAAGGATTAGCATGCTCGTGGGGCAGCGCCAAGCTATGGAGGTGAAGTTTTGCCAACATTGAGCCCATCTGGTTAAGTTCGACGGAGCTGGGTTCCTCCAAATGGCGGCCTTTCACCAATGGAAACAGCAGGACAGGCTTGCCAAATATTTCGTGTGTCTCGCCCCCTTTCTTGTCGCGCAGGGGGCAGGGGACAGGTAACCCTGCTTTATTTAAATTTCGGGTTAGGCTGGTGTAGAAGGGAAGTTCATTGCCACTGCGATTTTCGAAAAGAGTTAATACTAGCCGCTGCCCGTCTGAGAGCGTCAAAAAGTAGGTGGTGTTTTGAATTCCATCAGCCGCACTTTGAAAGCTTTGTAAGCTGCTCAAGTCAAATTTGTTAAGTAACTCGTTAATGTCGAATTCTGATAGTTGTGTATATACGGCCATGTGCTAGTCGATAATTCTGGTCACGAATAAGCGACCATTTTATAAGCTAATTCCGCTGAGAGACTAGTGAATATTTTTCATTTTAATAATGAGGCACCTATTAGGCATAACAGCGGGGTTCGTAACGAGATTAACAAGGTGGTTAGCAACAAGATTAAAAATGTGGTTAATTCTGGGAGTAATAGCGGGGTTGGCAGTGATATTGAGACAGTCAATCAGATTCAGGATTTCTGTAGCGTAAACCTTACACCGTTTAAGGGGGTTCAGAAAATCGCTGTAGAAGACACTTCTTATGACGCGTGAGATGGACATTTACCAGAGATCGACAGTTCACAGGTTTTCCATGAGATCGGTTAGGTAAAACCCAAGAATTGGAGGTGGGTAAGGAGTCTTAACGGGCTGGTTCCTAGCTGTCTATTTCAACCCAACTGCTCACCTCCTCACCTCCTCATCTACCACCTTGCCACTGTTACTTCGCTGGTGCTGATCGGAGCTATTTGGTTCAAATTGCGAGGGTGGATGGAATGTGTTTGTCTCTTGAACCCCGTGGTTGCTTCACTTGGTCTTTGCCTATGGCTGAACAGTTGGACAAAAGTCAGGGTAGGATATACTGTTCGTATTTTGATAATAACAACAAGGAGGATGCGTGATGAGCAAACCTAAGATAGCCGGAGTTGCCGCCGGAGTTATACTACTCGCGATAATATTGGGTTGGCTGTTTACAGCTCCATACCTCAGTAACCAAGGGCTTGGCCGTTTGCCCGGATTGTTCATTGGCGGCACTGCCACTGATGCCCCTGATGACTTCAGTTATCTCAACGGTGTCCCAGGTCCAATGAAGATGAAGCAGAAGGGCTTCCCAGAATTGGTTGTTTATCTGTCCTTCGTCGGAGCGCCAGGTGGGGTTATTTCTGCTACACGCCCAGACGCAGGCTATTGGGGCGAACGTGTCAAGGAGCGAGGCGGTGATGGATGGTTGCGCGTAGGGGACGAAACTTTCGCTATGACTGCGACTCAAATTGTTGGTCCTCAGCACCTCGTTATGATGGAGCAATGGGCAGCTAAATCTGGCAGGTCTCTTGACGAATCACTGTATTCTGGGTCAGAGCCGTTACGTGAATGGGAGGTCTACTTCTGGACTCCTAGGTCCTAGCGAGAAGTTGAAGCTAAGCCCAATCGAAGAGCTATGGGTGAGCTGAAGCGCTCCTTTAATTAGCGGCAATAATTACTCCTAGGACTTTCCAGATATTTACGAAAAATAATTGGATAGTCGAATGGGTGCCGCTTTTAATTGGGCTTTTCAAGCTCTTATTTAATGCTAATTAGCGAATTCCTTAGCCAGATTTCTCAGACTTTATTCTAAAGCCAATTGTGTTTTCTCACTATTATTTTTCTACTAATAGCCTTCCTGACTTAGCTACCGGGCAGCCTAGCGGACTAGGCATGGCCAATATCGACAGGGTAGAAGACCTCTTAGGTTTTTTTCAATATCAACGCGACTCATCCAATGAGACTATCGGCCTAGATAAAATACTCAACGAGCGCGCTTATTTTTCACACGATTCTTCTTGCATCTTATTAATTTAAAATTCCGGATTGCATTGGGATATTTTTTATTCTACTTACAGCTTTATGTTCTATACCCAGCAAGACAGTCAATCTAGGTTCCGCTAATTATTCAAACTAGAGAAAGTTTAGAAAGCTGAAACACAATGGGGTTTGAATTCGCTATAAGCGTCATTTCTAGGTTGATTTTTTCGCTAGAGAGGTAATTGGATTTCCTGTAATGGCATGAATCCAGCTGGCGCCTAAATAAAGTGAACTGCCAGTTGACCTTTCGGTCCAGATTTTCCCGCCGACTCTATCTCTCGCCTCTAGAATGACCGCCTCGTATCCAGATTTTTGTAATGTTTTTCCTGCCGCCAAGCCGGAGATTCCTGCGCCAATGATGATGACTTTTTCTTGAGCAAATGTAGCTTGAACGAGGCCCAGGAAGAAAAGTACTAACGATGTCATGCGTAGCATAATCGACTCCGAATTCTGTGTTTAATTACGGGGAATCAAGGGCGCAGAATGCCATAGTTAGAGAAAGCCTAATCAAAAGAATTAGCGGGGGCATTCAGTCTAGATGAAAATAACGTCGCACCCCGGGCAGAAAGGTGTGGCTAGCCGTTGCCTTAAATCGATGGGAAGTTTCTATAAGTCCGATAAGCTAATTATTCCCTTTGAAAGAACGTTGGTTCTAATGGTGTTGTGCTGGGTTGATGGCTAGTGCATAAAAACATCGAACGGAGTCAAAGAAGTAGACCATGCGGTGACCTGCAGTATCTCCCTGACTGCGCTGGATTGGGTGCCTATCTTTTCGGGTTTGGGATGGCTTGGGTGCAAGTTTTTCGATGTTGCTGTGGTGTCGTTCTTCACTTAAAAAAGCTGAGGGATGGTAAAGGCACTTCACGATCTTTTCGCTCCATCCAGCCGGATAATGAAGACTGTTGGGGCGTAGATAGCTAGGTGCCGGATTTAGGTTTGCCAGTTGCGGTGAAAATAGCCGCCTAATTCAGTCATTTCCGAGGTTTGTTACTAGCCAAAGCCATTTTTTAATCAAAAATATGATAGATTAGCCATTAAATACACGGAGTAACTACTATGAGTAAAGAACAAAAAAGCAATAAGGAAACTAAGAAGAAAGCGACTCTAACGCCTAAAGAAAAAAAAGCCGCTAAGGCAGCTGCCAAACAGTCAAAGGGTGTTCTCTGAGTTTAGTTCTATTTTTGGTCAACTAAGCTGGAAGCGTTGTTGCTTCCAGCTTAGTTGACCAGATTGCGAAGCAATTGAGTGTAGCCTGAGCATAGTCCCTTTACCCTCGCGTTGTGTCCTAAGTTTAAAACCCCGCTAGCGAATTAAGCTCTTCTTTGTGTCAACCTAAACTCAAAAAGGTGCGAAGGGGCTTTATCTTCTCCAAAACATGGTCTGATACAGAAGATAATTTTGTATAAAAGTCAGCCTGGTGTAAAAGTAGGCCGGCATACCCCCCCTCCTAGTTCTTTGTTAGCTAGCGCAGCTTTACTGTTTTTTATACAGAGAAATGAATTGGCTGGTCTTTCCTCTTATCGATGGAGAGAAAACGCCTTCGCTTAGTGGGTCGTCTGAGTTCTTAAGTAGGTCAGAAGTGCCAGCGAGAGAAAGTCCAGCTTCCAATGCCATCTGCGTTACTAAACTCTCTTCGATTCGGTGCAAGGAGTTGCCGGCTTCCAGTCCAGCGCCGTCTGGCGCAATATGATCTGATGCGAGCAGCACGCCGCCGGGTTTCAATACCCTCGCAATCTCGCGAAATGCTCCTGCGGGATCGCCCAAGCTATTGCCATCAGGCGCGAATCCTAGTTCGTGAGGCCCCTGAATCCAGGTAACTATATCGACAGAATTATCCGCTGCATTTAAGGCATCGAAATCGGTAACGCTGACTTCTACGTTACTAAGGCGATTATTGGCGGTGCGTATATCTATTCCATCGCCAACAAAACCCATGAGGCCGGGGGGGTGCTGCAGAATAACACTTCCGTTTGATCCGACCGCACGACTCAATATCTCCGTATAGTAACCTCCGCCAGCCTCCAGCTCGAGAACATCCATCCCGGTTTGTAGTCCTGCGAACTTCAAGACCTCCCCGGGCATACGGCGCGCGTCTTGGTCTGCATCTTGATTTGGGCGGTCGGGATGAGATAAAGCAGCTGCAACATCGGCATCCGCTGCATAAGCTGCATTACTGGCAAGCACTATCGCTCCCATTGTAAAGCTACTAGCTAGTCTGAGTATTTTTTTTGCTGATAGGTTCATACCTAACTCCTCCCGCAGATGCGGTATTTGTTTATAATTATTTATCCGGTTTGTAGCTCTGTGAGCAGCACAGTAAATAGTTTAATTACTAGGTCTCTTTTAACAATATATCCCCATCTGGCTAAACAGGTTAATGCCTCTCTGGAGGTGATTTCGCTTTTTTTGCCTTTGGCTTAAATGTGGCTTATCTAAGGCTTGCCCATGACATATTTATGCCTTACATCCATATGCTATATTAACACTATCAAGCACGCAGTAGTTCAATGAAATTTGGGGAAAAGGGCCGCTAAGCCCAGTTGATCTCACTGGCAGGAGCGCAGGCTTTGATCAATTTCCAATCGCTTTGGGGTAACATTCTGTTCATAATTGAGAGTCGTTAGCCCTGCGACTGCTTGGAGGCCGTTTGATCCATTGAATCCGGTAAGCTCCAGTTGAGCTCGAAGAATCGATAGAGTTCGCTGGGTTCTGACTCTAGCCCTTTTACCAAGAGACAGAAATATAATGACTATAAATTCATATAAGTTACTGCGCTGTGTTGTCAGCGGTCTACTATTGTTATCGTTTTGCCAGTCATTAAGCGCCCAGACTCGCTATGTTGATCCGGTGACTGATGAGTCTCGGCTACCTTACGATGGCCATGTGTTGACCGATCGGGGTGACGATCAGATTGTGAGGTTTCGCAATTGGGATGCGTTTAATCCGGTGCGAGAGATCAAAGCTGGAGGGAATACGCTTGAGCTTCCTAATGCGCTGGCAGATTTTTCGAAATTTAGCTACGAGGTGGACGGGAAGTCGTTCACTCTAGATGACTATATGGTCAAGAACCACACCGCAGGGGTGCTAGTCATTAAGAATGGTGAGGTAAAGCTTGAGAGGTATGGTTTAGGGAACACTGAAGAAACCTTATGGATCTCTTTCTCAGTTTCAAAATCTGTAACGTCAATGCTTCTTGGCGCCGCCATTCAAGAGGGCTATATCAACAGCGTTGATGATCCGGTTTCACAGTACTTGCCTCGTCTTAAAGGCAGCACTTATGATGAAGTAAGTATTCGCAATATCCTACATATGGCGTCTGGTGTTGAGTGGAATGAAGACTACACGGATCTGAATTCGGATGTGGCGACTTACCCTTCAGATAAAGTCATAGAAATGCAGCGATACCTTGGTACCAAGCCGCGGGTTGCCCCTGCCGGTGAAAGGTTTAATTACAGTACAGCTGATACGGACCTTGTGGGTGCTATTGTGCGCGCCGCAATTGGTAACAATTTAAGCAGCTATTTAGAAAATAAGATGTGGCAGCCATTCGGTATGGAATTCGATGCCAACTGGGGAACACACGGTGATGAAGGTGAGCATGGTGGGTGTTGCATGAACATGGCGCTTCGTGACTACGGCCGCATTGGGATGTTTGCTATGAGCGGGGGGCAGCTGCCTGATGGCCGAAAAATATTACCCGATGGTTGGATGGAGGACTCCGCCACTCCCTCTGCAGGTAATCAAGGGTATGGCTATTTATGGTGGCTCAATAACGACCGCACTTATCGAGCTCAGGGAATTTTTGGTCAGGGTATCTATGTAAAACCTGAGAGTGACTTGGTTATTGCGGTAATTAGTGCCTGGCCAGTCGCTGCATCAGGAGGGTCAATTTACAACGCCCATCGCAACGCCCTCTATGACGCTGTTGATTCTATGTTGAAGGAGTGACGCGAGGGCCTTTAAACTCGAGCTTCTTATATTTTAGGCTTAGCTTAACTTTAGGCCGCAGTTAGCTGGTCGAAGGCTAATTGCCGCAATATGCAAACTCTTATGGGTAAGGTTTTAAGCTAATCGCCAAACAATCCTGATCGGGTTAAGCGGCGGGCTATGGGCAACAGTCTGTCCGAATCGCCATCGATATTGCTGGCGCCATATCAGGCAACCACTACATCTCGATTAGGGTCGACAAATACTCCCTGGGCCAATAACCCCCTTTGAACATCGCGCCATCAGGCCAGACCATGCCCCACGGCCACGCTGCGTGAGTTGATGCATCACCGGGGAGGCTCCGATTGAATGACTCTAGCTGTTGAGAATCAAATGCTATTCCCTTGTTTGAGCGGCGGTCCTCAAGGTAATTCTGCCCGATAACCCCCAGACCACTTTGCATTGTAAAAATCTGTTCGACGCGAGCAATATCTCTCAAACCGGCCGGTATTCCTCCATGAGTGGCTGGAGCTCCAGCCGGGCTAATCATCATCAGCCTCGGCGCCCGTCTTGCTCCAAACTAGATCTTGCAAGGCTAGCTATAGAGGCTGATTAGTGCGCTCTCGATGACTAGGCCCGTGACAAATGTATTTGTCGAGACAGACTCGTACTTTCACCGGCAGGCAGGTGACTCCTCATGGTGGCTAAATTTGCGAGCGTCGTTTGCGCTGGGTTCACCGGCGCGCTACGCCACAAGGATTCTTCATAGCGATAGATGCAGGTTTTTGTATTCTGATACCTATCTAGCTTCTGATAAACTGCAGGTATGACACGTCCCTGAACAATAATTACGCGACCCACCAAGGAGCAACAAATTGAAGAGCTTCATATGCAGTATCCTGAGTATTGCCACATGCCTAGTTTATCCGCTGGCCACAGCACAGGACTGGCAAGTCGCTCGAACTGCCAGTGGCGTTCCAAATTTGGAAGGTTACTGGACAAATGAAACCCAAACACCGCTGCAGCGTGATATTTCATTGGGAAACAAGCTGGCGCTGTCTGCAGACGAGGCGCAAGCCGCTGAGGAGCAGAGAAGGAATTACTTGGAAATAGCCAACTCAGATATTGACCCAGATCGGAGTGCTCCCACTGACGGGTTTGTTGATGCCAGCTATAACCAATTTTGGTTAGATGGTTTTGATGAAATGATGACGGTGAATGGAGAGTTTCGCACATCCATTATTGTAGACCCTCCAAACGGTAGAATTCCTTTCCTGCCAGGAAGAGAAACCCCTATGTATTACGTAGCGCCGCCACCTCCAGGTTTTACTATCTTGGATGGGCCAGAAGTGAGGCCATTGGGAGATCGCTGTCTGACCTCTTTTGGTTACCATGCAGGGCCAGTAATGCTGCCTTTTTTGTACAACAATAATTATCAGATTGTGCAAACGCCTGACTACATTGTGATTCTAGTTGAAATGGTTCACGACACACGAATAATTCGTATGAAGGACTCAGCATTGCCAGAGAATATGAGTCAGTGGATGGGAGATGCGATCGGGCACTGGGAGGGAGATACATTGGTAGTTGAATCTAGAAACTTCAATGCCAACCAGCATTTTTTCAATGCCTCTATGGACAACTTGTTAATTACTGAGCGCTTCACGCGAGTAGCGCAAGATAGAATTAATTATAAATTTTCCGTGGATGACCTCAGCGCATTCTCCAGTCAATGGAGCGGTGAGCTGCCCTTTGTAGCGAAGCCCGCTGGTGAAAAAATATATGAGTATGCTTGCCATGAAGGTAACTATGCATTGCCGAGTATCCTTGCTGGAGCTAGGGTGCAGGAAGCTGATGCTGCGAAAGACGCTGCGAAGTAAATGTCAGTGCCAGTATGCATTTGTTGCGAAACTTAAGCTTAGTGATAATTGATGGATTAGCTTCTGTGGAACCTTGTTCTGGCCCGTGTGATTCTTGGGCCTATTGATAAATAACGGGATTTATAAGCTAGCGTCAGTCACGTTGTTTTCAATTAGCATTTAATTAGCGGCAATATACCGATCGGAATTTAATTTGATTTTTGCTATTTTCCTTTCCATCGAGGCCTTCTTTTTTGTAGAAAAGCTTCTCTAGCTTCCTTGCCATCTTCGCTGTCAAAAGCGGCTGCAAGTGCTTTTAAGGCGGTTTCAGGCACATCTGAAAACGGCATGTCTTCCATCTTATAAAGAAGGTCGCGTGTGTTCTTAAGTGCTAAAGGTGACATCTGGCACAGTTTGTTGGCAAGCTCTCGTGACCTTTCCTTTAATTCGTCGCTAGCAACCACCTTTGTGATCAACCCAAGTTGCTGGGCTTCTTGAGCAGAGATAGGCTCACCAGTGAAAATAAGCTCAGCTGCGCGCATTCTTCCGATTAGACGTTGCAGATACCACACGTGCATTCCCGGAGGCCCGGCAAGATTCGGTACGCCTGGATAACCAAAATCAGCATCATCGGCGGCGACGATCATGTCGCAGGCGAATGCCAGTGTGCATGCCCCTTCTCTGACATAGCCATGAACTGCGGCGATAATGGGTTTGGATAGTCCGCGTACAATTTTGAGAGTGTCTATGTAAAATAGGCGTAGAAAATTTTCCATTGCGGTGGAGTCAAAGCCATCGAGAAATTTCAGATCAAGACCAGCGGACAGTCCTTTTCCTTCGCCCATAAGAATAATGACCTTCACACTGGTGTTCTCATTAGCCAGCGTAAGCGCACGATGATACTCCCGCGTGGAGTCTTCATTAATCAAGTTTAGAGGGGGGTGATTTAGAGTGATTGTGGCAATCTCTGAATCAACGGCATAGTTGAGTGTCTTAAAATCGATGTTAGTCATGCTGCTGATTCTAGTTCATTGGCGCTCGGAATATCGAGCAATATCTTGGCGCTATAACTTGGAAGGGTTTGAGGTTCGAAGCGTCATTCTTCAAAGGATTTAAGATTCGAGGGCTTTAAGATTAGAAGGGCCTTAAGTTTCGACAGTCTATAGCTTGATGGGTTTTAAGCTTGGAAGGTCTATAGTTCCTAGGGTTTTCAAATCTCAGTCAAAGATCTAATCGAGACCGCAAACCAATCAACATACCATCATCTTGCTACCACTCCTTATTTTGATTTAAAAAAGGTTGTGAACTTCTCGGCTCACCCCCTTTTTTAAATCAAGTATCTACTTGCTTGTTTAGCTGGCTAGCCCAGCTTCTTCAGCGCCAAAGCGCAGGTTGAACTGATTCAATGGCAAATTGCGAACTCGAACACCTGTGGCATCAAATACTGCGTTTGCCAATGCCGGTGCGATTCCCGGTGTTCCAGGTTCGCCTGCGCCACCAATCGCGTTTCCGCTGTTGATGATATGGGTTTCAATGAGAGGTGCCTTATCCATGCGAACTGATTCATAGTCATGGAAATTGCTTTGGAGAACCGCGCCATTCTCGATGGTTATCTCACCATACAATGCAGCGGTTAGGCCGTAGATGATAGCCGATTCAACCTGAGCGGTGATTCCATCAGGTGAGATTGCAAAACCTGCATCGATAACCGCGACAACACGGTCCACACTTATTTCTCCGTCCACCACTGTGGCTTCAACTACCTGTGCCACCAGCGTTCCAAACGATTCTTGTAGTGATATGCCGCGGCCTTTGCCTTCCCCTAATGGTCGGCCCCACTGGGCCTCGTCCGCAGCTCTCTTCAATACGGCTAAATGGCGAGGATGCTCTTTGAGAAGTGAGGCACGGTACTCGTAAGGGTCTTTGCCTGCTGTTATTGCCACCTCATCGATAAATGACTCAGTAAAGAATCCATGTTGAGAGTGATCCACGCTGCGCCAAGCGCCGAATGGAACGTGGGTCGGGCTGCTGACATAACCTATATTTTGTGCAGGAATAGCGTAGGGAATGAGAGGAGCTTCAATGGGCTCGTTTTTATCTACGTAAGTGTTCTCCCAAGCAATGGGATTGCCGTCGTTGTCCAATGCAGCGCGGAAGCGGCTTTGCACAGCGGGGCGATAAAAGTCTTGGCGAACATCCTCTTCACGAGACCAGATGAGCTGAACCGGGCGTCTGGCATGTTGTGCGACAAGTGCCGCTTGAATTGCGTAATCAGGGCGTGATTTGCGCCCGAAGCCGCCACCCATAAATTGGTTATAAAGAGTGACATTTTCGACATCGAATCCCAATGCATCGGCTACTGCTTGGCGAAACCCAAGAGGGTTCTGGCAGCCCACCCAGATTTCACAGCGGCCATCTTTGACTTCTGCCGTTGCATTCAAAGGCTCCATACAGGTATGAGCAAGAAAAGGGACGCGGTAGTCCGCGGTTATAACTTTTGCTGCGTTTTGGAAGCCATCTTCGGCATCACCTATTACAGAGTCAGTCTCCCGGTCCTGTGCGGCACTAATGTCATCATCAAACTGAGCAAAAATCTTCTCGCTGGATACAGAGCCATTGCCGGCATTATCCCACTCTATTTCAAGTGCTTTAAGACCTTGAATGGCAGGCCAGTAGCCTTCGGCAATAACGGCAACTGATTCTCCTGCCGCAAAAGCGCCAACCATGCCTGCGGATTGGATGCTTGGAAGTTCCACAACATCGACCACGCCCTCTATGGCGCGAGCGGCCTCGTCTTTGGTCCCTATGAGAGATCCTCCAAAAACAGGTGATCTAGTAACCGTGGCATAAAGCATGTTGGGCAAGCGGACATCCAATGCAAACTGTGCCGTGCCATCAACCTTAGAAGGGATGTCAAAGCGCTCTACATGCTTACCCATAATCTCGAATTGATCAGATGTCTTCAGCGTTGGTGTATACGATGGTTTCATCTTTGAGGCTGCAACAGCGAAAGCTGAATAAGGCTCGCGGCGTGAGCTTGGCGTATGAATCAGGTGACTTTTCGCGGTCTTAATTTCACTTTCAGGGACTTGCCACTCTTGCGCAGCAGCCTGCACAAGTAATTGCTTGGTTGCCGCTCCGGCTACGCGTGACCCCAGCTGTCCAGTAAAGCGAATGCTGCCGCTTCCACCGGTAATTTGGAGATTTAGCGCGTCAGCGACCCGCATCAAAGTGCCATCTACAGAGGGAACAATAATGTTGGGAAATTTTGCACCGGGGAATAAAAACCCTTTTCCTACGGCGTAGTTGGCATATTCGCCAATCGCTGGTGCTTCTTCAACTCGAACAAGGTCCCAGTCGGCATCGAGCTCATCTGCAACCATTTGTGCGAGCGAAGTGTGAATTCCTTGCCCCATTTCTGAGTGAGGGATAATCGCGGTAACAATGTTATCAGCGTCAATTTTCACATAGGCGTGAACGAGAGTTTCCCCATCGCCGGCCACTAAGTCTTTGAGATCCTGCGCTCGATTGCCAGGGCGCATTGCGACACCCACAACCAGCCCAGTACCTGCGATAATACCTGTGCTTAAAAATGCTCTTCTAGTCCACTTATTCACCGCTCACCTCCAGGGATTCAGTAGAAGCTGCCGAAATGCCAGCGACTTCATAATAACTTGCAGTGGTTTTGATGGCCTGGCGGATACGGCCATACATTCCGCAGCGGCAAATATTGCCTTTCATAGCGCTGTCTATATCAGCATCATTTGGATTTGGGTTGCTAGCTAAAAGTGCGGCTGCAGACATTAGCTGTCCCGACTGGCAGTAGCCGCACTGTGGAACCTGATGTTCAATCCACGCGGTTTGAAGAGGATGCAGTTCGGTCGCGCTTGGTGCTAAGCCTTCTATGGTTGTGATTGTTTTTCCGTCCACTGCCGAAACTGGCGTGCTGCAGGAGCGAATTGGGCTGTCATCTACATGAACTGTGCAGGCGCCACATTGGGCGATACCGCAGCCGAACTTTGTTCCCGTAAGCGCTAATTTTTCTCGGAGTACCCACAATAGAGGAGTTGAAGGATCAACCTCTATTTCCTCCCGAGTACCATTTACAATTAAAACCGCCATGTTCGCTCCTTAAAATTGATCTGTGATTAGAGTGCTTGATCGTTTTTTTATAGGTTTTTTTAGGTTAACGTACCATCAATAAGACACAGTTCTGACTCTGACTCTGACTCTGGTTTGCTCCAAACCCTAATTAAAATAATACTAACCGATGTAGATCGGCTGATCACTTTATTTCAGACAATCTGACAAAATAGTTATAAAATGTCAAAAAATGGGCTAGGTGTATTTAGCCAAATTGAGCTACCATGCCATTTATGGAAAATTTTAAAAATAGGGCGTCACAAAAAAACCAAAAGCGCGAAGCTGTACTAGAAGCCGCTGCCGATGTTTTTGCTCAATATGGCTTCCGTCGAACATCGATGAACGATATTGCTCAGGCAGCCGGTATATCTCGGCCTGCTTTGTATTTGATGTTTGAGAATAAGGAGGATCTTTTTCGCGGCACCGTTTTATTTAGGCAGAGTCAGGGAATAGACAAAGCGATTTTTACTTTGGCCAGAGCGGGCTCAATTGCTGAGCGTTTTAACGCTGCGATACTTGCCTTTGAGAAGGTGTTCTATGAGCCTGTCGCACAATCACCACATGGGGCGGAGTTAATGGATGCCAGCATCAGTATTGCGGCAGATCTTATGAAGAAGGGGCAGGACCGGTTAGAAAAGTCATTGGCGCGAGCTTTAGAAGAGGCTATTTCAAGTAAAGAAGTAGAATTCACAGGGATGTCTATGACGCCCTTAGCTTTCACGCGCCTACTGGTGTCTTCAGTCAGCGGTCTCAAAAAGCATGCAACTTCGGCTAAAGGGCTGAGGCGTCAGATTTCAGAAGTCACAGGGGTCTTTTTTAAAGGGATCCAGGCGTCATCCTAGTCACAAATCCCAGCCTCTGATGTCTGTCTTGAAGTCGCTATAGCTGAGCAGTACCTGAAGAATAAGCCAGCTACGCTCGCTCTAACCCTGCAGGCACTTAACCCTCAACAAAAACACGATCCCATGTTAGATTACTGATTCATTGACTTACGTGATTGTTGATTTATAACTGGGCTCTGCACTGCTAAGCCCATTATTATATTCCACTCTTTATTTCGCTGAACGCCACTTTACTGGAAGCTACTTTGATGACTCACCGATATTTTGCCTGTTTATTTTTTAGTACTTTTTTTTCCGGCTGCGCTGTAGACGGCAGAGAAAGTGACGGCGGAGATAGCCGTTCGAATTCTGAAATTGATATTCAGCAACTTTCCACTATAGTAAAAACCTTAGCTTCTGATGAGTTCGAAGGTCGTGCGCCAGGTGGAGTCGGTGAAGAAAAAACAGTTGCCTATTTAATCGAGCGTTTTCAGGGGTTGGGGCTTCAGCCCGGCGGCGATAATGGTAAATGGACTCAAGCGGTTCCCCTTATCCATACCCAAGTTCAAGGCTCGGCGAATGTTCAAATGAAGACAGCCGAGGGAGTTCAGGTTTTAGAGCAAGCTCGTGACATCGAATTCAGTACTACCCGGCCGGTTGAGAATATTGATATTCAAAGTGCCGATGTTGTTTTTGTTGGCTTTGGGGCTGACGCACCGGAAAGGGATTGGGACGATTTTGGCGATGTGGACCTTAACGGAAAAGTCGCACTTTTTTTAGTTAATGATCCAGATTTTGCGGCGGCCAGTGATGAGCCAGTAGCCGGAAGATTCGGCAACAGGCGAATGACTTATTATGGTCGCTGGGCCTACAAATTTGATGAGGCGGCGCGCCGTGGTGCAATTGCAGCCTTGGTAATCCACGAAACCGAGGCCGCGGGATATGGCTGGAGCGTAGCATCATCATCCCCCGGAGAAAACTACTCAATAGTTAGCAAGTCAGGAGATATGGAGCCGGTAATGCTGCGAGGTTGGTTGCACGGTGATGCGGCGGCCAGTTTGTTTGAAGCAGCAGGACTTGACCTTCAGCAGCAAAGAGAGCTTGCAAGACGTCCAGAGTTCAACGCATTTACGCTGAAAAACATAAGCTTTAGCGCTAACTTAAAAATAAATGTAGAACGCATAATGAGCCAGAACGTCTTAGCGGTACTGCCCGGGCGAAGCCATCCAGATGAAACCATTATGGTTTCAGCCCACTGGGATGCTTATGGTTTGGGCGAGCCCGATGAGCAGGGTCGAACAGTTCGCCCCGGCGCCAATGATGACGCTCTAGGCATGGCCGGGGTATTGGAATTAGCGAGAGTGCTCAGTAACGGTCCAGCCATGAGCCGAAGCGTTGTGTTTGCCGCATGGACAGCAGAAGAAAGCGGTCTGCTGGGATCGGAAGCTTATGCGAGCAATCCTATACACCCGCTGGAAAAAACAGTTGCCAACCTAACACTCGATATTCTGCAGACAGCTGGTCTCGCACGCGATGTTATTTTAGTTGGCGAAGGGCAAAGCGACTTAGAGAGAGATTTGGGCCGAGCCGCGGCGCAGCAGGGTAGGGTGGTGACACCCGAGAGCCTTCCAGAAAACGGCTTGTTTTTCCGCGCTGATCACTTCTCAGTGGCAAAGCGTGGAGTGCCGGTATTGCTGATTATGGGAATAGCGGGCGGTGCCGACCTCATCGATGGAGGGCGAGCTGCTGGGGACCAATGGATAGCAGACTATACCGGCAACTGTTATCACCAGACCTGTGACGAGTGGAGCGGTGACTGGGATTTGCGCGGCGCAGCGCAGGACATCAGTCTTTTCAAAACCATAATACAAGACCTTGGAAACTCTAGAAGGTGGCCGCAGTGGTATGAAGGCTCAGAGTTTAAAGCAATTCGAGATGTTAGCCGCTCGGTACGGACCGACTAGTCACTACTTAAGTTAATATGAGTCAGAATAACAAGTAGTTTGCTTGGGCTGCAGGCCAAAGAACGGTTTCGCAGTCCCAATAGCTCATCTACTTACAGGGTCCTAGTTGTAGGTGGTCAATAATTCTGTCAGCAATCTATTGGAATAATGAGTCGTCATATTGGTCACGTAATTAACGTGTTGTATTTACGATGTTTAGTTACAGCAATAATCTCTTCCAAGTTATGGCAGTCAATCTCTGAGTTAGTGCTTGCAGCCCATTACCTTTGTTACTGATTTTCCATGCAAGAGCCAGAGGTAAGGCTATCTAGATGTGAACTGCGTGAAGGCATCGAATCAGTGAAATGTATCCCGCCTATTTTCTTGTCATTGCAGAAGAAATAACATTAACTGCCTCGGCATTTTTCAGATACTGGGGCTCGGCGCGCAACATTGTTCGTCTCTCAAAGGCGTAGCCATAAGACAAAATTCTTGCATCTTGATTGCTCGCACCGATAAAGGATAGGCCTACCGGTATTTTATGTATGACGCCCATGGGCACCGTAAGATGGGGGTAACCGGCAATGGCCGCCATGCCTCCTGCCCCAGGAAAGGGGGGCCAGACATCTCCATTGATAGGGTCGATTTGGGGGGATACAGGTCCGGAGGGGGCAACAAGAACGTCGACGCGATAGTCACGCAATAAGGCATCAATTCCATTTTCTCGGCTTGCCGATTGAATTGCATTTCTCGCTAAAATATAAGCTGGGTCATCAAGTCCAGCAAGGCTGTTTGATTCTTCAAAAATATCCTGATCAAACAAAACCAGTTCGACATCGGCGTGTTCGATGTTGAATTTGATAAGCTCGGTCAGCGATCGGGTTGCTACCGTCTGAGGTGTCGATGCAAGATACTCATTCAGTCCCGCCTTGAACTCATACTTCATTACAGAGGAGCTAAATCTGCCGAAATCTTCCACCTGAGGTGGTCGGTTTCGTATTTCGACTAGTATTGCGCCTGCCGCTTCTAGTTCCAGCAGCGCAGAATCGAAAAGTTCGACAATGTCTCTATTATTGCCTACCGAGTAGCGCAAGACGCCAACTCTTACGCCTGTCAGTGCGCCTTCCTCAAGCCCCGCAACATAGTCGGTTTTCATGGGTCCACTTGCCATCGCATTTAACATCATGGCAGCACCCCGTACTGATTTGGTCATCGGTCCTGCTGTATCCTGGGATACTGATATAGGCACAATATATTGTTGGGGAACAAGTCCCACTGTTGGTTTAAACCCTACAACACCATTGACGTTAGAAGGACAAATTACGGAGCCATTGGTTTCTGTTCCTACGGTACCGGCAGCAAGGGACGCCGCTGCAGCTGCCCCTGAGCCTGAGCTGGAGCCACAGGGATTGCGACTTAACATATGTGGATTGCGTACCTGTCCGCCCAATGCGGTCCATCCGCTGATGGAGTGATTAGAGCGAAAATTAGCCCATTGACTGAGATTGGTTTTGCCAAGAATCAGCGCTCCTGCTTCTCGGAGTCCAGCGACCAGGGGTGAATCACGATCGGCAAAATTTTCTTTTAGTGCTAGCGCCCCTGCTGTGGTGGCCATTTGGTCGCGGGTTTCGATATTGTCTTTTAACAGGATCGGCACACCGTGCAGCGGACCGAGAGGGTCTCCAGCCGCGCGTTTTTGATCCAGTGCTCTTGCCTGCTGGAGTATGTCGGGATTAAGGGTAAGAACACTTTGCAAATCTGGACCCGACCGGTCGATTCGTGCGATTCGCAGCAGGTAGAGTTCTACTAGTTCCTCAGCACTTATCTCGCCGCTGCTCAAAGCTTTCGCTATTTCGGGTAAGGTGCCGGCGAGTAGACCTTGTGCGGAATAATCCATCGTAGTGACTGGCGATGAATTTGGCTGACTATTAATGGGAGACGACGCAGGAGGACTGCATTGACTGAGTGCGCTTGTAAGGAATGTGATAAGCAGGAGACGTATCATTGAACCACCGAGCTATGTAGTGACTGGGTTTTTTTATAAAGGCAGCGTATGCCTGCTGGAGTGACCTGTAAAGCTAATTCGCGAGGGGGAAACGCTCCAAAAGAAGGCCAGCGGAGCACTAATAGTTTAATGGCTAAATGTCTCTTCAGCTCTAAGCTTAATCCCCTTAACCCTGTAAAGCGGCTCGTCTGCCTGCATGAAGACCTGTGATATGGAAATAACCACCGAGAACATGTAATTGACTGATCCTTGGCATTCCTTGAAAGAAGTTTAGGAACTTACTCCAAGAAAATCTTACGCCACTAGTACCCTCTGCGTACGTCAATTTATCGGGTTTGGTATTACTGCCGTCACGATGGTGGCTGGAAGTATCAATTTTTGAATATGTGGCACTTAATTTCGGGTTTTATAATTCGAAGAATAAAGCGAGCTATTTTTGTAGTTTAGGTGGGCTGTATGGCTCTTCTTGACCTTTAATTGGCCTGCATTTTTACGCTTGAACCTCTATCTTGTTAAGCTTTATGCTCAAGTGGAAAATTCGCGGAAATGCAATAAACTTTATGATTAGTCTTCTTTATAGAATGACCCGAGATCACCCGTCTCTTCTGCTCACTCTTGCATACTTGCTGGTGTCTGCAATCGGTGTCATCTATAGCTACTTCTTCTATCGAGAATTTGGAATCAATATTGTAAAATTTGTAGATCTTTCCGAATTCTTACTTGCTTCTATTCAAGAGCCAATATCGATAGCAACTTTTTTTGGGATAAGTTTTTCACTCTAGCAGCATATCTGCTTGATTTTGAGCTAGGAAAAAATTTCCGTGATACGGAAGGTGAATGATTAATAAGGCCGCAGCAAAATATACGGATCTGATTCTACCGATTCTGTATTTCGTTTTTGTGCTGGTTAGCGATTATGCTATTGGCAACGCCAATGCTATAAAAGCTGGCGATATAAACGAATACACCGTGAGATTTTCTGAACTACCCTCTCAAAACTCTGAGTCATCTCTGGCATTAATAGGCAGTACCAGTCGATTCTCCTATTTCTATAACCTGGCGAATAAACAGGCCTTGGTTGTACCACAGGAGAATATCGCTTTAATGAGAAAACAGTTTGGATCAGTTGAAATCGAGCCCTGACTTAATAGCCATAGCTTAAATAGCACCTAGTGCTTAAAAATAATTGTCAACACCAAAACCGAGTCCGAAACTGCCTTAAGTGAATGCGGTTGGTTTGGCTTGAGGTACAGCATTTGGC
>CAJWGN010000007.1 GCA_913031035.1 uncultured Gammaproteobacteria bacterium
GGCTCGTCTTTACTCCGATACTTATCTGCCTCTACCTCTACCTCTACCTCTACCTCTACCTCTACCTCTCACCTCAACTTCAACGATGCCGACCCTGGCGATACAGAGGTTCCTGCTGATAATATCCCGAATAAAAAGAGACATAAAAGTGCTATAGAAGCGCCGTAAAAAAGTGGTCCTGCAACCAAACCAACGTAAAAAAATGTGGGGCAACTCATGAAAGAGTCCTAATGTTAGCAAGGGAATATCCCCTCTAATTTTGGCAGGATAAACCAGCTATTATTATTTCTCTATGGGTCGCTTTTGGCAATTTTGGCCTGAAAACTCTTTAGTAGAATTATGAGTCATTAACTGAAAGATATTTAGCAAACGTGAGCAAGCTAGTCGAGGAGTTAAAGAGACGCAAAGTCTGCAGAGTCGCTGACCTATATGGCGTAGTAGCATGGGTGCTTATTCGGGTAATCGGCGTGGTGCTGCCAACCTTTTGACAGCTCAGGGACGATTCACCTCAGCCACCGTTTGCCGAGAGTGTGATTTGTATTATTTGCATATTGGTCCGATGTCATTTACGTTGGCAGCCGATATTTTTGAGCGCACTTGCCATATGCTAGCTGAATATCATTTGAACCGTTGTGTAGAGGACAATTTGCAGTGTGCGCGTTTTTCTACGCACTAATGAACAGACTGAAGAGCGTAAAATGGTCTCTAATAGTCAGTTAGCGCATGCAGACGAGGCGTATTTAGAAACCCCCCTTTACAGAGAGCTATTTATTACTGTCCGCAGTGCAGGTGTTGAGGCTATATAACAAGGCGCTAAACTGCGTGTCGCCAGCGCGGGCTAGTTGAAGACAGCAGTTGGTCCAATTTGCACAGAGGGTGGCGGGAATTCTTGCCTTGTGGCGAACCCTATTATTTAGCTAAATCTTGTTTGGCTCTCTCTGAGGCCCCGGCATTTATCAAACCTTAATAGTGTCCTAAAATCAAATTCGGCCAAAATATTACGCCCCTGATTAAATATTAAAATCGGGTATTACAAAAATGTCAGTTGGCGGAATTAAAACCTCTAGGCTGTGATCTCTAGTCAGCAAGTTATTCCAACTAACTTACTAAGGGCAGATTCGACCACTCGCTTTGGATTCAGCGATACCATGCAGCGATTGTCAGCAACACAAAGCTTATTCCTACAAGAAAGCTCGCAGCTTAACGTGCCTCTTAGTACTTCGCTTTTATTTCCTAGTGGAGCCCAGATAGCGTCGTTGGTTACCCCAAACAAACCGATAACAGGAATGCCCGTAGAGGCAGCAATATGCATCGGCCCGCTATCGGCACCAACAAACAAGCTTGTAGATTTTAGTAAGGAAATTAGCTCCACGTAAGAAAGCTTGCCGCATAGGTTCACCGATCCAAACTTTAGCGATTCAGCTTCAATCAGTTTAGCTATGTTCAGATCTTCTTGATCAGCTCCTATCCAGGCAGTTCTGTAGCCATTGTTATGCAGAGAAGTCGCCATTTCGATAAAGTGAGATACTGGCCATCTTTTTGTATAGGTACTAGCTCCAACATGAACTGTAACCAATGGGAGTTGTAGTTTGGAAGATTGGTCCAGCGCCTGGCTCAACCCTTGAGAGTAGTTGGTGGCCATGCCTGGTATTGTATACTTTACTTCATTGAGCGGGGTCTTGATGTCCCTCCACTTATTAATGATTTCACCGTAGGAGTCAAACCTGTGGCGAGTGTAGTTTAAATCGTGAGATTGGGTGTAGAGCCAGCTTGAGTGTTTCTGTTTTGGGCCGATCCTATTTTTGCTTCCGCTTAGCAACGACAATATTCCGGTGAATCTTTCGCCTTCCAAATCTATAAGGTCAAGGGCTTTATATCTGCGCAATTGTCCAATAAATTTGAGAAAATGAGTTAATTTAATCCTTAGCGTCTGTCTCTTAGACAACATGCTCCTGGGGTAAAAGATTACGGTTTTTGGCGTTATTGACGCCATATTAAGCAGCTCTTTAAACCGTGGGTCTATTACTAATACAGTACCAGGATATTGCTCAACAATAACTCGGATCCAAGGCAGGCAGAGGACAAAATTCCCTAAATAGTGGGTCGGGAAAAGTAGTATTGGGCTTTTTTTCATAAGCTGTTCCAGCATTTGATCTGATTTTCTATCGAACAGTTTAGATCATACTACACAGGATTTCTGAACAGAGCGGCATGATGAATCAATATTCTTAAGAAAACCTTAAGAAGTTGGATAACTTAGATTGATACGCTAGAACGGCTTGAATAGAAAACTGATCTAATCAGCGGTGAATAAACTCAAAAGCATAACGCGACTAATGAGCATTCATATTGTTTTAGGCTTATCTTTTTTTCTCACGAGACGCAGAAGCAGTTAGGGTAAGTTGCGGACAGAATTTCAAGGGGCAGGTGGGCGCCGAAGTGACCAATTGGTTTGTTTATCCAGGAGGGAAAAGCTGAGTTGATTTAGTCTGGAGGGTTTGAGTGAGTATCTGCTGATACTGATAAGTTGTTGAATGATTCTAGCAGCCACGAGAGGGACTGCTAGAATCATTAATTTAAAACTGCCTGATGATGGTATTGATTGTGTCTTTAGCATCGCCAAAAATCATACGAGCGTTGTCTTTAAAGAACAAAGGATTATCAATGCCAGCAAAGCCTGATGCCATGCCGCGTTTTAAGATAAACACGTTCTTGGCTAAGTCGGCATTAATAACTGGCATGCCGTAAATGGGGCTGCTTTCAAGTTCGCGTGCAGAAGGATTCACTACATCGTTTGCGCCTATAACAATGGCGACATCGAAGCTTTCCATTCTCGGGTTAACTTCGTCCATTTCCAGCAACAACTCATAAGGAACGTCCGCCTCCGCTAGCAACACATTCATATGGCCAGGCATCCGGCCAGCCACTGGGTGAATGCCGTATACAACTTCAGTGCCATTTCTCTCGAGCAAACCTTGTAGCTCTTTCATGGCATGCTGAGCCTGAGCTACTGCCATTCCGTAGCCTGGAATAACGACAATAGACTGTGAGGCTTCCAATACGTAATAAGCGTCCTCAGCTGACATTGGTTTAACTTCGCCTTCTATTTCCATAGTCGAAGTCTTCACGGCTTGAAAACCTGAAAAGAGTACATTGGTGAGCGAGCGATTCATTGCCTTACACATGACACTAGTCAATATGATTCCGCTGGCACCTACTAGAGCACCGGCAACGATAAGCAAATTGTTACCAATCGCTAAACCGGTGGCACAGGCGGCCAAACCGGAATAGCTGTTAAGAAGTGATATAACCACCGGCATGTCAGCGCCACCGATAGGTATAACAAGCATGATGCCTAGGACGATTGCCAGTGCAACGAAGCCATACACATAGCTGGGATTTTCCGGTGTCAGGGCAAGCAATGCGCCAAGCACAACTATGCCGATGACTATGAGCGCGTTGACATAAGCTTGGCCGGTGAAGGTTGCTGAACCGCTGCTAATTAGTTTGCTTACTTTGCCACTAAGCTTTGCCCATGCAATGACGCTGCCTGAAAAAGTGATCCCGCCAATAGCGATAGCCAATAGCGTAATGATGAGTAAATAAGTTTCTAACTGGGCCCCTGATCTAACGATGGCAAGAGCAATCAGTAAGCTCGCTAATCCCCCTATGCCATTGAGTAGGGATACCATTTCAGGCATCTGGGTTAGCTCAATTTTCTTGGCGATAAATAGACCGACCGCGCCACCTGCGATCATCGCTACGATAATCAATTCGAACCCGATGATGCCTTGATCCAAAAGCGTTACCACGATGGCAATGAGCATTCCCAGCGCCGAGAGCATGTTGCCCTTGCGTGCGGTTGAAGGATGGCCTAGTAGTTTCAGTCCTAAAATAAACAGAGCTGCACATAAAACGTAGGTTGCGTTAATAACGAGAGTTAAGTTTTCCATTGCTTATTTGCCTTTAAACATTGCGAGCATACGGTCCGTGACGACATAGCCGCCCACCACATTGATAGTGGCTAAAAATACCGATACAGCACCCAAAATTTGCGGCAATGTTTCGTAGTCACCACCGGCATAGGCCAAGGCTCCAATCAAAGTAATTCCTGAGACCGCATTAGCACCTGACATCAGAGGTGTGTGGAGGGTGGCAGGGACTTTGTAGATCAGTTCGAAGCCGAGGAAAATTGCTAACATCAAAATCATCGAGAGATAAATAAACGTCATTAGTTTTTGTCCTCGCTCAGTAAGGCTTTAATCGTTGGGTTAATCAGCTCACCTTGATGGGTAATTAAGGCGGTCTGCAATATGTCGTCGCTAAGATCGAGCACCGCGCTCTGTTGTTCCGTGTCCCAGAACTCCAGCAGCAGTGCTTGCAAATTATTGGCGTACATTTGGCTGGCATCTAACGCAACCGCACTTGGCCAATTGCCAGTGCCTATTATTGTTACGCCTTCAACAATAATCGTCTGTCCGGCAGCACTGCCTTCGACATTGCCGCCATTTTCAGCCGCCATATCTACAATGACGCTGCCTGGCTTCATCTTCGACACGGTGTCGAGTGAGATTAGCACTGGAGGTTTGCGGCCAAAAAGTTGAGCGGTAGTAATCACTATATCCGAGTCGGCGATGCAAGACGCTTGTGCTTGCTGTTGAATCTGCATTTGTTCTTCGGTAAGAGCGTTAGCATAGCCTTGCTCATTTTGCCCCGTTTCGCCAACGTCGATGGCCAAAAACTTTGCCCCAAGAGATTTAACCTGCTCGGCAACCACTTCTCTTGTGTCATAGGCGATAACACTCGCGCCAAGTCGTTTCGCCGTCGCAATAGCTTGCAGACCCGCGACACCTGCTCCAATCACGAAAACTTTCGCAGGCTTTAAAGTGCCTGCGGGGGTCATCATCATTGGTAGCACCCGCGGCAACTCAGCCATGGCTTTTGCTACCATCACGTAGCCGGCAAGGCTCGCTTGGGAGCTTAGCGCGTCCATCTTCTGGCAGCGACTGCTGCGGGGAATCATTTCAATGCTCAAAGCTGATCTGCCTGAGTCTTTAAGCCACTTGATATGCTCTGTGTTGTTGAAAGGATCCAGAAAACTTATACAGCAAACCGATTGCTTGGTTCCTTCAAGCTCTACTCTACCTAGTGGTTGCACACTCATAATGAAGTCGGCCCGAGCTAAAAGCTCCGAGCGATCCACTACAACCTCAGCTCCGGCATCTTGATAATCCGAGTCTGGGATATTTACCGCGCTGCCTATGCCGGATTCAATCACGACTTGGGCACCTGCCTTCACATAGGCTTTTGCATTCGCGGGTAGTAATGCACAGCGACGTTCGTTGTTAATTACTTCTTTTACAAACACTAAAGTGCTCATATTGCTCCTTTTAACTTTACTTGTGCTTGTCAACGCGCGTTATCCAGCGCTAATATTTATCGTTGGTGCTCTTCCTGACGCCACAGCTGCGTTATCTCGCCGCTGAGTACTGTCTTCTTTAATTCAGGTTTTCTAAATCTTACTGTTTAGTCGCTGTTGCGGCCACACGCTAACTTGATGGCGACGCTCCGAAAAATCAAGTGATAAAGACAGTAATTACTCGAAAGATTGAAGGCGTTGCAGTAGATTAGGGTTGCGCGTCGTTTAATAGAGTCAAAATTGACAAATTAACAAAGATATACCACTCGAATACGCTATTTCGTTTAAATTAGTTTAGTCAGCGAGTCCGCCTCCAGATTAACCAGAGCTCAACTAAAACCGTGAAGATAAAAGACCACTTTAGCCCTGCAGAAATTAAGCAGTTCAGCCGCCGCAGCGATCTATTGGGCTGGATATCCGTGGCCACTAATTGGGCAATAATCGCCTTGGCTTTTTTGCTGGTGGCGCGCTGGCCAAATCCCCTGACAATAATATTTTCGATGGTGCTGTTAGGTGGTCGTCATTTGGGGCTAGGTGTTCTCATGCACGAGTGCGGCCATGGCACCCTCTTTAGGTCGAAAAAGTTAAATAGGCTCGTCGGCATTTGGCTTTGTGCTGCACCAGTTATGTACCGGCTGGAAGACTATATGAGCAATCATCTTAGTCATCATAGCAAGGCCGGAACTGACGCAGACCCAGACCGGTATCGCTACCAAGATTATCCTGTAGAGAAAAAGTCGCTGCAACGAAAGCTGTTAAGAGATATCAGCGGGCAAACAACCTTTAACTTCTTAGAGACCTCTCTAAAGCGTAATCAAGTGATAAGGACGAGCGGGAAAGGCAAAAAGGTAGTTGATTATCGCCAACTGATAAGTCGCTTTCATGCCCCTATTATTATGAATTCCTTGCTTCTTCTTTTACTTGCGTGGTTTGGTTTTGCAGAACTGTACCTGCTATGGCTTGCTGCCTACTTCAGTATCTACATGGTTTTCTCACGTATTCGAAATCTTGCTGAACATGCCTGTGTGCCAGATCTTTTTGACCCTGACCCGATGAGGCATACGCGCACTATGGTTGCGAGCTGGTGGGAGCGACTGACGTTTGCGCCAAACTGTGTAAATTATCATTTAGAACACCATTTGCTTCCTTCTGTTCCAAAGTACAGGCTCGCTTCATTCCATCTGGCATTAAAAGAGAAAGGGCTTCTCGACAATGCAGATATCGGAAGCGGTTACCTTGCCTTCATTAGACGGCTGATAATCCAGCCTCAATCAGATTAATTAATGAGCCGAACCCTCTTTGATTATGAAGGCAATGCACCGCAGTGCTTACGGATCTCCGAGGTACTGAAGCTAAGCAGGGTGGAAAAGCCAAAGCCGGCTCAATCACAGCTGCTAATTCAAATTCCGGCAACTTCAGTGACGGCCGGTGATTGTGAAATGCGAACCTGCACGATGCTCCCAACTATATACCCTTTTTTCAGGCTTCTTATGGGTTAACTAAACCTCGCAAGGGGATATTGGGTATGTGCTTTTCAGGCACGGGAGAAGAAGTAGGATGCGATTCCATAATTTATGGGATTGGCGATGAAGTGTTCGGGACAACGGGCTCACTCTGGGTGCTAATGCTAAATATGTCTGTGTTAGGGCTTCCGGCAGTTTTATAAAAAAACCGAAGAGTTTGGGTTACTGTGAGGCAGCCACTACCCCAATAGGTGCTTGGCATGCACTTCATTTCATCAGGTGATCAAAGCTCAAAACCGAAGAAAAGATTCTGATTTTTGGTGCTGGCGGGGCTGTTGAGACATTTGCAATACAGCTTGCGAAACTAGCCGGGGCAACTGTTACAGCTATCAACAGTACTGAAAAATTGCCGATGTGAAAGCGCGTAGGAGCCGACGTTGTGATTGATTATCAGGAGCAAGAATTTGCTCAGGCAGAACTAAAATACGGCATAATCTTTGATGTGGTTGAAAAAAGCCCTGATAGGAAATGTCTGAAATGTCTAAGCTCAGAAGGGCGTTATGTTTTGGCTAATGACGGTTTTACGCCAATGCTTCCTGGAACATGGACTTCTAAAACACCGATAAAATTGTGATTTCCACCGTGGTAGATGAGGGGAAATCAGAGTCAGCCGAAATTGCAGAGCTTTTAGAGGCTGGACAGATTCACCCCGTCATTGGCCGTACATTTGCTCTCGAAGAAATGCCAGATGCCCATCGCTATATCGCCTAAGAGCAAAGGAAAGGCAACACAGCTGTTGTTATAAAAGCTGCTGCGGACACCGGAATGACTTCTGACTAATTCTTCTCTGTGCCATCCCCATTCATTCCCATAGCTTCATAACGTCGCCAGCCAGCCAAGATGCCGGCCAAGCCGTGGTTGCCCTCATGGCAGGCGTACTCATAAAGTGGCATATCGGTTCTTCGTATAGGCACCCTTGCAGACCATGGCTGATCCCAGGTTAAAGGGTCTTCAATCGTAAAATCGTATTCTAGTGTGTTCTCGTTTACCCAGCTGAAGCGCTCGGTAAGAGTCATGCTAGGTGACGAGCCTCTAGAATTTTGGTCATAGTAAAAATGCTGGGTATGAATTAGTAGATCATCACCATCCCAGCTGGCTATTGAATCACCGTCCCATTTTAATTGCTTAGTATGGTGATTACTGTCCAGTCTTATGATTCGCGCGCGGTGGATCATCTCATTAACAATCATAATATGGTCTTTGGTTTGAACCAGCTGGATATTGTTGTTGTAAGCGCCGGGTATCATTGGCGGCCCAGCGCCGCCACTCATCAAGCAGCGATCGGCTAAAGTTCTCGCTTCGGGACCCTCGCTTAATCGTCTCCGCTGGGCAACCTGTTTCGCTCGGGTCTGTCCGACCTCGTTTCGCCCTGGCATTTTTCCATCGGGTGGGTCATAGATCAGTGAGGTTCGGCGATCTTCAATGGTTTCAATGCCTCGTTCATACCAGAATTCATTATAGGAAATGACCCCGGGAGGATAGCCAGCTCCGCCGACAGAATCGATAATTAGGTCCCTGTTTTGACGACGATTTTCAAACGCTTCCCATTCCTTCGCCTCTGCAACGGTGAGGGTCTCTTTGTTAGCGAGTTCCGGGGGCCGGTTAAGTGGAGTGAGGGTTCGATAGGTGTACGTGCCCTGAAAATCTGGATGACCATATTCTGTGCGTGGGACCTCCTGCGCGCTCGAGAAAGAGCCCAGCATTGAACAAACGGCAGGGATAAGAAAAAGTCGACTTATTGGTATAGCCATTGAAACCTCCATCAGTATCGTTTGTTTTTATTTTCGATGAGGTGAAGCAGCAAAACTAGGCCGATAAGGAGGGATTTGCAAGTAAAAAACTGGCGAAAAAAGCATGTCACTACTTATTGACGCTCTAAAGCACAGTAAGTGGTCTCGTAAGAAGAACGGTAAAGAGGGGGGTAAAGATTGCCGTAAAAAAACCGCCTATTTTTTGACCCCGATTCATCAACAGCCTAAGGCCCTGCATGAATATACTGACCGATTCAAAAAGCTTTGCTCAGCAGGCCAACCCTAGCGATAAAAGGCGCGCCTGCTGACTGTTTTTATTTAAAGCTGTATCTAACACCAACAAATCCAGCTCTTGGCGCTGCCGCGCCCAAAAATCGGGGTACGGTTAGGTTTTCAATGATTGGAACTTCTAGCTCGGCGGGTTCTTCTCCAAGCAAACCAAATGTTTCAAACTCTTCATCAAACAGATTGTTGACCTTGGCGAAAAGCTCGAAATTCTCCGCAATCTTATATCTAGCGCGAAAGTTGATTACAGAATAGCCTTCAATTTTTGCTAGTTGATTAGATTCATCCCCGCGTAAATTTTGACCGCTGTTGCTAACTAAATCCAAGCCAAGGTTTAAGCCGTTAGTAAAAGTATAGTCTGCAACGGCTTTGAATTGGTTCTGAGGAATGCCCGGAATAGAATCACCCCGTGATACCAGTATTTCTCCTTCTTCGTTGGCAAACTCGTGATTGGGACTCAGTGCCCTAAAATCATCTTCAAAGGTGGCGTCAACAAAACTGTAAGATGCCATCCAGCTGAGGTTTTCCCATTTACCACGCAGGCTAGATTCAAAGCCTTTACGCCGCGTTTTGTCGACATTGGCAAAGAGTCCAGTTGATCTACCTGTGGTTTGGAAAAGGATATCGTCTAGGCTTGTTGTATAATAAACGCCTGCCGAATAGATCAAATCTCGAACTGTGCCTCTGGCGCCAAACTCGAAACTCTCAGCGACCACGTCACTTAACGGTGGGTCTGCTAAAAACGCATTGGGTAGGCGGCACTCAAAATTTACGTCATCCGGATTGTCTCCGCGCTTGATTGCAAACTCTACGGCGAGATCAAAAACCCCCTCGTTACAGGCCAGTTCGATTGGCGTTGGTGCCCTCGACGACTCGCTATAAGATCCATAAAGGTTTAACCCCTCATTGGCCTGCCAAGTAATGCCCAAGGACGGATTCAGGCGAGTAAATCGGTGGCTGCCATTGAGCTCAGGGCGAAGGCCTGAGCGGTCCCTCAAATCGAC
This sequence comes from uncultured Gammaproteobacteria bacterium, assembly GCA_913031035.1. Lineage (GTDB taxonomy): Bacteria > Pseudomonadota > Gammaproteobacteria > Pseudomonadales > Pseudohongiellaceae > UBA9145. The sequence continues at coordinate 9,983 of CAJWGN010000007.1, forward strand.
ATCGGTGCGGTTGCCTCTTGCGGAAAGAGTAACGGCGACAGTGTTGGAAACATCAACAGTGTTAGTAAAATAAAGGCTTGTAGTCTCTGTTTCTGTGTTGATCGATGTTGCGCCTTCGTCGACAAATGTGCCCGTGCCAAGACCTCGAGTTAGTCGGGAAAAGGGATCTATGTTTGATAGTTCCAATACAGAATTGAAGTTGGATTCACCATTGAAGTAGGAGGCGCCAACGACTAATTGCCCGCTATAGCCAAAGAAATTTCCCAGCACCGTGGTTTGAAAAACCAAGCCATTGCTTGTCTGACTTCGATTGCTAATATTATTGATCGCCTGATCTGAAAGTATGCCTGTTCCGGTAAGATCGTTTGAATCAAACCCTTGAAGGTTGAAGCCTTCGTCATCTCCTGCCTGAGCTGCGGCAAGGTTTAAAAAGTTTTCTAACTCATCAGTATTGGAGAACTGGTTATCGCAGACATCATCATCGTCAAAACCAATGTCTTCTAGATCGTCTTCTTCCAAACCTTCGATTAAGGTAGCGGAATTACCTAGATTACAGACGCTGAAATCAGAGCCGTCGCCGTTAAAAGCGTCAGTGTCATTGTTTCGATGAAACCCGTTTGCGGCAATACTTATATTCGATGTAATGTCATGACTAATATCAAAATGAGCCATGGACATGTTATTGGCGGTAATATCCGGACCAGTGAAGATCGCCTTACGATCCAGCGCAAGTAATTCCTCTGGTGATGAGCCATTACCGGTTAGGTCGGATTCCCCCAGTTGGTAGTTGAATTCAGCTTGGGTAGTTTGTGATCTCCAAGCTAAGCTGCCATAAAAATTAATTGCATTGGAGTCGGACTCATCTCGCCAGCCGTCTTCATCAAAATATTCAACGTTAGCGTAATAGGCAAAACCTTCATCAGGGTTTCCGCTAGAGGGATCAAAATTGCCACCGAATTCTACATTCGCCCTTGTGCGGCCAAACGAGCCGCCTGAGAACTCTAGTTTATTGCCTTGGAAGTTAAAGCCATTTTTCATGTTGATAGCTAACGAGCCACCGAGACTGTTCTGGCCAAAGAGCGGGTTGGCGCCACCGGACAGAGTGACGCTGTGAATAGCAGATTGCGGCAGCAGATCCCAATTAACCGCGTCGCCAAGCGGCTCATTGATGCGATTGCCATTCTGATAAACAGCAAGGCCCTGAGCCAGCCCCAACAGGGGCGATGCGGTAAACCCTCGATATTGTAGGTCTGCTTGGAGTGGATTGTTCTGGGCATCATTGAGCGAGATGCTGGTGAAGCTCTGTTTAAGAAAATCAGCAATACTTTGTGAGTTACTGTTTTTAAGGTCGTCTGCCGAGCCCGTTTGAATAGGAAAAGGGACTTTGTCTTTATCTATACCTGCACCGAACGGAACCACTCCGATAACAACGATTTCTTCGGTGGTCTGAGCTATCGCTGTTGCGAGCCCATAACATGAGGCAAGCAATACAGCTGCTTTTACCGCGGGTCTCGTCATTGTTCATTCTCCGTCGCAAAAATGGCAAAGGGAGGGAGTATAGCAGAGCTCAAAACTCACACTAAAAAAACATACTCTGTAAGGCCAGCATGTTCTTGGCCTGCCTGTCGTAGATGGACTGCTAACAGCCGCTATTTGTTAAGTCTAAACTGTAAATTCCCAGTTGTTTGACGCCCAACTCGTAGGACTGTAAATTGGCGACTTTGTTTTATGAGCTTTTGGAGATGAAATGGCTACCGTATTGATTACCGGAACTAACAGAGGCATCGGACTTGAATTTGTCGAGCAGTATCTGGCGCAAGGTGACAAAGTTATTGCCAGCTGTAGGAATCCTGCAGGAGAAGGGGCGCTTCAAACACTGGCAGAAAACAGCACTCAGTTGCAGTTGGTTCAGTTGGACGTGAGTAGCCAAGCCTCCATGGAGGGTCTGCCTGGCCAGCTAGCAGGAGCCCCAATCGACATCTTCGTTAACAATGCAGGCATTTATGGTCGGCGTGAAGGGTTTGGAGAGCTGGAAGCGGAGCCTTGGGCGGAGGTGTTTCAAGTAAACTCAATAGCCCCACTCATCCTTACGCAGCTGTTGATGGAGAATTTTAATAAAGGGAGTTTGAAGAAGCTGATATACCTGACCTCGAAAATGGGTTCGGTAGGTGACAATCAAGGCGGTGGATCATACGTTTATCGCAGTTCTAAGGCTGCCTTAAATGCGGCAGTGAAAAGCTTGTCGATTGATTTAAAAAATAAAGGCTTCTCAGTAGCCTTGGTGCATCCGGGTTGGGTAAGAACCGACATGGGTGGACCGAATGGCTTAATTGATACCAAGACCAGCGTCACCGGCCTCGTGAGTGTCATTGAAGGTCTTGACCTGCCGAGCAGTGGCAGCTTTTTTAGCTACGATGGCAGTGTTATTCCTTGGTAGAAGGCGTTAATAAACGGGCAGTAAACTGTCACTTTAGCGCCTGTGTAAATTAGCCTACATCGAACCAGTATCGCAATTATGCTACTCTCAGCGCCAGTTTCGATATTCCTCGTAGGCTAATGGTTTCCTATTTAATGACGCATTCTATTCAAAATAAAACGCTGTGTATTTTACTTAGCCTCGGTTTGTCACTATTTCCTAGTCTTTCTTTCGGGCACGGTGGTGTCGCTCTGCAGGGAGATATGTGTGTCGTTAATATTAATTTCCTGACAGCTCACTTCACGGTATTCCAACCGGAAACCAGAGAGACTGACGAGTTCTGTGAAGATATCCCGGATGTTGGCCGATCGGTATTTGTGATGGAATATCTTCATGACTTGTTAGAAGAGATGGAAATTGATTTTCGAATTATTAGAGATATAAACGATGTTGGAAAATACGCAACGTGGAGCGATGTGCTCGACATTGTTGACCTCGACGCGGCCACGGTTTACTACGAAGAACCAAGAGTTGAGCAGGGTGGTTTTTACACTGCCAGCTATACGTTTGAAGAAAAAGGCACCTACATAGGGGTTGTGAATGCCGCGCACCCAACCGAAGATAGACATTACAACGCTGTCTTCTATTTTCAAGTTGGTGGTATGGACTGGGGGACACTCCCCTTGTTCGCTGGGCTATTGATTTTGTTTCAGCTGGGTTACTGGTTCAGTAATGGTGGCTGGGAAAGACGTAAGCTTCGAAAGCAGGGCAAAAGTACAGCCTAGGTTATGGCTACTTTTGTTTAAGCGCCGATTTATATCGTCGAATAACGTTTCATCTTTCTAGCTCAGAGGTTTTAGTCCAAAGGCTCGGGGCCGATAGATTTAACAGGTAAGCTGTGTAATTCCATTTAGTCATCCGGAGATTTTGCGTGAATGCGAAGATTTTGAGGTTGAATAAAGCGGGTGTTCCGATTAGCTGGCTGACTCGCCAAGAAACGGCAACACTTTTAGTTAAAGACCAAGTGATTTGGTCTTTAGGCGACACCGTGATGGAAATCCGCGGTGGTTTCAATCGAGGCGGCGTTCAGTCTGTTCTCAAGCTACCCAGCATTGTTGCCTGTGATGGCAAAGTCCACAAAGACCAATACGATCCCCCTTTAGAAAATAAGTTTTTGTTTCGCCGAGATAAAAATATTTGCCTCTATTGCGGTATTTCTTTTCCTTTGCACGATTTGTCTCGCGATCATGTGCTGCCAATCTCCAAAGGAGGATTGGATGTTTGGACCAACGTGGTTACCTCTTGTCGTCGCTGTAATAACCGTAAAGCAGATAGAAACCCAGAGGAAGCTCGCATGGAATTACTCGCGATTCCTTTTGTTCCAAATCAGTATGAATTTCTCTATTTTTCTAATCACAATGTATTGGTGGATCAAATGGAGTTTTTGAGTGCTAGATTTTCCAGTCACACACAGGTTTCCTAGTTAGTCATCTACTTTATATCAGCATCGTCGATAGCTATTTCTAGCAGAGGTTATACTGGCTATCCGTGCTAGCATCAGCCCTCGTTTAGCTAAGACTTCTTTTTTATGGACCAGCCTTCTAATCAAGCTCGGGATCAAGCCCAGCATCAAAAGCCCGTAGCAGGATTTCTATTATCTCTAGTCGCCGCTGGTCTGTGGGGAATATTGCCGATCGCTCTGAAGGAATTGCTGGCGGGGATGGATGCAACTACTATTGTTTGGTATCGGTTTCTTGCTGCTGGATTGGTACTGACCGCGTGGTTGACTCTCAAAGGCAACCTACCCAATATTGCGAAAGCAACGCCTGCGGTTCGTTGGATATTGGTTGTTGCGGCGCTTGGGTTGTGCGCTAATTATTCGTTATTCTCACAAAGCCTAAACTATGTAAATGGCGAGACAAGTGAAGCGGTAATTCAGCTAACCACTTTGTTTTTGATTTTGGGTGGCGTTGTATTTTATAAAGAACCTTTCGATGGTATCCAGAAGTTAGGCACGGCCTTTATTGTCGCCGGATTGCTTCTTTTTTTCCACGACCGGCTTGCCTCTTTTGGTAGTTTGGAGAACCAAGGGACCATCGGTGTGCTGATTGTTTTTGTGGCCGCGGTCACTTGGACCGTTTATGCGCTATTGCAAAAGAAGCTTTTAAAAAGTTTTTCATCCGTCCAAATCCTATTCCTTATCTACGCTTTTTCAGTGGTGGTTATGCTTCCATTTATCTCCCCCGCAAAGCTGTTTCAACTTAGCGGTTTCGAGTTGGCTCTACTAAGCTTTTGCTGTCTCAATACATTGATAGCCTACGGCTGCTTTGCTGAAGCTCTTAACCTTTGGGATGCATCCAAAGTTAGCGCTGTTCTTGCATTGGCTCCGCTTGTCACTATTGGAACGTTAAAATTCATTGTACTGTTCGATCCAGACTATGCGTTTTCTGACCGCTTAACGATTATCTCCCTGCTGGGTGCTTTGTTTTTGGTGGTTGGTTCTGTGCTTGCGGCCTTAATGCCTGTGATCAAGTACAAACTGCGCCAGAAATTTCGCTAGTTAAAGCCTTTCTAAGGTAGCTGAATGTGCGCGCATTGACAGAGTTGGCAAATTGCTAAAAACTCCAGCGTATTCAAAACAATAATATAGCGAATTTACCTATGGCCAACAAATCCTCAGTCTTTCTGCTTGTCAGTTTTTTAGCGTCAATTTATACGACCTCTCTGGTGGCTGAAGTCTCTCGTTTAGAAATCACTAAACGAGAAACACTGGCAGGCAGTGGACCGCAGACGAGCTACGATTCGATTACCGGGGTGGTTCATTTTGCGTTAGACCCAAGCGATACGGCCAATCAGGCGATCATTGATATTGCCTACGCACCGATTAACAGTGATGGCTTGGTTGAGTTCTCTACCGATTTCAGGATTCTCGTGCCTCAGGGCGCAACAGGCAATGGCACCCTGCTTTACAATGTTAACAATCGCGGTGGTAGTCGTTTTCCCCCTGAGATCTCTCCAGATCACCCGTTGAGTAAAATGGGGTTCACCTATCTTGCTACAGGTTGGATAAATGAGCTTGCGCCTCGCGATGGGCGGCTGCGACTTCATGCGCCAATAGTAAGTGACTTATCCGAGCCGATTGTTGGGCAGGTTCGTTATGAGGTCACTGTAGGCGCTGCAACAGAAGAGGTGAACATTGCAGGATCGGGGCACTTAGCTTATAGGCCAACGGAGGCTGGTTTGAACGCTGCAATCCTAACCAGTCGTCAATATCAAAATGAACCTCGTGTTCCAATAGAGAGATCGCTGTTTGAATTGGAAGTGATGAGAGATGATAACAGTACGCAACCTGCGCTTAACCTTGTTTTGAAGAGCGGTTTTCAGCCAGGCACTATTTATGAGCTTCTCTATGAAGCTCAAGATCCAGTGCTTGCAGGTTCGGGGATGGCAGGCATTCGAGACTTGGTTTCTCTGATTCGACAGCAAGCAACTTCTGCTGGAGAGCTTCAGGCATTAAGCCTTCCGGCGATTGAACACACGGTTGCTTGGGGTAATTCTCAAAGTGGCAGGCTTCTGCGGCAGTTTGTTTATGAAGGCTTCAATACCGACCTAAACGGAGATAAAGTATTCGACGGTGTTATTCCAGTGATCGCAGGCAGTGGCTATGGAATGTTCAACAATCGCTTTGCAATGCCAACGCGAACAAATGGCCAGCATTCAAATCATCTTTATCCTAATGATCTGTTTCCCTTTACCTATGGGGTAAGCAGTGACCCTTTTACCGGCCGAACTGACAGCATATTGGGTAAGTCGCTTAGCCTCGGTACAGCACCAAAAATCATGCATATTCAGACCTCCAACGAGTACTGGGTGCGGGGAGGTTCATTGCCTCACACCAATCCGCAGGGAAACGAGGACGCAGTAATCCCCGATGATGTGCGCTTCTATACCATTGGTGGTTCCCAGCACGGCTCAGGCAATGGCATTCCTCGTGCCGCTACAAATGGTCAGTTACCCCCTAATCCCAATATGTGGGCACCATTTTCTTACTCGATGATTGTTGCGATGCATAAATGGGTATCCCAAGGCGTCCAGCCTCCAGCCTCTCGCTACCCTAAAATTGCTGATGGCAGTCTGGTTGCCTCTCATGAAAACGGGACAATTAATAAAGCCGCCTGGAGGCAGTTGATTGGGGTGAATCATCCTGAGGCGATGTATAAGCCGGCCTACGTAAGCTACGGCGCGCTATGGCAGACTCAGCGAATCGTAAGTGAACATCCACAGGTGAGCGAAAGTCTTTATCAGGCGTTAGTGCCGGCGGTTAACGATGACAATAACGATTTCTCCACCAGCACAATATTGCCCCCGATGACGCAGGTGCCTATTGCCACCTTTGTTTCTTGGAACTTAAGATCCTTCGCCAGTGGTGCAGAAAAATCTCTAGCCAGATTATCAGGAGGCTATATTCCATTTGCCGCAAATGCGCTCACTGCGAATCAGATGGAGGACTCGCGCAGCACAATTACTGGTTTATATGAATCCTTTGAGGACTACTTAAATCAATATGAGCAAGCTACCGACGGCCTTATAAGCGAGCGCTATCTATTGCCAGAATTCAAAGACACAATCATGTCTATTGCTCAGTCAAATGAGGCAGTGTTCGCACAGTAACTAATAGATGGTTTTTCACTAGGGAATGACCCGATAGCTAAAAAGAGTTGACGAGTCATCTTCTGGAACAAAGTGCATAAAAATTTCTTGGGAGCTACTGGTCTCAAAGTAGAAGGGGTTTTGAGTTAGTAAGACCCCAGAGTCTGTTGTTTTGGTGACAGGTAATTGCATGATGACTTGAAAGCTTGGAAGTTCAAGAAGCTCAATTCCTCCAAGTTTGAATTTTTCTAATTTGTCATTGCTGTAAGTCCCTAGGCCACTACACAACATATTGTGTGGAGGCAGCCATTGGCAGTCTTGGTAGTCAATATAGTGGTGGCGATTAGGGTGCATAACAGTAGAGTCAGGAATGGTTTCTTGTTGCCCCGCATCAATACCCGTGTTTGTATCAATATCCCACTGATAGAATTTCCGTGATCCCCAGTTAACAGCGTAAAGGGTGTCAGATGTAAAGTCTTTAAGTACGCTACCCAAATGATCAGGAAATCTAAATACCTCTTCCTGCTGCATCGTCTCAGGGTCAATCTTGTAAACAATGGATTGACTGTTGGGGCGATATTCAGCAACCGAGGCCCAGATAAATTCCCCATCGAAGTCGATACCTCCAGGGTGGTACATAGTGCCTTCGCCTAAAATCAAATCATCAAGTAGGCTGCCGTCCTGAGCGAACTTAAATAGGTGGCCGATACCAGCGCCGGGAGTGCGGTCGAAGTTACTTTGAGGATCGTTTATTCTTATAGGTGACACGGTGGTCTCGACCGACGACATAAAAAAGTAATCGCCAATTTTTACTAAGCCTTGGGGATGATAGCTGGCAAACTGCAAGGGGATTGAAGCCGCTAGCTCCCAGTTAGAGGTTTTAGTAAGGGACTGAACGACCGAAGCCTGCTCGACCGTTTGGCTAAGCCCCGCACTGGGTAAGCCTCCCGATAGGGTGGCTATAATACACAAACGCAAGGCCGAATAAATCACTGGCTTGGTGGTTAATTTCAAGTTAAAGACTCAAGTAAAAGAACTAAGTAAAAGAACTAAGCTAACAAATATAGGGTTGGTTTTTTAGGACCGCGTCCGATCCGCGATAGAATTAGTCTCCGGGGATTTGAAATTCGATTTTGGCAAGCCGTGGTAAAATGCACTGATGTTCTACAGTCTCAAAGCTTGCGTCTTCTGGGCTTAATCCGCCATTCAAATTCACAAAGCTAACATCAACATCTGTGCCTAAGCAGACAATGTTTTCCCGACTAGCACCCTCTTTAACAAGCCCACCCCAGGCAATGTTTGGAATTACGTCGCCGGTGGCTCTGGCAAGAGGTATTAGCATAGGGTGCTGTGGGGTGGTGCCACCGCCAATAAATTCATTGTCATGAATATAGATTTGTTCTGGATACGGGTCATAGCTAGGATCGGAAACTGTGCGCCCGCTTAATACATAGCTGTAGATCATGATATTGACGTTCTCATTGTCGGTGAATTGATTTTCGAATACTTCGATGTTGTCGTTGGCAAGAATTATAAGGCCGGTGCCAGCGGGAACGTTTGCTACGATGTTGCCAATAGGCGCAAAGTTTGCTGTATTGTTTTCAAAAATCAGATTGTTATAAATTCGGGTTGCCCGACCGCCCTGAACGGGTAAATTTGGAAGATCGAATACCAGAATACCACCAGTGTTATTGGTTGCGATGTTGTTATAAACATCAGCGTGAGTTGAGTTTTCTATCTCAATACCAGCGACGTTATATTCCGCGCGAGAATTACGAACGATTATTTGGCTAGATTGACCAACGTAAATACCGGCATCTGATGCCCCTATGGCAACTGAGTCTTCGATAAGTATATTTTTTGATTGAACTGGATAGATACCATAAGCGCCATTTTTGGAATCTGGGCCATTGGTCCATTCAGTTCGAATTCGGCGCAAAGTCACATTGGTGCTTTGGTTGATTTTAAGTGCGTCCCCAATGGTGTCCTCAATTGCCATGTCTTCCATGATAAAATTATCGGCTGAGACCAACAGGCCTTCAGCGCCTTGGACTTGGTTTTTGAACGAAAGTATTGTCTCATCAATGCCAGCGCCCCGAAGGGTAACTCCGGATACGTTAAGTGACAGGCTACGAGTGAAGTCATGTGTCCCGGCGGGAACTTCTATAACATCCCCAGGCTGGGCCTCAATAAGTTGCGTTTGCAAAATTTCTTCAAAGCTGAGAATGTCTGCAGTCTGAGTTGTGGGGTCGTCTGTGCTACAAGACGCCAAAAATGCCAGTGATAATATGCCCAATATAAATTCAATTCGCAGTGACCTTCTTAAAAGGAATCTATCTGCTAACGATAGACTAATGTTGGTCGCCGAATATTTTGATCCGCGTTTAGCTGCGTGATAATTACCCATAGATTTACTCTCAGTATTCGTTTGGTTTAAAGTGATACGAATTTACTATTTGGAACATCTTTGCGAACTTTGTCATGGTCGAAAATTTGCCCGTTCATGGCAATATAAGTCCCCGGTGGCTTTGTCTGAACTGCAGTTAAGGCGCAGCCGATGTTGAACATAGCATCAGAAGATTTGAATAATGCAGGGGCAAGGGCGCCTGTCAAAACGATTGTTTTACCCCGAATTTCTTTTAAACTTTGAGCAGTTTGCACCATGGTGTCGGTGCCGTGGGTGATGACAATCATTTTTGCATCATTTTTAGATATCGCCTCTCTCAAAATCTCCCGGTCGTTGTCTGTCATCTCCAAACTGTCTTTTTGCATAAGAGAGGTGACATCGAATTCTATGTTTAAACTAAGATCTGCGAGCACCTCTGATATGTTTGGCGGGCCTACCTCGTAAGTGCTTTTTGCATCAAAGTAGACTTTATCAATGGTGCCGCCGACGGTGAATATCTTTACCTTAATCATTCTTTCAAAGTCCTTTTTAAATCTGGTTACAAAATCTTTATTCTTTGGTGCACAGCGATTGCTTGGTGGTGGGTATGTTTAGTTGGATGTTGTGTTCTTGGTTATTTATCTGCTTACGCGCTGCCTACTTTTCAGCTACCTATCTTACCTATCTTACCTATCTGCCACTTCGAACATCCAGGTGTCTTCTTGGATGACTTGCTCGTTTGAGGTCACCGCTTCTCCCCCCAGATATTTTCGGCTTAATTCGTTTAAAACAGGAACTACAGCGGGATCATCCATTATGCGGACTAGTTTCTGCTCATAGAGCTTGCCATCAATACGCAAAATTATTCGATTATCATCCTTCAGGTAGTGAGGCCATTGCTTCCATATTGCTGCATAGCCTTGGTTCATGTAGCCACTGACGATGAACATTCGTCCCTCATGGCTAGCTACCCACACTGTTCTGGAACTCAGTGGATCCAGAGTTTGAAACTCGATTGTGTCGCGCTCTTTTAAAAAACTCCAGTCTGAAGGCGCTGGGCTTAACTCGCCAGTCTTAAATGGCCCGCCGGAGATTATTTCCAAAGGTCCGTCGCTAAAACGCATGCCGTATAGAAAGAGTCCTAAGCTCACTGCGACAAAAAGGATGAAGATGCCAAACCTTTGGTAGATTTTTTTCATGGGAGCGCCTTTTTAAACCATTGATTAAAATAGTATTTATGTCTCGAAAGGATCGGCATAGAGTTTGTTGGCTTTTTTAGCGTGTTAAAAGTGATCCAGTACCGGATACCTAACGTTTTCTCGAATAGGTTAGTCGGTTCAATCCAGTTTTAATGCCCTTAGAACCGCTGATCCTAGACTTGTTTCTCAGTTGTAACAAGACCTTGTGCATAGTCTTTTTTTTGTGTAGCGGATGTTCTTATCAGCTTGTTGTAGGTAAGAACATTCATTTTTTGGCAGAATGTTTCTCAAGCCACATTTAACTTTTCTTCGCTTTATCCAGCCTCTTTAGTTTTTTTCAAACCGTTAGAATGGTTGCGCCAGTCTTACTCAGGTTACGCTTCACTTTTTATAACGCATGTCATCGAGGGTTTTTCTAATCTCCTGGAGTAGTGGCAGCTGATTTTCAATTTTAGCGCTGTCGAGTATCTGCAACAACTTATCGAATACGGGCATGGTGCACAGGATTGCTTGTTCTAGCTGATCGCGGCCCTTCTCGGTAATGGTGACTCTTTTTTTACGGCCACTATCTGGGTCAGGTTCAACCTTGATGAGTTCCTTGGCAGCTAGTTTTTGTAAAGTATTGGTCATAGCCCCAGCGGTCACTTGAAAGGCTGTAGCAAGCCTGCCAGGTGTAGCTTCGGTGTCTACTCTGATAAACCAATTCAAGACACTGAACTGAGCGCTAGTTAGCCCAAACGGTAATTCTTTTTCAAACATCGCGCCGCTTAGCTGAGAAATGATGCTGATTTCGTTGAAATAGCTAAAAAGCATTTCAGCTCCGGGCTCCTGATCGAAACTACTCAACTTCTTTGCCATTACCTGTAACCTTTTTCGTTCTGATGCGTTTAATTATTTAACGATAAACATTTCATCATTAAACAGTTTAGTGATAAGCTATTATCTCAATACGAAAGGGTGAAAACAATGGCATATTTAAAATGGGTCTTTGGCCTTGTATTAGTAGTTATTTTGCTGCCGATAGCTGCCATACAAGTCGCTTCCGAGCGAATCGAGGTGGTCCAGCTCCACACTATCGATGAGGCTGGCGAGCCTGTAACCACTCGCTTGTGGGTAGTGGACGATAAAGGTTTTCAGTACTTGAGAGTTGGCCCGGATGGTTCGGGGTGGTTTAGTCGCATCGAAGCCAACGGCCAATTTGAAGTGACTCGCAGTGGTGTTCGCGACATCTACACCACAGTCTTGCGCCAGGATAAGAGCGACCTCGTGAATGAGTTAATGCGAGCCAAGTACACCTGGGGCGACTCGGTTATTGGCATGTTGACTGGGTCGCGTGAGGGATCTGTCCCTATCGAGTTACACCCTAAAGGGCAATGAGCACGCCGGATTTATATCCCAAGCCGGCTTAAGGTGTTTACCAACTCTCGAACAAGTTTCTCTGCTACGGGGTGGGTGGTAGCAAAACTGGCTTCGAGGGCGATGACATCATCCAGCATGGTGTTGTTGGAGGTGTCGAGGTCTGGGTTGAGTATATCTTCGAACTTATTCTGAAGCAGCTTAGCCTGCTCTACTGTGGCTAGGTCGAGCGCAGTTTCTTGCTCAAGCTCTTGAATAAGTTCTTTGATCAGTTCGTTAGCGCGATCATTACTCATGGTTGCCTCCGGATTAGTGTAATACAGCTCCAGCGTCTATGGTCCTGATCTTATTTGGAAATACGCTAAAGGTCGAAAACCTCCGCGACTATTGCTTGCTCTTGGTGTTTATATAGCCTAGCGTTAGTGGATATTGTGCAATTACCAAAAAGGTTTTTCTCCCCATGGACTGGCTTTTACAGACAATGTCTATTCCATGCATCTTGATCGGCTTAACCGGCGCCGCGGTTTCTGCGCAGGAGCCCGACTCTGCCGACATGGACAACATTGCTTCGACGTCAAAACCGATTGAAGAAATTACTGTCGTCGGTCAGATGTCTCTTGCCGGATTGCAGTTTCGTATCCACAAGAAAGAGGCAGAAATCTATAGCTTCTTTAATGCCAATAATAGTTCTCCTCGCATGGACATCATTTGCACCAAGCGCAGACCGACGCGAACTCTCCTGCTGAAAAGAGAATGTGAACCTAGGTTTCTTAAGCAGTTGCGAGTTGAAAAAACTCGAGATAATAGAATGGGAATTGGAACGCAGGTGAACCAACTCGATCTAGTTGAATTGTCAGCACAAGACTTTGAAAAGCTACAGAGTGAAATGCTATCCCTGATAGCCTCAAACAAAAAGTTTGCTAGTAGTTTGGTTGACCTTGTTAGGTTGACTGAGAACTTCGAGGAACGCCACAAAGAAACGTTTGGAACGCCGTGACCGGTCTATTTCACAGCAAGAGGCACATATCAATTACCAAGATCTGAATGTTCTACTCTTGTCTCTTACATTTCCTAGTTATTATATAAAGCCAATATAAACTCATGTTAATAACACTAGAGAACTTATTTCCAATAGGTTTCTCTAATCTGTCTTTCCTTGCATCAGCGGCGCGAAGACTTTAGATCAAAGCGGCCTCAGTGCTTCATACTTTAAGGGGGAGGTGCTAGCGGCTAGCGCTTAGCCGAAAGCGGAAAGGCACTCATAAACTCAGTTTACCCAATGCAATCACTGAGTTTAGGAGAGACTGAGCTAAAAGCTATTTACAACAGCCCCTTTAGGTCGCTATTGGTTAAGGCGTAACTCAAATGTGCAATAACCATTCTTTTAATTGCCTATTGCGGTAATTTAGAAATTTGCTTCAACATTACGGTGGATAATGACCTAGTACTGCGAATTAGCCGGAAGCAGGTGTTTGGTTTCGACCTCTTGTTTTAATGCCATTGCCTGATACAGGGCAGAGAGGACAACCTGCTCCACCTCAGCGCCACGAAATCCCAAGCTGCGCTGCATTAACTTAGTTAAGTCGATGGGGGAGAGGTCAATATTACGTTTGTTAAAGCGAATGGAAAATATCTCGGTAAGGATTTCTTGATTCGGAAAATCGACAAAGAAAACTTTGTCCAAGCGTCCTTTTCAGATTAAGTAAGAGGGCAGGAAATCTGTGTTATTTGCTGTGGCTACAATAAAAATAGGCTTCTTATTTTCGGCCATCCATGTCAGCAGATTTGCCGGTAAGCGCTGAGATGCTCGGCTATTTTAGGTGCCTGTGGAAATTCCTTTTTCTATTTTTTCGATCCAAAGAATGCAGAGCGACATATCTTCAGAAAGTTCGATTGCCTTTCCCATGTTCTTTTTAGTTTCTCTAAAAAAATATTGTAGAAAGTGCCAAAATAATACTGCAGCAGGGGCTCATTTCAAGCCTCGGCAACCGCCTTGGCGATCAAGCTTCTACCACAACCTAGAACGCCAACCAGAAGTATTCCCTTTGGTAAATCTAGACCTTGGGTATTCTCGCTTGGCAAAAACCTTGACGTCTAATAGCAAGTCAATTATTTAAATTAGTAAGACTGCTGATCCGATAAAAGTTTGCAGTTTCAAATTCGAAGCTAAGCACGGCGTCTTGATCGATAAGTTTATAAATTTTTTTTACCTTTTTTAATTCAACTGTTGATGTGGCGTTATCATCATAGAGGGCGTTACTTAATAGCCTTTGAGATTCCGGCACTGTAGGGCCGATAAGATTATTCATCTTGGAGGTGACTGGATTTCCGATTAATATGAAACCGTTCATCGGCGCTGCGCCTCTATATTTTAAGTTCTGCCAGCACTAATTTTCCCAGGGCACGGCGATAAGATAGTGGAATCTTAAACCCGGCTCACAGGCGGCTAAAATCCAGCGGCAGGTTCAGTTTCGGACTTAAAAAAATAAGATAGAGGACATTTTTTTGGTGTTTTTGAACGATTTCTTCGACGGTACAGGTAATGAAGGGCCCCTCTACGTAGGGGTGAAAACCCAAATGAATGTAGATTTTTAGGGTGCTGCTACTAGCGGTTTCTCGCAGTGCTTGCTTCGGGTTTTCTTCCAGCTCTGGATTTTTTTACTGCGTATTTTGTCAATAGGCTAAAAGTAGATCTCTCGGTGGCAGCATCTACAATGGCGCGGGTTACGCTCTATTTTAGGACCGGGGCTGCGGTTTTTATACTGCAGCGTTTGTTTAAATCAACCGCCCGAAGCTCTTCATGGATATTGATGGAAATGATTGTTTCACTTGAACTTAATAGTACAAGTAAATTGTTTAATTCATACACTATATTGTGCCTTTTGCGGAGACTCTCAAGCGGCGGCGGTCTAAGAGACCACTCCGGTTAAGGCTCGAATACGATTATTCTCTGAGTCAGTTACATAAACGACACGCTCAAAAACACATACGCCGTGAGGGCGATTTAGCTGGCAGTCGTATGGGCGACCATCGGGGCCGTCGCCTCGTTCTCCGGTCCCTAATACGGTGTCGATTAAGCCTGTGCCTAAATCGATTTTTCTAACGGCGTGGTTTTCAGTGTCTGCAACATAAAGACTATTATCGGTTCGTGAGTAAGCGATACCTTTAGGTCCGTTAAAGGTCGCAGACAGTGCGTCGCCGCCATCACCGCTATAGCCTTGCAAGCCTGTGCCGGCTATTTTTTTCATGTTATTTGAATCCAAATCGAGTTGGAATATTGCATTGCCTTCACGAAGGACTAAAAAAGCATTGCCATCTCTATCGGTATCCAAAGTGCGCGGCCCTCGCAGAGGGGTTCCAAGCATCGGTCCAGAGGCAGGAGTTTCTCCCTTTTCATCTGTACCTGCGATAGTGTTAATCAAACCGGTTTCACGGCTGACTTGCCGCAAGCGGCCATTGCCGAGGTCGCAGATTAATAGATTGCCTTTTGAATCGAAAGCGATGCTATGAGGTCTTTGTAGCTGAGAAAGTACTGCCGAGCCTTCGTCGCCTGTAAAGCCGGCTCGGCCATTCCCGGCGAGCGTGGTTACCAGCCCTGATCTACCGTCTATACGCTTTACGCAGTGGGAATCGCGCTCAACGACGTAAAGACTATTCTCATCATCCCAGCGAATTTCATGTGGGGCGTTAAACGGGGCTTGCAGGGGATTGCGTGATTCAGCTTCGAACCGCTTATCGCCATTGCCGGCTATGGTGCTAATTTTGTTAGTTCGCAGGCTGATTCTGCGAATAAGGCCGGTATCAACTTCGCAGAAATACAGCGCTTTATCCGGACCGATAACGACTCCGTATGGGTTGCTAATTGAGGAGCGAATGGCAACTGCGTCTGGCGCAAGCGGAGCTCCCGTTCCCTGGGTCCCGGTTCCCGCGATCGCAAATACGTCGGGGCCTTGCGCAAGCGCGCTGTGGGGTACAGCAAGCGCAGACAAACCGGTAATTAGCCTTTGATTAAACTGACGTCGAGAAATGATTGGCATTTGGTGTAGCCTCTTGGTGTCTATTAATTGTAGCTGCAGATGTATTAGCCAATTAATAACTTTACCGCATCACTGAGACTGCGTGCTAATTCTTCATCAGAAATGTCGCCTAGCTCGCTATATGAGTTTTTGCCGAAGTGTAAAATTGAAAGGCTGGCTTTCACGTTACCGGTAAAAAGGCGTCAAAAAGGCGGCAGATGCGAGGACTTGGGCTAATACTGATGCTCCGCTACGGCCTCTGGGAGATGTCAGCGGCATCAGCACGGATTTGCCTGGGAAAACTTTTGGATCAACACGGCAACATTAATCAAACAGGTTCTAATACGCTGGGGTGTAAGTTCCGAAGTGTTCGGCAAAGGAATGATCATAGCTGCCTAACGTGTCTTAAAACCGCTTGGTGAGAGCGGGCTGGAAGAGTCCGGCTTCTAGATCGATGCTATACGGTGTGAGTGCATAGTCAGACAAATTAAGTATTTTGCAATGCAGCTCTTGCCGCGCCATGTTAGCGCAGGCGGCCAATTTTCAGTTGATGGATAGACTGCTGTCACTTGCCGCAAACCCAGTGAATTTTATAGTTTATTGCTACCGTGAAGGGTAAATTAAAATGATTGTAGACGCTGGATTGTTGTTGTAATTTGAGCTCTGCGCAAATACTCTCATGAACAGGGTGTGTAACTGATAAATCGACAAAATATCACCTAAAGACCACCTAAAGACCACCTAAAGATCAACCAAAGTAAAGCCAAAGAATAATAAGTATAAACAGGAGTCAGTTATGTGCGATGAAGATACGCAACACGATGTAGAAGAATTTTTAGGCAAGCCCAAAGGGATGGGACGCCGCGATTTTAGTAGAATGACAGCTACAGTTGGGCTGGCAATGATGTTGCCGCCGGTGGCTAATGCTCAGTCCGTCACTGAGTCTGACGTTAACGTAACCACCCCAGACGGCGTGTCCGATTGTTATTTTGTCCACCCTTCGTCAGGATCTCATGCCGCTGTCATTATTTGGCCAGATATTCTTGGTCTGCGCCCAGCGTTTCGAGAAATGGGCAGGCGCTTGGCTCAGTCAGGTTATTCAGTTTTAGTGGTTAATCCCTTCTACAGAGATGCTAAAGCACCTGTCATAGGGGAAGGTGCTAGTTTTGGCCAGCCTGAAACCCGTGCCATAGTTTTGCCTATGGCTCGAAATCTTAATGCGGAAACCCATTACACCGATGCTAGGGCTATGGTGGATTTTCTAGATCGCCAGCCTGCGGTTGACACGTCGCGGCGCATTGGAACCACTGGTTACTGCATGGGCGGGCCTATGGTGATGCGCACAGTTGCGGCGGTACCAGATCGACTGGGGGCAGGAGGCACGTTCCATGGAGGAGGTATTGCCAATGATCAAGATAACAGTCCGCATTTGCTAATACCTCAGACTCAGTCTGCAATGTTGCACTGTGTGGCCGCTAACGATGATGCGAGTGACCCGGCAGCAAAAGAGACTTTGAGGGCTGCTTACGCCGCGGCAGACTTATCTGCGGAAATAGAGGTCTATGCAGACACTCTGCACGGTTGGTGCCCGCCGGATTCTCAGGTGTACAACGAAGAGCAGGCTGAGCGAGCCTGGAGTCGACTGCTCAACCTATTTGCCAATAACTTGGCTTAAATCCCTCTTCCTATTCATTAAGGCCCTCTTTTGGAGGGCCTTAACATCTTTAACTGAATTTTTAAGAGGCTGCTGGACAGGTTTTGCCTGCTGCCATCGCTCACCAAGCCTTCTTTCACTTTCTTAACATTTACTTTGCCTGCTTTTGGCGCAGCTAATGACCTAACTCTCCTAAAGTTTCGTTGGCTTATTAGGTCAAACAAATCCAAACTAATTGTTTTTCACCTCGCATATGGGGCGATTCATCATAGATACTGAGGGCTTTAGTGAACTGATGAACGAAAAGACGCGTAAAATTTGTATAAAGACAAAATAAACGACCGATCCAGTACCATCTAAAATGTGCGTTGCCCTCAAACGCCTAAAAAAAGAAAAGCATACAATAAACATAGGCCTCTAGGCCTTAGGAAATTAAAGTGAAATTTATTATCCGACACCCGGTATTTTTAATCATGATCGCCGGCGCGCTTGCCCTGGCGTACATGGTATTCGCCAAAGTAGCTGAGGAACCTGCCGCACGACGTGGTTTTAGTGGCGGTTTTGGGGGTGCCCCAGTGGTGGGTCTAAGCTTGGTTGAGCAGCGTCTCATAGCTGATCAAATTGAGTCAGTAGGAACTTCTGTTGCTAATGAGTCCGTCGATTTGGCAGCGAAGGTCTCGGAAACTGTTTCTACCGTCAATTTCGAAGACGGCGATTTCGTAGAGCGTGGGCAGGTATTAGTGGAGCTGGTCAATGCCGATGAAGCAAGTCGTCTAGCCGAAGCTCAAGCCACCGTTGATGATGCTATTCGTCAATTTGATCGCATTCAGAACCTTTCAGCACAAAACTTAGTGGCAGATAACGAAAAAGATCAGGCAAGAACTAATTTGGAAACAGCGAAGGCGCGTTTGGAAGGTGTTTTAGTTGCGATGGACGATCGCTTAGTCCGGGCCCCGTTTAGCGGGTATCTTGGCTTTAGAAATATTAGTGAAGGCACACTGCTTACCCCAGGAATGGTCATCACTACGCTGGATGATGTGTCAGTAATCAAGCTAGATTTTACTATCCCTGAAATATATTTCGCCGAAGTGAAAGAGGGTCAGGTCATTCAATCCAATAGCATCGTCTATGGAAATAAGGTATTTGAAGGCACGGTGAGTGTTGTCGGCTCGCGAATTGATCCGGTAACACGAGGAGTTTCAGTGCGTGCGACGATTAATAACAGCGCCATGCTACTTCGCCCAGGAATGTTGATGACAGTTTCGCTGGCGTTAAACGAAAAATTTGCATTAGTTGTTCCAGAACGGGCGCTCATTGCATCCCAGGGTCGGCAATATGTGTTTGTGGTTGACAGTAAAAATAAAGTTGCTAGAACAGAAGTAGAATTAGGTCGCCGCAGAGACGGCTTTGTAGAGGTTATATCCGGTCTTGAGCAAGGGCAAGAAGTCGTCAGTGAAGGCACGGTAAAAGTTAGACCAGGGCAAACAGTTCAGCCTCAGGGCGCAGAGCGAGCTCCAAGGGGTGCTCCGCAAGCACGTCCGCCTGGTCCGCGGGGAACTTAACAGAAGAGCTAGTAAGTACGTTCACCTTTCTCATTTTATGGTTTTCCTGTTGTCACAACACAATTTGAGCGTCTAAATAATGATTCTTTCGGATATTTCAGTAAAACGGCCGGTTTTTGCAAGCGTACTAAGTTTAATGCTCGTTGCATTTGGTATTATGTCTTTTAATGAATTACCCCTTCGCGAATATCCTGACACTAGCCCTCCTGTAGTTTCTATAAGTACTACCTACCCGGGTGCATCCGCTCAGATAGTGGAAACTCAGATTACCGAAATCATTGAAGATCAGATTAACGGAATAGATGGCATTGATGCCATCAACTCATCCAGCAACGATGGCAGTTCTCGAATCTCTGTGGAGTTTGCGGTAGGCACTAATATTGAAGTTGCCGCGAACGATATCCGCGACAAAATTTCACGGGTTATTCGCTCACTGCCTGAAGATGTAGATCCGCCTCAGATAGCGAAAGCGGATAGCGATGCTAGACCTATTCAATACTTCAATCTGGTAAGTAGCCAGATGTCTTATTTAGAGCTAAATGATTATGCTAATCGCTACATCGTCGATCAGTTTGCTGTTCTTGACGGCGTATCCAATGTAAGGGTGAGCGGTAACGGCGGTTTTGCGATGCGAGTTTGGTTAGACCGCGTTGCGTTAGCGGCTCGTGGATTGACTGTCACTGACGTTGAAAATGCTCTTCGCCGTGAGAACGTCGAACTACCTGCCGGTAGAATAGAATCTGTTAATATGGAATTTGCGGTGCGTGTTGAAAGAATCTTTCAATCCGCTGATGACTTTTCTAGTCTAGTTATAGCGCGGGGAGAGGATAATTTTTTAGTCACCTTGGGCGAAGTCGCGCGAGTTGAATTGGGCTCGGCAAACGAGCGCTCAATTTATAAAGGCAATGGGGTCGAGGCGGTGGGCCTTGGAATAGTCAAGCAATCTACTGCCAATAGCTTACAAGTTCTCAGGAGCACTGAGGCTTTGGCAGAAAGAATTAAGCCTACACTGCCCGGTCACATGGATCTGGTCGTGTCTTCCAGCGATGCAGAATTTATTGAAAATGCGATCTCCTCAGTATATACAACCATATTTATGACTATGGTGTTGGTGAGCTTAGTTATTTATATGTTCCTTGGCTCGGTCCGAGTCATGTTAATTCCCGTTGTTACAATCCCAGTTTGTTTGATGTCGACATTCATTATTTTGTCAGCATTTGGTCTCTCCATAAATCTAATAACATTATTAGGGCTTGTCCTGTGTGTTGGTCTTGTGGTCGATGATTCGATTGTAGTGCTGGAAAATATTCAGCGCCGTGTGGAGGGGGGGGAGCCCCCTTTGCTCGCGGCATATAACGGGTCAAGGCAGGTAGCCTTTGCGGTTATCGCGACTACTGCTGTTCTCATGGCAGTGTTTGTGCCGGTGGTATTCATGGAGGGAAACCTAGGTATTTTATTCTATGAGTTGGCGGTTACGATATGTGGAGCGGTGGTCATATCCAGCGTATTGGCGCTGTCTTTAACACCAATGATGAGTTCTAAATTGCTGAATAACCACGCTCATGAAAGCTGGCTGACTCATCATGTTGATATCTTCTTTCGGTGGCTTCAGCGCGGTTATCACGAAGCCTTAACAAAATGCCTTCGCTACAGCTGGGTGGTTGCTAGTTCACTTGTACTTGTAATGGCGGCAATTTTTATGCTGTTTCAACAGTTGCCATCAGCGTTTGCCCCTTCGGAAGATCAAGGTGTAATTTTCGCGCGTATCGCCGGTCCCGAAGGCGCCAACCTGAATTATATGGAAGATCAGGTTAATGCTATTCAAGAGACACTGATGGATTATGTTGACGTTGGCGAAGTTCAAAACATCGTGACTATGACCCCTGGTTGGGGCGGCGGCGGTGGGGTCAACAGCGGCATGACTATTATTTCTTTGCCGTCTTGGGAAGATCGGACCAAACAAACCTCCGAAGTGATGAGTGAATTAAATAAGAAGTGGGCAGAGATACCCGGTGTCAGAACATTTATGTTTATGCGTTCAGGCCTTGGTCGCGGAGGCGGGGGTGACCCGGTTCAATTTGTTATCGGCGGCCGAAGCTACGATGAGTTAGTTCAGTGGCGAGACCTGTTGATGGAGAGAGCTAGAGAAAGTGGAATATTTACTCGCATTGATTCTGACTTCAATGAGACTAAGCCTAGTCTTTCAATCACGGTGGATAAAATTCGGGCGGCAGATTTAGGTTTGTCGATCCAGTCAATTGGCCGCACGCTGCAAGCGATGATGAGCGAAAGTAGGGTAACGACATTTGCCAGTGCGGGCGAAGAATATGATGTTATCTTGCAAGCGGAAGAAGAGCAGCGTGCAAGTCCAGATGATCTGACAAATATTTATGTTCGTTCCGATACCTCGGGTCAGCTTATTCCTCTGTCCAATGTGATTAGCGTTGAAAACACAGCCGGTCCAACGTCACTGCGCCGTTACAACCGGATCAGATCAATTACTATCTCCGCAGGCTTGGTGCCAGGGGCAGGGTTAGATTCTGCGCTGGCGTTCTTAGAGAACGTGGTTGCCACCGAATTGCCTGAATACGCGCAAATTGATTACAAAGGAGAGTCATTGGATTTAAAGAGCTCTTCAGGTGGCATCGCCACCATATTCCTTTTAGCTTTGTTGGTGGTATTTTTAGTATTGGCGGCCCAGTTTGAGAGTTTTGTTCACCCGCTGATTATAATGACCACCGTACCGTTGGCTATCTTAGGCGCTTTGATAGGCTTATTGCTCACCGACAGTTCATTGAATATTTACTCAAATATCGGTTTGGTAATTCTCGTTGGCATCGCCAGTAAGAACGGTATTCTTATTGTGGAATTTGCCAATCAGCTTCGTGATGAAGGGCGGGAATTTGGTCAGGCCTTGATTGAGGCCTGCGATCTTCGCTTGCGCCCGGTATTGATGACGGCTATTTCAACCTTGATGGGTGCTATACCGTTGATTCTTGCAACCGGTGCCGGATCCGAAAGCCGTATACTTCTCGGTACGGTGATTTTCTCAGGCGTACTGATGACAACTATTACGACCCTGTTTGTAGTGCCCGTGGTTTATAACCTGATTGCCCGCAATACCGGCTCTCCAGAAACCGTGTCTAGAGTGCTGGAGACCTTGCAAAAGACGGAATCTGAATCAAAACCAGCGGCAGAGAAATTGGCGTAACGGTTAAGGAAAGCCGTTGCGTTAAGCTCTATCAATGGAAAAGCGGGTGCTTGGTCGAAATTATCCGTGTAGAAGTTGATCTGGTCGGGCCCAGATGCTGCGCGCTGGCGGTCGTCGAGCCAGAGTTAGTCAAGCTAACGCTAGGCGAGCTTGCTTGAGGCGCGTCTGCTTTAACCTAGGAGGACTTTTCCTTGGTTGCTAGTCGGGCCTATCAGGCAGGCTGAAGTCGATTTACATCAGCAAAGAGGGCTTGCTAGAAGTTTTTTGCCCCTGCCACCAGCCGTTCACCGCCCGCCTTATATTTCAGAAGGGGTCGAGGCTAGATAGCGGATGCTACGTGAAACGTCCACCAATGATCAGGTCTGGGCGCGTCAGGGTTTGGAGTGGGATTAATCGCTGCGCCTCCAAATGTCTGCAGCTTGGCAACTCTTGCGCTCCATGCAGTATCCATTCGAGCAGGATCTGTTTCTCGATTCAAAACAACAGGGTAAACGATGCCATTTAGGCGCAGCATTGCGTGTTCGTTGGCTTCAACCTTTCCTGCCCAGTATTTCCGTGTGCAAACCGAACAGCTAAGAAAAAGCTCGCCCTGTGAGGTAGACATACAGTTCAAATTAATTGAATGAGGGCGAATGCCAGCATAGATTTGGATTTGGCATAAGGCTTCTGAGTTAGCGAAAGTCCAGTCATTTACTCGCTCCGGGGCTCTTTCTCCGAATAGAAATCCGCCAGGGGTGCGCTCGCAGGGGCATATGCTGGAATAAAGGGTAAATCCGAGTGCCAACGCGATGATGGCGGCGACACTCGCTGAGATAGCAATGATGATAGTTTTGCTGACGGGTGATTCAACTATTGATTCGGACATAACGTAACCAACCATTTTGAATGAGGTGTCAGGTTACAGCAGTTGGATTCGATAAAAAAATATTTGTGGAATAATTTTTATCAGGAAACCGTTCATTTGAGATGGGTCGAGGTCGAACTACATTTGTTCGGTCTCTAGTCTGAATAAGGCTTGCAAAATACGTCGCCATTGGACGTATTGTTCATCCATGGTTCCACTTACGCCGTTAACCTGCTCGCTCAATTCAAGAATAGCGGGCGCCAACTCCCTATTAAAACCGGCGGCGAGTTCGCGGAATTCTTGTTCATAGATTTTGCTCCAACGATAACGATCGTAGCGCTGGGTTAGAGAAGTAAAAGAACGTGACGTTCCATAATCATTTAGGTCATAGTCCTCAAGGCGTGTGGATAGCCTTTGCGTTTCGTCGATTTGGTCGTGGGAATAGCGGCGCCAGATGACATAAGAAGCCTGCATTTCAGTATAAAGTGCCTCGTAATATTCATCGACCGTGTCAATAAATCCTAAATGCCTTTCCCGCATATCATCGACCCGTGCCAACATAGGGTCTGCCTCAGCTAAGAGGCTTGTGACAGTCAGTAACCCCTCGGTACCAGTAGTAAGGGTGTGTGCGAATGTTTCTGGTGACAAATCACTTGCGTAGACCATTTGGGAAACTCGCTTTATATTGACGAGTTCGGCGCTATCCATTAATTCACGGGCTGCCAGTAAGTCATTGGCAATCTGATCGTACAAGTCTTGGAAAGGATCTATAAAGCCATTAGGATTAAAAGGGCTTCCGGTGGTGAATCGGGTCGATTCTGGAAAATCTGAAAGCGTTGTAGTGTCGGCATAGGTTTTATTAAGCCATTGCCGGCCTGAGCTATCTGTCGCCAGGATGGCTATTTCTAATCGCTCGCCATCAGAATGCAGAACCGTACCATCAACTTGAATATCCACCGAAGGGTCCGGTTGCGGTAAGACTCTAACGGCGCCCCAGTGGTCAGCCTCTAACAGAGTGTTTCGGAGAACGTAGGGGAGATACTTAACTTCGTTTTCACGAATCTCCGCGTAGACCCATTCCTCGAAACGCTCACGGTCTTCGTTGTCTAACTTGTTATCGAAAACTTGTATTCCAATTTCTAGCTGAACAGAGTCCAGCGGCGCCTGATTAGCGATAAGTAGCTCTACTGCTCCGACAGATGGCAATAAAACAACCACCGGAGGCGGTGGCAGAGATTGGGCACAGGAGCCTACAAGGGCCAGAATAAGGCTGGCAGCGATGTATCTTGTCAAGAATTTACTAAACAGTGCCATATTAGATCGTTATTCCAGCTCGGTTTCTTGGCTGCAGACATTGCCACGGCTCAAGGTTTGAATACATTTGTACTGGTTTGGTGCGGCATCATATCGATTAAAAGCCTGTCTTAAGTTAAAAGGGGCCGAACCTTTGCTTCTTACCCCAGTTACCATCTGCAACAACTCTCTATCTGAAGAAACAGTAAACCGGTGTGTGATCGTGATGTCGCCTGGCAGAGTGATTACAAACAGCAAGCGCTGATTTTCCCAGCTACAGACTTCAGAGCCGTGGACGCTGGTAAACACTTCTTGGCTGCCATTATCAACCCCACACACAAGTGGTGCCTCGCCCTCTCTTTCAATTCTGACTTGGTAACGGTCCTGCACAATCGTTAAAAGGTTCTGACGGCTTATGTATTCGGCCAATCTCGCAAGATCGACGACACTCGAGCGCCGCCCGCTATTGAGATTTATATTGCCGATAGAAATTGCTGGGCCCCCGCCTGAGCGTGTTCCTGATCGTTGGTTGTTAGCCTGCTCCTGCCTCAGCCGCATCATGCGGTTAAGTTCGTCTTGCCAGCTGTCGCTGCGACGAAAATCTTTCTCCCAAGATCCTGAGAAGTTCATTCGCAGCGGCGTCTCTAAATCCAAGAAAGGCAGATCACCCGAGCCTTGCTCAGAGCCTCGCCCTGAGGTTTTTCCAGAACTTTGAGCATAGCCAAATGGGAGCCAGAAGCTCAGCAAAAAAAATACAGCAAAAGCTCCCCTTATACTTTTCCAAGCAAGAGCTGGTCTTAAACGTTTAGGTCGAGCTCCGCTAGGGATGCTTGCCATCATAAGTGCTTATACGAACAAAGGTTGATAACTATGCGAGTACTTCTGGTAAGTTATCGCGAGAATAAACAAGGTGACACTTTAAACTACTTGAATGCCATTAGACATTCAGTTTATTGGGGCCTGTCGAGTTGGACAATCTATCCATAGACTTTTATCCTCGTTTGATGAGCCAGGTCGACTAAATTGTCATGTAAGGTAACTACTATGTTTAAAAAAATCTTTAATGGGCTGCTGCTAATCACTTTCTCGATTACCGGTGCCACACCCAGTGCGAGCGAGGATAGCTCAGACCCCCAGCAGCTAGTTACCCAGTTTTGGCAGGCAGCAAGCCAGGCAGACCGAGAGTTAAGCGCGGAGGCTTTGATAGAGGCCTCTCCAGATGTACAAACTCTCTATAGGTGGATGCGAGACGGCCCTAGCTTTGACAAATCGGCACCAGTGGGCGAGCTTGCGAGAGAGCGATTCAGTGAGGATGGTACTCGGTTTCCTTATGTTTTTTTAATTCCGCAGTCTTATGATGCAAACCAGTCTTATCCGGTGGAGTTTATGCTGCATGGCGGCGTAGGTCGTTCTGAATGGGAGGCAGGAGAGACATTATGGCGCCGCGGGTATGATAGCTTAAAGAAAGAAGATCGGATTACAGTGGTTCCAGCCGCTTGGAAGGACGCCTATTGGTGGCAGTCGATGCAAGCGGACAACCTGCCTGCACTGCTCAACCTGCTTAAGCAAGATTACAATGTGGATGAAAACCGAGTGAGTTTAACCGGTGTCTCAGACGGTGGCACCGGGGCTTACTTTTTCGCGTTTAAACAGCCAACCCAGTGGGCTTCATTCTTGCCCTATATCGGTCATCCCGGAGTGCTGCGCAATGCGAACAGCGGTGGTGGTTATCGCCTCTACTTCGAGAATTTGCTCAACAAACCGCTTTATATTGTTAATGGTGAAGTTGATCGACTTTATCCCGCAGAATCAGTTCAACCCTTTATTGCGCTGTTGGCAGAAACCGGTATCAACCATACTTTCAAAGTAATTGAAGATGGAGGGCATAATACTAATTGGTTGCCCGAGGAAACCCCTCTGATCGAAGCATTTAAAGCAAAAAACCCTCGTGATCCGTTCCCTGACCATCTGGAATGGGTGGCGGACCGCACAGATCGTTACAACAGAAACCACTGGCTGGTAGTCAACAAGAGGACAAAACAGAGATCGCCGGCGATTATGTCGGTGACTCGAACTAACAACAGTTTTGCCGTAAACGCTGACGGTGCCGAGGAGTTTTCGTTGCTGCTGAACCCTGAGGAGGTGAATTTTAATGAAAATGTTACTGTTACAGTCAATGGAGACGTCGTTTTTAACGATCGGGTTTCACTTGATGCCAAGACATTATTAGCCTGGGCTGGAAAAGATTTAGATCGCAGTCTCTTAGTGTTGGCAGAACTAAAGATATCCTTGCCGGCGGAGTAACTGCTTGCGGGGGCACAAGCCAGTTAACTTAAATGGAGGTCATGCGCTAATCAATTGGGGAGCTCGCCAGCATCTTGCGCTACGCTATTGCTTCGGTGGCCCTTGTAGGAAGAGACTAGTTTGAAAAAAGGTTACGTCGAAATATTGATATGGCACTTACTGCTGTAGGAATTGCAGTCGTGTTCAGTGTGATTATACTCGGTGCGAATTTGGACGTGCGGTCGCAGATGCCAACAGCACTTGTCGGCGTATTCCTGATGGAAGCCAAGATTTGGGGTCTTTCATCAAAGTTCATTCCTAACCGGCGTAAATACACCAGTCTTCGTGAGGAGAGTGATCGAAAGCTCGACCTCATTAAAGAATTAAATTCTGCTGCTACCGCAAAAGAGAAAGGCACCGAGGGTGCCAAGCGCATTCAACAAGCTTTATTGGCTAAGCATAGCTCGGTGTTGAAAATGTCAGATTTCGCCAGCATTAAGGCCGCTTAAAAGGTGAATCCGAAGCTGCACTGCTTGCCTCTACTCAGTGCTTTTAGTAGCCAGAAAGGGCAGAATCAATGAGAAGAGAAACCCAAAAAATGAAAACTATACTAATCAATTTGGTGATGCTGATGCTCGTAACAAGATCTGGCCAGGCGTTAGCTCAAACTCCGTCATTTGTTCCTCCAGAGTTTGAAGTGCCTACTGTTTTGGAAAACAACTTTTTTCGGATTAGAACGCTTACGGTAAATGACGTCGTCAAGGATTATGATGCGGTTATGTCCAGTGTAGAACATTTACAAGGGGTGTTTGGCCCCAACTCTACTTGGCCTGAGGCTGACCTCACTTTTGAGCAAGATCTGATTGATTTAGGGTGGCACCAGAAGGAATTTCAGAATCGTTCTACCTTTGCCTATACCGTAGTTTCATTAGATGAAAAGCGAGTTCTTGGGTGCATCTACATCAACCCAACCAACAAGGGTGATTTTGATGCCGAGATTACAATGTGGGTTCGTGCTGATGTCGTTGAAAATGGATACGATGTCCTCCTGTTTAAAACGGTGAGTGATTGGGTTTCACAGACGTGGCCATTTCAAAACCCAGGGTATCCCGGCAGAATCACAAACTGGGAACAATGGCTGGCGTTGTAAGCTGGACCCTGTCAAGTCAGACGGGACTGAAAAAAACCAAACAACGCTAAGCCTGAGCCTCTGCGATTCAAGACGTTATTACGTATGGGGCTATGAATATTACTGAAGAATTTTTGATAGGCATCGCCAGTATTTCTATCCCATTGATTGGCTTTAGCGGGAGCGGCAACAGCTCTTTGTTATTGGATCGAAGGCAAATGGATGCCTTCTAAAATGCTTCAGCTAACAACACTGAACAATTCGGCACAATTTTACTTTTTGAGGCGTTCTTGCCGACCATTATCGATCTCTCGTTTTAAAATCTGTAATTATTGTAGCAGGTTTCGAATATACTGTGATTAACGTTCCATTTTTATTGGTTTTGCCCTACAGTATTATGGTAGGTGCGCACAGTTTCTATCTCTTGTTATTGTATTCTGGTGAAGATTCAGCATAGCAGTAAAAAGAAAAAGGCAGTGCTGCAGGCTGCTTCTATCAAGTCTGCTGTAGGTTTCGATTTTCTCTCACCATTGAGAAGACTTACATGGTGCCAATAACCTACATCACGCGATAAACAGATTAGCTACAGTCACCCTGAAGTTGGCGAAAAAATCTGATTTGCTTTAAGACTAAAATAAACGGAGAATTATAATAATAGAAGCAAGAATTTTTGTATTTACGCAACATAAATTCTATATTTTTCGCTGTTCATGGTTTCATCTTCAGAAAATAAAAACCCATTCGATCGTTTATTCAAAATTCCATTATTAGCCAACTATTGATTCAATCAGCAGACCATTTATTAGCTGTAAAGTATTAGTAGGTTTGGTTGTTTTTCTTATTAGCAGATAGGCGCCGACTCCGGCTTGGCGAATAGATTATGCTTAAGCCGCGTACGCTGATCGTCGCTATTCCTATGAAATTTCTAACGCGGGTAAATTAATTTCCGCGTTGCTTAGTGTGTTCTCGAGACCTTGTTTGGGTCACGCCCCAGATTTCTGCGGCGGACGCACTCTCTGGTGCTAACGAGTTCAGTGCCTTGGTTAAGTTGAACTAATCTGTGGTTTGTAGATTCAGTTCAGGTCTTACTTGCTCTTTGTTCTTTTCTGTCTGTTTCCGCTGGCTCCTCCCACCTGATCCTCGATATCTTTCTATTACTCGCAGAACTGCCAAGGTTCAGAGCACCAGAGCTTATGCCACTCATCATCTTTAATGTTTTAGGGTCATTAACCTGTCTTTGCTATCTGCTTGCGCGCCCCAACATGTTTCTGTTTGCAACAGGTTCTTGCATCTGAGCCACGCATACACTCTAATCGGATCTAAATTATAAGAGTTCGAACTACACGAGGCTCCTCATGACATTAAGAATACCCAAGTTTATCCAAGTAACGACAGCCGTTGCGCTTTTAGCAGCTTCAGGACTATTTTCTACCTCCGTGCTAGCTCAGCAGAGCAACGCACGAGGTCCTATAGGGGAAAGCCCTTATGATGTGGTGTCCCTTTGGCACGAACCATTTGCAGAGCCTGGTTTCGCTTTTGGGGGCAATTCGGGAGTCTGGGCGGAATCGCCGGACCGCATCTTTATTGCCCAACGGGGTGAGACATTGCTGCCATCCCCTGTAGCTGACGATTTCCTTGGTTTTGCTGGGGATATGGGTTTAAACGTACTTCGGGATACGACCCGCAGGACATGGCAAAATTGCCTGTATACCGTTAATGGTGACGGTGAAGTGCAAGAAATCTGGAATCAGTGGGATTACCTGTGCGAAGACTCCGATGGCCCCGGTCCTCACAGAGTGAGAATTAGCCCCTACGACCCTGAAAACCGTGTTTGGATTGTTAATGAAACCTTTCATCAAATCTATGTCTTCTCCAATGATGGTAGTGAGCTGCTGCTGACACTCGGGGAAAAGCTTGTACCGGGCAGTGATGAAAATCATTTTTCGCGCCCTCAAGATGTCGCGTTTCTTCCTGATGGCCGTATCCTCATTGCTGATGGTTTGGATAATCATCGCATTATGATTATGGATAGTGATCTTAACTATTTAGGTGAGTTTGGTGGCTTTGGCGACGGGCCTGGCCAGTTCGATGGCGTTCACGCAGTGGGTGTCGGTCCGGACGGTTTGATCTTTGGTTTGGATCGATTGGGTGGCCGAATCAACGTTTTTAGAACTACCAGTGACCCTGCGGTAATGGATTTCGTTGATGTGTGGGACGGATTTACTCTGCCTCTAGACATAATTGTCAACGACGATAGCATTTGGATTACTGATCTTGGCCCGCTTCGGTTCATTAACATGGATTTTGAAGGTAACTATCTCTATACCTGGCTGGTGCCTCGTGAACTGCCAGACGGCTATCTCGAAGTGCATACCTTCTCAGTGGACTCTGAGGGAACTCTTTACGGCGGTGATAACCAATACGGGCGCTCGCAAAAGCTCGTGCCAAAAGCCAATGCGGACCCAGCGCTGCTTATTCAGCCTCCTTGGGTGGCAAAGTAGAACGTCGCAATGAGCTTATTCACCAAATTAGCGCTAACTGTAGGGCTAACAAGTATTGGGTTTTGCAGTCTTGCCCAAGACTCGTCTGTTCGCCTCAACAAAGCAATCGAGCTGTTGGAAAATGATTCGCCAGCATTTGGATTGCTGGCTTTTGACTACTCGTTAAACAACGCCCGGTCTTTATCGAGGTCGGGCCTGGATTTTGTCATTATTGACATGGAACATGCGCCTTTTGATGTAGATAAGCTTCGTTTATTTCTTCTCGGGATGACTGATAAAAGGACGATCGCTGAGAAGGGAAATCTGCAGCCTGATGTGATTCCGATAGTGAGAATTCCGGCAACCGGTAAAGAGGATTTTTTAGCGCAGGCTAAGCAGGTATTAGATGTTGGTGCCTTCGGCGTTATGTACCCGTCTATAAATACCAAGGCAGAAGCTGAATTAGCCGTCCGCGCTACCCGCTACCCTCAACTTAGCGGGGTTGAAGACTATGATCCCAATGGCCTGCGCGGGCGCAATCCGTCCAATGCAGTTTGGTATTGGGGTGTGACAGATTATTATGCGAAAGCCGATGTATGGCCGCTAGATCCAGCTGGCGAACTACTTGCTGTAATTCAAATCGAAACCAAGCAAGGCGTCGAAAATATTGACGATATCTTATCGGTCCCAGGGGTTGGAGTTATCTTTATCGGACCTTCTGATTTAAGCGCCGATATGGGTTTTGCTAGCGCGTCAGCACCAGAGGTTGAGGCGGCAATACAGGTGGTACTTCAAAGCTGTATAGAAAATAACGTGGCCTGTGCAATCACCACAAACCAAAATACCGTTGAGGGACGCCTGCAACAAGGTTTTCGGTTTGTGACTGTAGGCCTTGATGGTGGTCTGTCTGCGCGAGCGTCTGAAGCTTTGCGAAGAGGCCGACAAGCATCTGGCAGAGACAAAGTAGAATTGGATGTGGCTCCAAGCAGCGCCCCTTACTAATTTGCTGGCAAAGGCATCTTGCAAGAGCTTTCGAGTAAGAGTGATGTTAACCCGCCCTGTCGCTAGAGCTTTTTAAGCACACCTTCTATCCTCGAAAACGCATCTTCCAAAATTGCCTTGTCTTGCCCGAAGGCTATGCGTAAATGTTTGTCCATTCCGAATGAGTCTCCAGCCGCTACAAATACCCCTGTTTCTTCAATGAGCTTATGCATTAGATCGGTTGAATTAATGTCTAAGTTATAGCGAATAAAAGTTACAGCGGATGCCTGAGGAGGCGTGTAGCTAAAGAGACCAGACTGAGAATCCATCCACTGCTGCAGAACCGGATAGCCCCCTCGAATGTATTTTCGAGCACGCTCGAGTAAGCGTGGACGAACTTGAGCTGAAAGCGCGTGGGCGGCAAGATGGTTGCTCAGCATTGTAGCGGTGATAGTCGAATATTCGTGCCGTCTCCAAATGTCTTCCACCATGTCAGGAGGGCCGACAATCCAGCCGACCCTAAGCCCCGGCAGACCATAGGCTTTACTCATTGAACCTACCGCAATGACTTTTTCATAGCGTCCGAAAAAAGAGCAAGTCTCGTGTGTTTGTTCTCGCTCAGCTCCGCGATAAACCTCGTCTGCAAGAATCCACGCGCCAACTCTACCAGCGGCAGCGATAACAGCATTCATCTCCGCCTCAGTAAAGATGTGGCCGGTTGGATTGTTTGGGTTTACCACCGCGATGACTTTAGTATTAGCGTTCACCTGAGCATTAAGCTGGTCGATGTCCAAAGCCCAGTTATTTCGAGAATCTAGAGCGAATGGTTTTACAATCGCGCCAAGGTTCTCAGCTATACCCCAGACCTGCTTATACGTTGGGGTAACCGTTGCTATTTCATCACCTGCCTGAATAAGCGTCTGTATAGCAATCTGATTCGCTTCTGCGGCTCCCACAGTGACTAATACGTTCTCGGTGTGCGCGTTGTCATAAAGAGCAGCAATGCTCTCTCGGAGCAATGGAATACCATTTACATGAGGGTAGTTGATCTCCAGAGCAAGAAGCTTTTCCTGAAGGTCAGAATCATCGCCAATCAGCTCCGACAGTGTCACTGGGTGAACGCCACTCTCGGTCAGGTTTATCTCTACTTTCTGCTCCCAAATTGACTGACAGAATTCAAGTTCAAATGCCTGAAATTTATTTTTTGCCATTGCCTATTCATCCTTCGATTTTCGTTAGAATCAGTTTTTAACTAATCCGCACCACTAAAGTCATTTTTTCAGTTTGCCTCGTATTCACTTTTTTTGCACAGTCTTTTAAGCTAATACAGGCGTGAAACTCTAAAGAGTTGAGCCTGAGATTAACAGCTGCTGAGAAGAAGTTAAGCCTGCATTGGTAGAGTTCCTCCCAGCTTGTTAGACTGCGCTGCTAATGATTGAACTTACTAGCATCCAAAAATCTTTCGATGATGGTCACAGCTTCGCTGTGGCTGATACCTCTTTTATTGTGAGCAAGGGCGAGTTTCTTGGGCTTGTCGGCGAATCAGGAAGTGGTAAAACCACCACTTTAAAAATGATAAACCGTTTAGAGGAGCCTAGCAGCGGCACAATTATTGTTAATGGCAAGAATATTCTTGATCAGAATCCTGAATCATTAAGGCGAAATATTGGCTACGTTTTTCAAGGTATCGGTTTGTTTCCTCATCACACAGTCGCCGAAAATGTAGCTGCTGTGCCGCAGTTATTGAAATGGAGTAAGCAAGAAATCACCAAGCGCTGCCAAGAGACTCTTGAGCTTGTTGGTTTGCCCTACGCAGAATTTGCCGACCGCATGCCTAATGAGCTGTCAGGCGGACAGCAGCAGCGTGTAGGGGTGGCACGGGCATTAGCTGCAAATCCTGAGGTGGTTTTGATGGACGAGCCATTTGGAGCCCTCGATCCAATTAATCGAGATATGTTGCAAGAAGAGTTCAAGCGCATTCAAGCTCAATTGAACCTGACTGTCATTATGGTCACTCACGATATGACAGAAGCCCTGCTGATGGCCGATCGTATCGCTGTCATGAAAGATGGGCAGGTTCTTCAGATTGATACGCCCGCACAGCTTTTACTCAATCCTCAGCACGAGTATGTAAAAGACCTAGTAGAAACCCCTAAGCGCCGGACTGATCGGCTCGAACGCCTAATGCAGTCAGCCAATGTAGGGCTTAGCTAGAGTGAATAACTGATGGACAGTAATTTACAAGAGCAGCTGCAGCTATTGCCTGTCTATTTTCAGGGACACTTGGCGCTTACCCTTGTTGCCTTATTTATGGGGATCGTTGTCAGCGTGCCTCTTGGTATAATTGCCACACAGTCGGCGAAAGCAAAACAGCCGCTGCTTTCGATTATTAGCATTATTCAAACAATTCCTAGCGTCGCTATTTTAGCGCTGGTGGTCGCTATGCTGGGTGGTGAAATCGGCTTTCTGCCTGCCATAATCGCATTGACGCTCTATTCGATGCTGCCGATTGTACGTAATACGGTTACCGGTTTGGAGACCGTTCCCGCCGAGGTGGTAGAGGCAGCTCAAGGAATTGGCATGTCTTCATCGCAAATTCTAATCAAGGTGAGAATTCCGTTAGCAATGCCCGTCATTATCGCTGGCATTCGAACGGCTGCGGTTTGGACCGTTGGACTTGCAACACTTTCAACCTTAGTCGGGGCTACCAGTTTTGGTAACTATATATTTACTGGCCTGCAAACGCGCAACCTTGTCGCGGTCACCGTAGGTTCACTGGCCTCCGCATCTTTGGCGGTGTCGCTGGACTGGTTTATCGCAGGAATCCAATGGTTATTTGAAAACAAAACCAAGGGCCAGCCCTCTCAGAGGTATGGTCAGATTAAATTCGCTGTCATAGTGGCCACGGTGGCGGGTGTTTCTCTTTCGGCGTACGCGCTTTGGCCTAAGCCAAAGGCTGATTTTATAATCGGCGGCAAAGGCTTCACCGAGCAATATATTATGTCCGGTTTACTCGCGGCTGAGCTAGAAAGCGTAGGCTTTACAGTCGACCTCCGGCTGGGTATGGGGAGTTCGGTTGCCTATGAAGCGGTAAGCGATGGCAGTATCGATGCCTATCTGGAATACAGCGGAACAGTTTGGGCTAATGTGATGGGGAAATCAGATAACCCTGGTCGGACTGCCGTGCTTGAACAGGTCACGGACTATATTCAAGCGGCCGACGGTCTAGTTAACATCGGATCCATGGGGTTTAAGAACCTCTATGGCTTTGCGATGACAAAAGCGAGGGCGGCTGAATTAGGGGTCACCTCAATCGATGACCTAGTGCCTATTGCCGGCCAACTGATAGGCGGTGGTGATTTAGAATTTTTCGGGCGTCCCGAATGGGCCTCCGTGCGCGACGCCTACTCTATAGACTTTGCAGAGAAACTGACGTTCGATACAACACTAATGTATTCCGCAGTGAGTAACGGGCAGGTGGATGTTATCGCTGCTTACTCAACAGATGGCCGCCTCGCAGCCTACGATCTCATTATGTTAACCGACCCTCGTAATGCATTGCTTCCATATGATGGCTTCCTGATCGCGTCCACAGCGGCCGCAAACAACCAAAAATTTATCAGTACATTACAAGCGTTGGTTGGGAAGGTCACTGATGACACAATGCGGGAAGCAAATAAAATTGTCGATGTTGACGGCGGCACAATCGCTCAGGCAATAAGCTATCTTCGTGGTGTCATCCATTTAGAGTTTATTGACGCTGAGTAAGAGTTCATCGAAGATTATTGAGAACTTATAAAGAGATCGCTGACGCTAACTGAAAGACAATTAAAAATCTATGCAAGGGTTGTTGAAGAAATTTTAATGGCAGCTCCCCATCTCCGACTCAGCCCCTATAATTGGCAGCGAGCTTGGCCTGGTTATCTTGGCGCTCTAAATCTAGCTATTCACTTATACTTTGCTTGCCTGCATCGTCAATCTAACGGCTTGGCGCTGGACTCGCCAAGGAGTTGAAAGTCCAAGTCTGCTAGATTTTTCATTGCTTGAAAAGGTGTTTGAAAAGTTGGTTGAAGTTTTGCAATAATTTTATCTACGCTAGCGCCGGAGTGCGCGTCGCTGTGATTATAGGCGAGCCTTACTACCCTGTTTTCCCAGAGAGAGCTGTCTTGAAATGCTTGAAAAGGGAGTGTTCTACTGCAGTATGCTCTGCACCTCGCCAAAGTCGTAACGTTGGAGTTGGTCGGGCTCGACAGCGCCTAATTGGGCTTAAAAGTTCCCAGCCAAAACACAAGCGGATGCCAGTAACACCGTTTTTTCTAATGCTTTGAAGCGGGACCACAATCCGTATGGTTCAAAATTGCAGTTTGACTCTTGATAATAAATCGATTTTATTCTTGGGGCTAGAACCTTGGTTAAAAATCTGAGTCTAGAGTTTTGGGCGGGCCCCTTGAGGCAGCGGTTTGATGGTGCTACTGGAGAGCACTTTTGAGAGGGTCTAACGAAGAGCGCTACTAAGTAATTCGGGGGACTGAAAACTAGGGTTCGCGTATAGCTAACCCTAGGGTCCAAAACTAACTTTTTAAAATCACTCGCCGTATATGGCGGCTCGAGCAGCGCCGTGAGTTTGCAGCGAATACAAAATATCATCATTTTGAATCATGCCGATGAAAATGACATTTTCCACTGGGTCGATCCAAAACCATGAGCCTGCGATCCCCCACCACCAATGTGTGCCAACTGGTGCACCTTGATATGCTGCTGAATCTTCAACAATGGCAAAGTCCAGTCCAAATACGTTGCCTGGGTAAAGCTGAGCAATATTAGGGACTTCATCAGGTAATTGATTGCTTCGCATTAGTTGGATTGCATCTTCAGAGACTATGCGTTTGCCATCGTGCATTCCGTTATTAAGGTGCATCTGGGCAAATTGCATATAATCGGCAGTTGTTGAAGTTAGACCGCCGCCGCCAGATAGAAATTTGGGTTTACGTAAGAACATACCTGAATCTGTGCGAGCTAAAGTGCCATCGGCTTTAGGCCGGTACTGGCGTGCAAACCGATCGGCTTTATCCGCGCTCACAAAAAAGGCAGTGTCGATCATGCCTAATGGGTCAAACAACCTTTCTTTCAAAAATACATCA
This sequence comes from uncultured Gammaproteobacteria bacterium, assembly GCA_913031035.1. Classification (GTDB taxonomy): domain Bacteria; phylum Pseudomonadota; class Gammaproteobacteria; order Pseudomonadales; family Pseudohongiellaceae; genus UBA9145. The sequence continues at coordinate 46,584 of CAJWGN010000007.1, forward strand.
AAGGTCTGACCGGATAAAACCTCTACAAGATAGCCTTGTACATCTACCGAGATGCTATAAACCCACTGAGTGCCAGGTTGGTAGCTGAGAGGAATACCTCCAAGTTTTGGAATGGATTCTGCCATTGTATAGTTAGGAAGATTCATGATTCCAGCGTCGACATAGGCTTTAGCAATCGGTCCCTGAGATAGAGGTGGCGTATAAACTAAGCCGCCGGTGTGGCTCATTAATTCACGCACAGTCATTGGGTGGTCAGCCGGTTCGGTGACAAAAGAGCCATCTTCATTTTGAGAAACGAAAACTTCCATGCCGGCCAGAGCGGGTATGTGTTTTTCTACTGCATCGTCTAAGGTGAATCTACCTTCGTCGTATAACAGCATAAGAGCTGTGCCGGCGATCGGCTTGGTCATCGAAAATATTCGAAAGATACTGTCGGTGCTCATAGGCACTTGATCTTCGACATTTTGATAGCCAACCGCATCATTCATTAGCACTTCGCCGTCTTGGGCGACCATCAGTACAACGCCTGAGAGCTTCCCGGCATCAACCCGGGCTTGCATGTCGGCTTTGACAGCGTCCAACTTTGTTTGATCGATTTGGGCGCTAACAAGTCCGGCTGCAGCGATCAAGGCTATTGTTGCCGCTACTCTCGGGATTATTTTAGCCACCGCGTTTGGAACATCACCGGCCATCTTTCTAATGATAGTGTGGGCATTTAACTTATTATTCATTGGGGTCTCCCTAAATAAATTCGGTACAACTTGATGCTTTATTACAGCACTATTTGCGAAGCTAGTGAACGATAATGAAAACTAAAGCGTATTGATGGATACAAAGCTCGATGAACTGCTGGTTGAGCTCGTTGAACTGACCCCTGCAGCGCGCAAAGTAGAGTGGGGCCACCCTTTTAAATCGGCGTCAGGATTGATCCTGCTCGAATACACCGCCAAAGCAAGTTAGACTTTGCTTCCGAATTTTCCATTGGATTAAAATCATGAGTTACGCATTAATAAAAAACATCCATTTGGCTTTCGCTATGCTGACCACGATTGGCTTTTGTGTACGTGGCGTATGGATGATGACTGAGTCTTCGATGTTGCAGAAGAAGCTCGTGAAGGTACTTCCTCATATTGTAGACACCACACTTCTTATCAGTGCCGTCACTCTGGTCGTGATGAGCGGCCAATACCCTTGGGTTGCCGCTTGGGTAGGAATGAAAATTGCCTTGCTGGTGGCCTACGTTGTATTAGGTACGTTTGCCCTAAAGCGCGGCAAAAACAAGCAAATTCGAACGGTCTTTTTTGCCGTCTCTATCCTTATTTTGCTGGCGTTGTTTGCAGTGGCAGGTATAAAGCCAGGCTTTTGATCCTGGCTAGTGCTAGGGCTAGGCTTAAACTAGGCTCTTTTGAATAAATTGCTATCACTGTCATCGAGGAATGGGCCGTCAACACAAAGGCGGCGGCCATCGGGGGCATCGCAGGCTCCGCAAATCCCAACGCCGCATTTAGTCCAGTAATCGATGGCATTAAAAATTTGATTTGGGCTACAAAATTCTCTCTGCACAACGGCCGCTGCGCGAACCATCGGGCTGGGGCCGCAGTTATAGAAAACCAGCTTTTCGAGCTCGGCAGCAGTTAGACCTTCTAGATATTGTCTTAGCAGCGCGGTGATAACACCATGAAAGCCTTTGCTGCCATCGTCTGTTGCCACATGTAGATTACCGATTGCCTCGCACTCTTCCAAAAAGTAGAGGCGCTCTTCGGTTCTTGCTCCCAAGAAAATTTCAGTATCGCCAAAATCTCGGGCAATTTGATAAACCGCAGCTAAGCCAGTTCCGCCAGCGACGGCAATTATTTTCGCGTCTTCCGCCGGCGTCACTGCGGTGCCGTGAGGGCCTCGAACATAGGCCTCGGTGCCTGGTTCAAGGTCCAATAATGCCTTAGTAAATTCACCTAGGTTGATTACCACCAGCGAGAAGGGGCTGTCAGTAAGAGCAGAAAAAGGCTTTTCTCCTAAGCCGGGGATCCACAGGAATATAAATTCACCTGCTTGGACATTTACCGATTTGTCGAAGGTTAAGATACAAATATCATCAGTAACACGTTCATTGCTAACTACGGTGACAGGGTCGAATGCCATATCGATGTCATAACGGACCAATGCTTCTGCTGTGTCTTTCCCTGACTCTAGGTCAGCGTTGAGGCTTTGAAAATAATCGGCTATTTCATTTGTCGTCATGCCAACTAAGGCAGAACCAACGCCAATTATTGTGGCACCGGCTGCTTGAAACTCAAGTACGTCGTTGGCACTGCTAATGCCTCCGCAGCCAATAATGGGTACGTCAACCTCAGCTTTGATTTCTCTGACACATTCCAGAGCCCGTGCAAGAACGCCTTTGCCAGAGACACCGCCTTTCTCATTTGTCAGTATTGGTTGGCCGTGAGCCTCGTAACATTCAGGTCCCATTGTGTTAATAGCGCAAATTCCGTCGACGCCACCGGCAACAGCGGCAGCGGCAATCTCACCAATATTAGGAACATTAGGCGTTAGTTTAGCAACGATAGGGACATCAACGGCGGCTTTAACCGCCCGCACAATTTCCTCAACCAAGGCTGGGTCTTGGCCCATTGCCATGCCGTAGCCTTTAGCGTGAGGACATGACAGATTCAACTCTAAACCGTCGCTATGGGGCGCCATAATTTTTGCCACCTCAACATATTCTTCAACACTGCCGCCGAAGATTGAGATAAGTAGGAAGCGGTCATCAGGGATTGTGAGCTGGGCCATCAGTTCTGCAGAGCGGGCTGCTCCCGGATTCGTTAGTCCGACGGCATTGGTGAAGTTTCCGGGCTCAAACTGAGTAAGAATAGGCTCGCGGTAGCCAAGTCGTGGTTCGGGTCCGATGCTTTTGGTGGTTAAAACGCCGACTTCAGGCATGGTGTCGAATACGCGCTGAATAATAGAAGCAGAGCAGGTTACTATGCCGGAAGGAACTGTAAATGGGCCAGAAAGGGTCTTGCCAAGAAACTCAGTTTTCAAAGGGGATAAAACTCATCTAAGGCGGTTGATTGAGACCGCATTTTATCGGTTGTAGGCAAGAAACGCACGGTTGGGTTAGCCTGAATTGACAAGAACGAGCCCTTTTCAATGAGCAGAGCCCATGATAGCAGTAATCTCTAAAGCATGGCCTTTAAAGTGGGCTTGGTAACTTTACCCATAGCATTTCTTGGCAAGGCGTCAATCAACTTAATAGATTTTGGGATTTTATAGGAAGACATTTTCCCATCACACCAGGTTCGCAGCTCATCAAATTCCAGAGTGGCACCGGGATTTAAGCCGATAAAGGCTGTAACGGCTTCGCCCCAAGTTTCATCCTCAACACCAATGACGGCAACTTCTGCAATAGCATCGTGCATGAGAAGGACGCCTTCGATTTCCAGTGCGGAGAGCTTATATCCACCGGACTTAATAATGTCGACAGAGGAGCGTCCCATGATTCGATAGTAGCCTCTTTCTAAAACTGCCACATCACCTGTGCAGAACCAGCCATTTTTGAAGCTTTCCGTGGTTGCTTTCTCGTTATTCCAATATTCAAGAAAGACATTGTCACCCTGAACGCGGATTTCACCGGCTACGTCCTCTTCATTGATAATCTCGTTTTGCTCATCAAACAGTGCAATCTTAACCCCCGGGAGCGCCTGCCCTACAAAACCTGCACGGCGTTCATCTGAATAAGGGTTGGAAATACCCATGCCGATTTCAGTCATTCCGTAGCGCTCCAGCAGCACTTGGCCGGTCAGGCTTTGCCATTGATTGAACAGTTTTACCGGGCAGGCCGCAGAGCCCGAAATGTTAAGTCTCATTCTGGCAAAGCCACCGCATATTTTTTGAACCTGATCTTGATCGATAGAGTCAAAATATTGAATGAGTTTCACGTAGATGGTCGGCACAGCCATAAAAACATTGTAGGTGTCGGCGATAATTTCAGCGCTGATCTTGGGGATATCAAACTTACTGAACAGGTGAACAGTCGCTCCTGACCATAAGCTACAGCTCAATATGTTAATGATGCCGTGTATGTGATGAACCGGTAAAAACAGGGGTATTACATCGTCTTGGGTCCAGCACCAAGCATCTATCAGCGTGGTGACCTGTGCTTGAATAGTTTTGTGTGTGCTAACAACGCCCTTTGGTTTGTTGGTGGTGCCGCTTGTGAAAAGCATCATGGCTCTGCGTTCTTCAGCGATCACAGGCAGTGGGCTTACCTTGTCTTGAAGTACGTCTTCCACCGACATCAACTCGATATTAAGGCGCTGACAAAGGTCCTTTAGTGAATCTTGATAATTGCCGTTCGCAATCATTCGAGTAACGCTGGCGGACGTCAGGCAGTGATCTAGTTCTGCTACAGCAGAGGCCACATTGAGAGGTATGGCAATACCTCCAGCACGCCATACACCGTGCATTGCTGTCACATAATCTACGCTAGCCGGAATAAAAAAGGCTATTCGCTCTTCATTAAGGTCTGAGCTACCTCGAAGTAAGCCGCTAGCGAATCGGTCTATGAGGCCATTTACTTCTTCGAAACTGTAGTCGCGATCGCCGTCAACCAGAGCGGTCTTAGAATTATTATTTGTTAGAAAAGGGAATGAATCGCGTGACATAAAGGGTTCCGTAATCGAGTGACATTGCTGAGCAAACAGCGCTAAAAGATAGCGCTAACGATAAAATATAAAACTGAGGGTCCCAATAGACAACCAACGCCGGTATAAAAAGTGGCTGTCATTGCGCCGTATGGTACTAACTTAGGGTCGGTTGCTGCCAATCCTGCGGCGACCCCACTGGTGGTTCCCATCAAACCGCCAAACACCATGGCTGATTGGGGGTTATCCAGCCCTATTGATTTGGCAACCAATGGAGTGCCGATCATTACTAAAATGGATTTTACTAAGCCCGCTGCAACACTCAGTGTAATTACAGCATCGCTGGCACCGATGGCTTCACCGGTAACTGGCCCAACTATATAGGTGACTGCGCCGGCCCCTATGGTGGTTATTGAAGCTGGATCGGTGTAGCCAAACATGACCGCTACCGCAGCGCCCACCACGAAGGACACGATGACACCGGCAAAAATAGAGACCGCGCCGGCTAATCCCGCTTTTTTAAGTTCGCTAAACTTGACGCCAAAGGCGGTGGCAACAATGGCAAAGTCTCGCATCATGCCTCCCCCCATTAAGCCAATGCCGCCAAGTAAGGCGAAATCAGAAACGCCGCGAGTACCCCCGGTGGTAATTCCTCCCCAGTAGGCCGCCAACAGTCCTAGTGCGATGGCAATAGCAGAGCCGTGTATACGCCCTGCAGTGAGTTTGTTGGCAAAGAAATAAGACACCCACATAACAAGTCCTATTGCTGCAAAAGCGACAATCAAATTGTTACGGACAAAGACCGTTTCAATAATATCCATTAGTTTTCCCCGCCTGCAGCGTCAGTATTTTTGCCAATCCGGCTTAATACGGGTACCAGCGCGAAGCTGACCACGACTGCAGCTACCCCAGCGACTAGCGCGAGCAATCCGCCATCAGCGGCTGCCGCTACATTTTGTCTTGCCGCCATAGCCACCACGATAGGAATGTACATGGCACTCCAAAATTGGATGCCTGTGCCCGCAGCGCCTTCCGTAAGGGTTTTAAATCTGTCAGTATTGCTGGCGAATACCAGCAGTAGCATGGCGATTCCAACACCGCCGACATTGGCTTGAACTCCCATGAAAACTCCCAGAGTTTCACCTGCCAACATTCCAGCAATCAGGCAAAGGGAGAGTAGTGCAACACCGTATACAATCATTCTTTTTCCTTGTTTCGCGCTTCAAAGAAAGGGCGAAAACAGTTCACGTGATTTGTAGTTACTTGCTACTGCTGCACCAAATTCGGGTCTCGCAAGCTGGTCTGGATGATATGACTTGAGCAATTAGAGTGCAATGCGCGCTGAGAGTATGACAAAGGGCTATTTTTTGTGTTTTACGCCTTTATTTTGCTTGCCGTTAGGCAATTGACAGGGTGGGTCGGTTTATAGGTTAATTAGACCCCTGTTCAGCGAGACTTTAAATAATTCCCGCTCAAATAATAGTTATGTTTTTCAATGCTTTATAAAATAGACACCTTTAAAAGAGAGTAACGATGTTGAAATTATTTAAGTCTGTATCAGCGCTCACGCTGATAAGTATGATCTTAGCCAGCGCGGCAGCGGCTCAGAATGTGACTTCTGAGATTCTTGAGAACGCTCAAGATCACTCGGATCGCTGGGTCACCTATGGCAAAAACTATGGCGCTTGGCGCTATATGCCCGATGACCAGATTAACCGCGACACTGTTGCCAACCTGCGGCCAGTCTGGATAAAACCGACAGGTGTTACGGGTGGCGCATTTGAAGTTACTGCATTGGTAAATGATGGACGCATGTATTTAACCACTGCCAACAGTCACTTGATTGTGGTCGATCCGATGACGGGTGAAGAGCTGTGGCGCTATGATCATGATTTCGAAAATGTTGATTTGTGCTGTGGGCCCCACAACCGGGGTGTTGGTTTGCATGAAGATAAAGTGTTTTACGGCACGTTAGATGCTCATCTATTAGCCTTTGACGCCGCCACAGGTATTCAATTATGGGATGCTGAGGTTGCAGATCACCGTGAATCTTTTTCTATAACGGCGGCGCCGCTAGTGGTTAAAGACATGGTATTGATCGGCGTTGGTGGCGGCGAATTCGGTATTCGAGGCTATGTTGATGCCTATGATGTGAATACTGGTGAATTGCGCTGGCGCTGGTACACCACGGCAGGAGAAGGCATGCCTGGCAATGAGACTTGGGAAGGTGATTCTTGGAAAACCGGAGGCGGTCCAACTTGGGTTACTGGCACTTACGACCCTGAGACGGATCTAGTGTTCTGGGGAACAGGGAATCCTTGGCCAGATATCAATAACAACGTCCGCAAAGGTAACAATCTTTACACTAACTCAGTAGTCGCTCTCCACGCTGACTCCGGTGAGCTGGAATGGCATTTCCAAACCTCTCCTCGAGATGAGTTTGACCATGATTCAACATCAGAGCCAATGATCATCGAAGAAATGTTCGAAGGTCAGATGCGCAAGATGATTGTGCAGATATCAAGAAATGGACACGTCTATGCATTGGATCGCTTCAGCGGTGAGTTCCTGTATGCCGGTGAATATACAAAGGTTAACTGGGCTGAGCGAGACGAGTCGGGCAAGCCTGTGTTGAAAGAATCCTTGTATGAACCAGCGGACACGGTTGTATTCCCAGGTCTGTATGGTGGTAAGAACTGGCCACCCGCCTCTTATAGCCCTGATACCAACATGCTTTATATTCCGACAACTGAATGGGGCACTACCTTTATCCGTCGAGAAGGAGATGGGCGACCCGGCACTATGGACCTCGGTGGCATTCCTCGTTTTGAGCCAACGGGCACAGGTTACGTCGTTGCTTTTAATATGCGAACCGGTGATATTGACTGGCAGGTAGAAATGCCTGGCAACTTTAACTGGGCTGGCACATTGGCAACCGGTGGTGGTTTGGTCTTCTCTGGCGCGCCAGATGGCTACATCTACGCAATGAATGATGAAACCGGTGAGATTTTGTGGAAATTCCAAACTGGCAGTGGTCTCTATGCGCCGCCAACTAGTTTTACCATTGATGGCAAGCAGTACATAGGTATTGCCTCCGGAACACGGGATCCGGTGACAAGGGAAGGGGTAGCAACTGGTGTTTCTCCCGGAAACTATATCTTGTTCAGTCTGTAAAGGCTCGCTACACCCTTGTAGTAGGTGATGCTTCGCTAACTGTTATTCGGTCTTTAATGGATTAAGAAAAAAGCTCTATCACTTTGTTTGTAGTATTTGTTTTTAAGGTGTTGTTGTATGAATAAGAAGTTGAACACTGTTTTTGGATTGATAGCAGGCGCATTGCTGACGACATCATCGCAGGTGACGGCAGGGGTCGGAGAAGGCGGCGAGTTATATGATGCTTACTGTACTGTTTGTCACGGAGGCCTTGGCGAAGGTCAGGCGATGGGTAAGCCATTAACGGACAGCATGGCGAATAAATTGTCTGATACTGATCTGCTGTCAGTTATCACCGATGGGCGTGCCGGAACTGGAATGGCTGCCTGGGGTGGATCGTTTAGCGAAGAAGAGATTTACGATATCGCAAACTTTGTTCGAATCCTTCAAGGTAAGCCCGGACTCAATATAGGTAATGAAGATTCAGGTCCTAGCGACGATCCTATGGCAATTGCAGGAGAGATGCTTTTTAATAATCAGGCTACTTGTGTCTCTTGTCACTCTTATGGTGACAATGGGGGCAATGACAATGGGGATGGGGACAATGGGGTGGAAGGGTCGTCGTGGATCGCCATCTTGCTGGCAATTTTTTCGAAATGAACTACTCACCTAAGATGCCGCTCTGGGCGAGCAAGTCGTTGAAGTCGGACTCTGTGCCGTTGAACTGCATCTCGATCGTGTACGAGGGGTCGTTGGTCTCCCAATTGCCGAAGGTGAAGATCGTGGTCAGCCGACGATCGGCCTCCGTCGCGACGAACGCGTTCTGCCACTGCACGAGTGCTTCCTTGCCTCCAGAGGCCATCTTGACGGCCACCTAGGGGTGGGGTAGGGGTAGGGGTAGGGGGAGTGCTAAGGGTAGGGTTAGGGTTAGGGTCAGGGTAGGGTCAGGGTTAGGGTCAGGGTCAGGGTTAG
>CAJWGN010000008.1 GCA_913031035.1 uncultured Gammaproteobacteria bacterium
GTTGAAGGCGCTGTGCAATGTAATCACTCAGCTGCAAGCACAGTCACCCGACCTTCTTAATGTTGGTATCGGATCACCTGGCGCTCTAGCTCTTCACTCCGGATTAATGAAAAACTGCAATTCAATTTGCCTTAATGGCAAAGCCCTAAAAATAGATATAGAAAGCAATCTTGGCTATGCCATCAGATTAGAAAATGATGCTAATTGTTTTGCTCTATCTGAAGCTCATTATGGAGCCGCCAAAGATTCCAAATCAATGTTCGGTGTGATTATTGGCACCGGCACCGGTGGTGGGTTTGTTATCAACAGTCAACTTCTAACCGGACCCAACAGCATAGCCGGCGAATGGGGACATAACTCCCTACCAAGCGCGGCCAGAGAATTAATTGGCGAGGATAGACTTTGTTATTGCGGCAGACGTAACTGCATTGAAACGGTCCTGTCGGGCAGAGGCCTGAAACAAACTCACTTTGAAAAAACTGGATTGCAAGTTGAAGCCGACAGAATAGCCGATTTCGCAATTGCTAAAGACCTGGCGGCATCAGAATCTTTAGAAATATACAGCAAGCAATTGGCCAGGTGCCTAGCTAGCATAGTCAATGTTATCGACCCTGAGGTAATTGTGCTGGGAGGAGGTCTTTCTAATATCAAAAGTCTTTACGACTCTGTGCCAAAGGACATGGCCGACTACGTGTTTACTGAAGACTTACAGACCCGCATAACACCACCTACATTTGGTGATGCTAGCGGGGCCAGGGGCGCGGCTTGCTTATGGCCCAATGGCGAAAGATGACTAGTCGTTAAACGGGTGGTTTAAAATAATAGTTTCTTCACGGTCAGGTCCTGTCGAAATTATGTCAACTGGTACCTCTACCACTTCTTCCAGATACCTAATATATGCCTGCGCATTTTCTGGCAGATCGTTTAAGTTCTTAGCACCAAATGTTGAATCCTGCCAACCTGGCAGCTCAACATAAATAGGTTCTAAGTCTTCAAAAATGTTTACATCCATCAAGCTACCCGATGTGTTTTCGCCGACGCCTTTGTAACCGATACAAACCTTTATTTTCTCTAAACCATCCAATACATCGAGTTTGGTTAGACAAATACCAGAAACACTGTTGATACGAACAGCCATCTTGACTGCACTTGCATCAAACCAACCACAGCGTCTATCTCTGCCAGTCGTAGCGCCTTTTTCTTGGCCAACTGTCGCTAAATGCTTGCCAACATCGTCAAATAATTCAGTTGGGAAAGGACCTGATCCGACTCGTGTTGTATATGCCTTGGTGATACCCAAAACGTAATCGAGATAGAGCGGCCCATAACCGCTGCCTGTTGCTGTTCCTCCAGCGGTGGTATTAGATGACGTAACGAATGGATAAGTGCCGTGGTCGATATCCAAAAGCGAGCCTTGGGCTCCTTCAAACAGAATACTGTCGCCTACCTTACGATGAGTGTGAAGCAAATCGATAGTATCAGCGATCATTGGCTCTACCTGCTTCGCAAGTACCATTGATGTATCAAACACTTCGTTGAAATCAACTTTGCTCACTTTGTAATATTTTTCTAGAAGAAAGTTGTGATACTCAAGGAGTTCTTCTAAGCGAGTACCAAACCTTGATTCATTCAAAGTTTCTGCCAAACGAATTCCGCGTCTAGCAACTTTATCCTCGTACGCTGGGCCAATGCCTCTGCCCGTAGTTCCGATCTTATTTATTCCTTTAGACTTTTCTCGCGCCTGATCTAACGCAATGTGAGACGGCAAGATTAACGGGCATGCTCCACTAATTCTTAGTCGTTCGCGCACAGGAATACTGCGCTGTTCAAGGTCACCAATCTCTTTCAGCAAGGCTTCCATGCTAATCACAACGCCATTGCCGATAATGCAGCTTACATGCTCGCGTAAAATGCCAGATGGTAGCAAATGCAATACCGTTTTCTCGCCATCGATGACTAGAGTATGGCCTGCGTTATGGCCGCCTTGGAATCTCGCGACCACCGACACTTGGTCGGTAAGTAGATCAACGATTTTGCCTTTACCTTCATCACCCCATTGGGTTCCGAGCACGACAACGGATTTAGCCATTTCTTTTTCTCAAAGGTTAGTGGGTTGAATTAATAGTTTGAATTGAAATTATGATTTCAATGCCTGCACATACCACTGCTCATCTTTCAAGATGAGTATCCTGTCGCAGCCCAGTTCGTGGTGATCTTTACTGGGTGTTGGCGCACCGAGATCCACAACTACGATCTCACCGGAAGCACGCAGTTCGGTAATTTTTTTCAATAGCGCATCATCAGAGCTGTTAGGCGCGAGTATGCCAGGGTTACGCCGAATGTCAGTAGTAGTTAGTTTTGCTAGCACCTTCAAATCTGTATCGAAGCCGGATGCCGGTCTTGCTCGACCAAAGGCTTCGCCGATATCGTCATAGCGCCCACCTTTAGCTAAAGCTCTTCCATAACCAGGCGTATAGGCGGCAAAAACGATGCCTGTATGATACTCGTAGCCGCGCAGCTCGCAGAGATCATAGTTGAGTTGAACTCCTGGATTACGCTGCTTAACCCCTGTGGATATAGCAACAAGCTCCTCTAATTCCTGCTTAACGCTTTCTGGCGCCGACTCAAACAACTCTCTTGCCTCAGAAAGAACAGACTCATCTCCGCTGAGCCATGTTAGCCGGCGCAGCATATCGCACATTTTTTTATCTTCAACATTGGTAAATAGAATTTGGTCAATTTCATCATAGGCTTTGCGCTGGACTGCTTGAAAAAGCTCTCGCTCAATTTTAAAACCAAGCTTAGCCTCTTGGACAAGAGTTCTAAATATTCCAACATGGCCGAGGACAATATAAATTTCATCAATGCCTGCCGCCTGCAGCGTATCGCGCATCAGACCGATAAGCTCGATATCGCAGTCCACACCAGCATGACCGAACAACTCTGCTCCCACTCTTATAGGAACCCTTGATGTCATGATACCGCGAGGTTTTGTGTGTAAGACACTATCGGCATAGCAAAGCCGCACTGGGCCTTGTCGATTCATACTATGAGCATCAATACGGGCTACTTGGGGAGTAATATCTGCCCTAATACCCATCATTCTGCCGCTAAGCTGATCTGTGATTTTAAAGGTGTGAATATCTTGGTCATGGGATGAGCCAACCAAGAGAGATTCCAAAAATTCAATCATTGGAGGTATTACAAGCTCATAGCCCCAAGACTCATAAAGGTCCAGCAAGCCACGTCGCAGGGTTTCAAGCTTATGCGCCTCTTCCGGTAGAATCTCTTCCACCCCATCAGGCAGCAACCATCTTTTTGCAGAATTCATACTTTCCCGCGTCCGTCCTATTTATTATTTTTAATTAAAGCTCAGTTGATCAGTAATAACAAAGTTGTGCCAAGTAACATCGACCCTAAGCCAAACATTCGCATCGTCGAATCATCTACTTTATCTAGCATCAATAGCATTCTTCTCCATCTCTTAGGATCAAGAAACGGAATAATTCCTTCAATAACCAGCATCAAACAAAATGCTACAGCTAGCTCATCCCACATTTGGAAGCCTTGTAGGTTTATCGCTCGAACTTCAAAAAGCCCTGTCAGCTAAAAAAATAAACCCGAGCTTCGAGTTACCAAAGCCCAGGTTGTTGTATCGGAAGCTGAGTCAGGGATTTAACTAGCAGTCTCTGAACATTATTTCCGATTTTCCCAGCGTTCATTTTACTGTTTTATGGCGCGGTAGTGCCATTTTTTAAATATTTAAAATAGTCGCTGTCCGGGTCCAACAAGAATACATCAGCTTTTGAGCTAAATGTTTCGCGGTATGAACTCATACTGCGAGTAAAAGCAAAAAACTCTGGGTCTTTGCTGTAGGCCTCAGCATAAACTGAAGTAGCCCGCGCATCACCCTCGCCTCTCGCTTTTTCAGCGTCGCGGTAAGCTTCCGCTTCAAAAATAGTCGCCTGACGATCTGCGTCAGCGATAATGCCGATAGCCAACTCATCACCGCGAGAGCGAATCTCTTGCGCTTCACGATTTCGCTCTGTGATCATCCGTTCATAAACAGAAGACCGAACGTCGTCAGGAAGATCGATACGCTTTACGCGAACATCGATGACCTCAATCCCTATGTCAGCCGCTGTGGTTATATTTAAATCTGTAGTTAGATCTAACATAAGCTGGTCTCGCTCACCTGCCACGACCTCTTGAAGGTTTCTCGCACCGATTTGGTCGCGAAGCCCGTCATTAATCCGTGACGCAAGCAGGTTACCAGCAGTAATGGCACTACCCCGAGTGGAAACATAAAATTGACCTTCGTCAACAATGCGCCATTTTGCATAGGAATCGACTTCCAATGCTTTTTGCTCGAGAGTTAGAAAGCGCTCTGGGTTCGAATCTTCTGTCTGGATTCTCGCGTCAAAAATTCGAACGGTTTGAACCCAAGGAAGTTTCAAATGCAGGCCTGGTGCAATGCTTTCGCTAACCAATTCTCCAAACTGCAACATCACTGCTTTTTCGGTCTCTTTAATAACAAAAAGAGAATTACTTGCGAGAACTACAACAATAAATACTAAACCGGCAAGAATAGAATTTCTCATGGTCGTGCTCCCCTTCCTGAAGTGAGTCTCGATCTGTCCACCGACGATGCTGAAGATGAGCCTGATAAGTACGGCTCTAGCTCATTTGCTAAAGCACGCCATTCTTGCGCTGAGTTAGGTCTGCTACCACCTGTAACTGATCCCTGCCCCATCATTTTATCAAGAGGCAGATACAGCATGTTATTTCCGCCGTCGACATCGACCATTATTTTGCTACTAGCAGTCAAAACGTCCTGCAAAGAATCGATATACATGCGTTGACGCGTCACTTCTGGCGCCTTCGCGTATTCGGTAAGCAACTGGTCAAATCGAGAAGCATCACCTTCAGCTCGGGCAATCACCTGCTCTTTATAAGCGTTGGCTTGCTCAATCTGACGTTGGGCCTCACCGCGCGCATTTGGTATCACGCGATTCGAGTACTGCTGGGCTTCGTTTTGCGCCCGTTGTTCATCCTCTCTCGCTCGAATGACATCGTCGAATGCTGGTCTAACATTGTCAGGCGGCTGAGTATTTTCAACGTTAACTTGGCTGATAAAAATACCGGTTTCATAGGCATCCATATAGTTCTGCAGGCGTTCTTTGACATCCACAGCGACGAGATCGCGACCGGTTGTCAAAATCTGCTCCATGGAATTGCCACCCACTACGTGACGAATCGCTGATTCAGCCGAGTTGTCCAAGCTAAGCTTAGGGTTCGCAACCTCGATGACGAACTTAACCGGGTCTTGAATTAGATACTGAACAGTGACGGCGATATCGATGATGTTCTCATCGGTAGTTAGCGTTGCACGGCTGCTGTAGGTCTCGGTGTTCAACTCTTGAACGTTAACGAGAGTGACTTCGTCTATTAACGGTGGATTCCAGTGCAATCCGGGTTGGACCACCTGATCAATTACTTTACCAAACCGCATAACCACGCCTTGCTCCGCTTGGTCGACAGTATAAAAGCCCATGAAGCCCCAAACTACCGATGCCACTAGGACCAGACCAACAAGCATTCCGCCGGTGAGACCGCCGCTTCCCATCGGTGACCCTGAAGAACCAGACCCAGATCCGGATCCACTGCCACCGCTCTTCCCGCCCAACAAACCGTTGAACTTTTTAGTGATTTTCCGGATTACCTCATCGATATCAGGGGGTCCCTGGTCACCACCGCCGCGGCGACCACCTTCACCACCCCATGGATCTTTTTCATTTCCGTTATTTCCAGGTTCATTCCAAGCCATTGGCTTCTCCGTAGCTTTGTATTAGACGCAGTTGGTTAATTTTAGCTAATTATTATGAATTTACACAGCGTTTTGAGTAGAACGGTAGCGCTATCTACTAATTTGTTGCCGTATGGATGTTATCGTTCAGAATTTCTGTCGCTTCGCCGGTTATTTGTGACGATTTGAGACAGGTGTTTGGTAGTGCTACGACGCCTTTGCTCAAAAACCGCTCTAACTCTTGAGCTGGCATTCGCACTCTTAATTGATAAAGTCCCTCCTCATTGATCTGTTCTTCCTCTATATATCCTTGTTCATAGAGCTGGCTGCGCAATTTAGCTTGATGGGGCTGAATTAACAAAATTTCCTCAGCCATTTTGCCACCCAATAATTCGCTGATGGCCTCTAGCAGCAAATCCATCCCCACACCGGTTTTAGCAGATACCCAAACCCTGACAGGTTTTCCACTTTCGTCGCGCTGGATATGCGGCGTAGATTCTTCTGTCAGATCGATCTTGTTCATGATTTCAAGCTGGTTTACCGAATCTGCCTTAATTTCAGTTAGCACTTTATTGACTTCGTTAACGAACTCCAAATGGGCATCGTTGGAGGCATCTATAACATGCAAAAGTAAATTAGCTTCTGCTGTCTCTTCGAGTGTTGCTCGAAATGCCTCAACTAGTCCGTGCGGCAAGTGACTTATGAACCCGACAGTATCTGCCATGATTGCAGTGCCAAAATTTGGCAAGCTGATCTTGCGTAAAGTGGAGTCTAGAGTCGCGAAAAGCTTGTCTGCTGCCAAGGTGTGAGCATTAGTCAGCTGATTGAATAGAGTCGATTTACCAGCGTTGGTGTATCCCACCAGTGAGACGGTTGGCACTTCCGCACGCTTGCGGGCTCTTCTGCCCTGCTCTCGCTGTCCGCGAACTTTGGTTAAGCTTTTGTTGATGCCTTTAATGCGCGCCCGGATCATTCGCTGATCCAGCTCAAGCTGTTTCTCGCCAGCGCCACGCATACCAATGCCGCCTTTTTGCCGGTCAAGGTGAGTCCAACCTCGCGTCAGTCGCGAACTCAAATGCTCTAATTGAGCAAGTTCAACTTGAAGCTTACCTTCGTGGCTGCGCGCCCGCTGAGCAAAAATATCCAGTATCAAACCGGTTCTATCTAATACTCTGCAGTTCAGATGTTTTTCGAGATTACGCTCTTGCGACGGAGACAAAGAATGATTAAACAGAACTAACCCGGCTTTGTGTGACTCAACAGCAGCGCTCAACTCTTCAAGCTTGCCCGACCCAATAAAGTAGTTTGGAGAAGGATGCCTACGACTTCCTTTTAAATACGCTGCAGGCAAAGCTCCCGCGGAAATCGCAAGTTCTTCGAATTCTTCAGGGTCCTGGCGCTCAGATTCCGAGTTGATCGAAATATGCACAAGGATTGATATTTCGCCAGATTCTGGCCGATCAAAAAACAATCAGTGACCTCTCAGGTTATCGCTATGCGTTACCGAGTTCACCAGCTTCATCATCTTCCGGTAATTCACCACCGTTTTGCATCGGGATCTTTACCATGCGAGCAGGCACAACTGTCGAAATAGCGTGCTTATAGACCATTTGACTCACCGCATTTTTTAGCAGGATAACGAATTGGTCAAACGACTCAATTTGCCCCTGTAACTTAATGCCGCTTACCAAGTAAATGGATACCGGAATTCTCTCCTTTCTAAGCACGTTTAGAAAAGGGTCTTGTAGTGTATGCCCTTTGGACATTTTTTTCTCCTTGCATTCAATTGAACTAAGTAATTGGCAGTATTATGCCGGTTAGAAACTTAAGAACATTTGCTTAGACTAAGCCATTCGCATTAGTTCTTTATATTGAGATAGGATCCACGTATTTCAAGATGTAATCCGCAGATTCTGAAGAATGACCGCCCAAAGCATGCAGTTCTTCCCAACTTCTTAACCAAGTTAATTGGCGCTTGGCTAGCTGGCGAGTTGCAATTATGCCTTTGTCCACCATCTCTTCAAAATTGAGCTGGCCTTCCAAATATTGCCAGACCTGTCTGTAACCAACCGATTTCAGGGCAGGTAGACTAGAATTTAGATCACTACGCTGCCTTAATGCTTGCACCTCTTCAACAAGTCCAAGTCGGATCATCTCTAAAAACCTATCTCTTATCTTATTATGTAATACGCCTCTATCAGAAGGTTGGATTCCGAAGAAGTGAAGATTAAATGGTAAGCCATTGTCACTATTGGGCTTTTTGCGCTCTTCCTCATGGTATTTTGTCAGTGTCTTGCCAGAAACCCGATAAACCTCTAAGGCTCGCTGCAATCTCTGAGGATCATTAACATGAATTCGTTGCGCTGCCACCGGATCCACAGCAGCGAGCTCTGCATGCACAGACTCCCAACCCAGCGCCGCCGCCTTGGCTTCAATCGCCCTGCGTGTTTCAGGATCGGCATTAGGCATCGTAGCTAAACCATCCCGCAAAGCTTTGAAGTAAAGCATCGTTCCACCAACCAGCAATGGCACGTCGCCCTGACTCGTAATTTCCTGTATTTCTCTAAGGGCGTCAATACGGAATTCTGATGCTGAATATGCGTCTGCTGGATCACGAATGTCTATCAGTCGATGAGGTGTTTTTATTAAGGTTTCAGCATCTGGTTTGCCCGTGCCGATATCCATATCACGATAGACCTGTGCTGAGTCAACGCTCACCAATTGAAAATTACGCTGCTTAGCAAGATCAATCGCCAATGCAGTTTTACCTGACGCAGTCGGGCCCATCAGGCAAATAACATTTGGAAGCTTGGGGCAAGGAGTCATAATTTCCGCAATCTAACGTTGGATTACTGTCCGCGAAGAAAAAGCTTATCGAGCGCATCGAGGCTTTGGAATACCCATGTCGGTCGGCCGTGATTACACTGACCACTGCGCTCGGTAGCCTCCATATCGCGAAGAAGAGAGTTCATCTCAGGAATAGTGAGTTGCCGGTTTGCCCGCACACTGCCATGGCAAGCCATGGTCGAGAGCAGCTCATCTTGATGAGCTTGAATCCGATCACTGCTGCCATACTCCAAGACATCAGACAAAACGTCTCTTATCATTTGCTCCACGTTCGAATTTCGCAGGATCGATGGAATCTGCCGAACTACGACAGATTCTTCGGCAACTTTTTCTAGCACAATCCCAAGTTTCTTAAAGTCTTGATGTTTAGATTCAACGCAATCGGCTTCTGAAGCGCTTACCGCAATAGATAAAGGCACTAACAGAGGCTGCATGACTAACTCTTCGTTGAGACAAGCCAGTTTCATCCGCTCATAGGTAATACGTTCGTGCGCCGCATGCATATCGACCGTGATCAAGCCTTCTTTGTTTTGGGCCAAAATATAGATACCGTGGATTTGTGCGACTGCATAGCCCAGAGGAGGAACTTCGCTATTCTCACCGCTGAGTTGTTCAAGGGACTGCAGCTGATTTTGAATGGCCGCTGGGCTTGGCGTTGAACCATAATTATAATAACTCGGCACTCTAGGCTCAGTTAGACCTAGATGGCTCTGCTGCTCGATGTTGCCAAGCCCCGCTTGACCACCTGCATAATTGCTGTTGTTGCCAACAAACTGCCCAACAGAACCGCCATAATTATCAGAAGGGCTTCCAGAGCTAGTCGCTGCGCTGCCAGCCATTGCAGAACCATCAAAATGGTCGGCCGGCTTAACTTGGGCAAGGGCCTTATGCAAAGAACTAAACAGAAAATCGTGAATCAGGCGACCTTCGCGAAAGCGCACCTCGTGCTTGGTCGGGTGCACATTGACGTCGACAGTCGATGGGTCACATTCCAAATACAAAACATATGCCGGATGACGACCGTGAAATAATACGTCTCGATAAGCCTGCTTGATGGCGTGAGTAACTAGCTTGTCACGAATGATCCGACCATTAACATAAAAATACTGCAGATCTGCCTGACTGCGGGAAAACGTTGGCAGACTGACCCAACCTGAAAGTCGCAATCCTGCACCTTCCAAGTCCACGCGGACAGAGTTTTCGACAAAACTTGGACCGCAAACCAAACCCACTCGACGCTGCTTTTCCTGCTCCGATTTTGCCGGCAATAGGTTATGTATAGCTCGCTGATTGTGATTCAAATTAAATTGCGCATCGAATCGGCTTAGAGCGATCCTTTTGACAATTTCGTCGATCCGGGAAAATTCTGTTTTTTCTGTTTTGAGGAACTTTTTACGAGCAGGCGTATTAAAAAACAAATCGCGAACCTCGACCGTAGTGCCTTGACCATGAACAGCAGGCGAAAGTCGAGCGTTCATGTCTTGACCTTCAGCTTCGACCCGCCAGCCGCTAGCATCATCACCAATTTCAGCCTTGGACACCATACTCAACCGTGAAACTGAGCTAATGCTAGCAAGTGCCTCGCCTCTAAAGCCTAAGCTGGCAATAGCTTCGAGATCTTCCAATTCAGCAATCTTACTTGTTGCGTGGCGACTCAATGCCAGGGCTAAATCTTCTTTATGTATTCCCTGTCCGTTATCTTTTATCCGCAGCAGCTTTACGCCGCCTTGTTCGACATCAATCTCTATCCGAGTAGCGCCAGCATCCAAGCTATTCTCTATTAGCTCTTTCACTACCGAAGCGGGCCTCTCAACCACCTCGCCTGCAGCGATCTGATTGGCTAGTCGTTGACTTAATAAGTTTATTCTTGGCATTGAGAGCTCATTCTTGCTTGTTTGAGAAGAAGACTGACGGGGAAACTTGTCGTCGCCAAACGCAATCTAAATTAGTTGTTTATTGTAACACTGACAGGATTTAATAAAATTGGAACGACTCAGATAAAAACGCTCACAGAAGACCGCGGCGCCAGGCTAAATAGCCGGAATTTTGAGTATTTGACCTACCATAATGCGATCCCCCGCGAGATTGTTAGCCAAGCGCAGCTGGGCCAAACTAATACTATAACGATCGGCGATCTCAGACAGAGTTTCTCCGCGCGCAATGCGATGCTCCGATGTCGCTGGAGAAATTCCACCCGGAAGCCGCAGCTCTTGACCAATACGTATTGTGTTAGAGGAAAGCCGGTTTTCCGATTTTAATACTGCCAGTGAGACATTGAAGCGGGCAGCGATTTCCGAAAGACTGTCTCCGCGCGTAACAGTATAGAAGCCCGGGACCACACCATTTGCTTTTTTCCAGGCAACCAAACTGCCTTCGGGCGGCGAGTCATAAAAGTACTTCATGACCCCTTTTGTAATAGCATCTGCCATTCGCCGCTGAAAATCCGGATCATTTAATCGCTTTGCATCATCCGGATTTGTTAGATAACCAGTCTCAATCAACATCGATGGAATGTCAGGAGAATTTAGTACTTGCAAGGAAGCTTGCTGGACTTTGTCTTTGCGCAACCTCGCAATTCCATCTAGTGATTCCAATATACGGGTACCTGCAATCAGACTCTGCTCCATGCTCCATGCCATCTGCAGAGAAACTAGCGTTAAAGCCACATCATCGTCTAAACCGCCAAGTGCGATATCGGCACCGACACCCCCTAATAAGTCAGAGCTATTTTCCTTCTCAACTACCCTGCGGGCATTTTCACGGTCAGCTCTGTCGCCAGATAAGGCGTAAATAGTGACTCCCTTCGCGCGGCTGTTCTTGTACCAATCCGCGTGGATCGCAATGAACAAGTCAGCACGGTTCTCTCGTGCTATCTTAGTTCTGCGCTTGAGTTCCACATAGTAATCGGATTCCCGAATCATGACTGCCCGATAGCCGGGCAGTGCATTAATTCTATCGCGAAGTGATTTAGAGATTGCTAGCGTCACACTCTTTTCTTTTAGTCTTCCGTTAGGGCTAATGCTGCCTGGATCTTCACCCCCATGACCTGCCGAAATAGCGACAACCAGCTCTCGCCGTCCATCTGAATTTGGCGCGGCAACAGGCGCAACCGCAGACCGGCTTGAAGACGCAACGGCTGTGACCGCTGCGACGTCGTACAGATCTACAACCAAACGGTCGCTGTGCTCTTTATTTGGCTCAAGTGTAAAGCTTGAAGGCTTAACTTCGGCGTTAAGATCAAGAACTATTCGCAGCCCGGTGCCATTGCGAACGCCACTGCGAACAGCCGTTATCGGACTGCTGCTAAAATCCAAACCGGAAAGATCATCAAACTGAGTCGCGTTATTGATATCGATAACAACTCGGCGGGGGTTTTCCAGGGTAAACAGGTTGTACGTCACGGCCTCACTTAAATCGAAGACTAACCGGGTGTGGTCTGGCGCACGCCACATCCGTACCTCTTTTAAAGATGATCCAGAGGCCACCTGAGCCAAGCTCAATAGCATTGCTAGAGCAAAAAGCCCACAGCTGTGTTTTATAGATAGGCATATCTTGTTCATATTCAAATTCTGGTGAGACAGAGTTCCTGATGTGTACTTATTCGGCCTCAAAGCCACAACCTTTGGGCGATTTTTGTCCCTTTCTCGGAATCAATTCGACAATTTAACTTACGACCAGTTCCCGAGTCACTTAGATCGATAAGTAAATCAGCCTTTGGGATTCGCCCGATGCCTTTTAAGGGCCACTCAAAAAGACAAACATTCCCCTCTTCAAAGTAGTCATCAACGCCCAGAAAATCGACTTCTTCAGGGTCGCTAAGGCGGTACAAGTCAAAATGATAAACGTTCCCACGCTCAAATTCATAGGGTTCTACTAAGGTATAGGTCGGACTTTTTACAGGGCCCACGTGCCCATAGCCTTGAATGAATCCTCGCGCCAATGTGGTCTTGCCTGCGCCCAAGTCTCCGGTTAGATAAACCACAGCGCCGAAACTTTTGCTAACCTCTCCCTGCGTTGATTGACTCATAGTGGCTAGTGCCAACCGTTTGCCAAAATCTAGGGTTTGGGCTTCGTCAGCGAGAAATTGTTGTTTCATCATAAGGTTTTAAGCTGAGAGTAACTGCCCAATTCAAATCAATCGTCTAAAGAGCAAGTAGATCAATGAGGCATTTTTGAGGGGTTCACTAGTCGCCGGAGCCAAGGTAGCAAATCTGAAGCCACCAAGCCACGTTCACCGGTATTTTCTGCAGCGAGATCCGCAGCCTCACCATGAATACATACTGCGCAGCTGAGGCCTTTATCTGGCGCAATCCCCTGAGAAATTAACGCCGCTATTAATCCTGCCAGTAAGTCACCCATGCCCCCGGAACCCATGCCGGGATTGCCCTCGCTGCATAATTCAATCGCGTTCGGATCACTACTGTGGATCATTAGGCTGCCGCTTCCTTTAAGCAAACAACTGCCACCGTAAATTTCGGCCAGCTTTCGAATTGAATCGAAGCGGTCTTGCTGAACCCCAACAACCGTTGTGTCTAACATCGCGGCGGCTTCTCCAGGATGAGGGGTTAACACCCAATTTCCATAGCAAGCTCCGCTGGAATCCATCCGATCTTTCAACAAATGCAGAGCATCCGCATCAATCACAAGCGGGGTACTGGTGGCACGACTTCGACTTAGGACTTCGTTAAACAGCTTCAAGGCCCAGCGACTTCGGCCAAGACCAGGCCCAATAACGATAGCAGTCGCCTTGTTTAAGAGATCGGTAATTTTGGCATCGATAAGTGAGCCTGCCAATGAAGGGTTAGCGCTTGAACCTGAAAAATCCTCAGTCCCGTGCCACATCAACTCAGGACATCGCGCCAATGCTGCTGGACGATGGATAGATCTGGATATAACACTCACCAGCCCCGCACCACTTCGCAAAGCGGCCTCGGCGCAAAGGATTGCAGCGCCTCCAAATCCGGTATCGCCTCCAATCACAACCACATGGCCGTTAGACCCTTTATGGCTGGATGCTTTCCGAGGGACTAAATAGCTCGTAGCAAAATTTATATCAATCCTACGCACGCTTGGAATTGGCGATTGCGGGCTAGTGTATACTTGCAGCGGAATGTCCAAATCGTGAAACACAATTTCTCCGCAGTAATCTCGGCCGTGTCCGGTCAGCATTCCCCGTTTAAGTCCTATGAACGTCACCGTTAGGTCTGCTTCCACCACAGTGCCCAACGGCATACCTGTATCAGCGCTTAAACCTGAAGGTATGTCTATGGCCACTACTGGCGCCAAAGTTGAGTTCAGAATTTCGATGGCCCTAGCAAATTTTCCTGTCACAGGTCGATCAAGACCGGTTCCAAGCAGCGCATCCACCGCCACGGCATACTCGTGTGCCGCCACTGGGCGAGCCAGAAATGCCTCAAATTCGCACATCTCAACATTATTGAGTTTCGCTTTTTGATAAGCAGAACCTGCGTCGGGACCTAATCTGGAAAGGTCTCCAACAATAATTATTTCGCAGGGAATAGCGTGCTCTTTGGCGAGGACAGCACACAAAAAGCCGTCTCCGGCGTTGTTGCCACAACCCACAAAAATCCGCAAGAATTGAGTCTTTGGCCAGCGCGTCAAAATGCATTGGAACGCCGCTTTGGCAGCGAGCTGCATTAAACCAGAACCGCTGCAGCCAAATTTATCTATAGCCAGGCTATCAAGCTGCCGAACCTGAGCAGCGCTGTAAAGGGGATTTGGAAGCTTAACCAAAGAATCGCTCATCGTAGTTTCCAGCTTCCTGCTCGATCAAATCTTAGCGACTTGAATCAGCGATCAAATTTTTGGATAAGCCGCCGAACAAGTCTTAACGCCGTATCCAATTCTTCAGTAGGAATATCATCTGTGGTCGCGATAGCCCAAGGGTCTTGGACTTCGCGCAATTGTGAATATGCCACCTTGCCTTCATCTGAGAGCCTTACCAACACTGAGCGTTTGTGCCGAGGGTTAGGAAGGTACACTAACAGGGCATCTTGCACCATGACATCAGTAATTCGCTGTACTGCCTGTCGTGATTGGCCTAGCACTCGGGCTATCCCTGGTACCGTCAATCCATTAGTGGAAAGCGCGATAGCAGCGATAACTTTCCACCGGGCATGTGTCAGACCCATATTTTGGGTCATTGCATCGCCTTCAGAGATCAATAAGCCATTAAGACGGAAAACCGACAAAACTAAGTCCAAAAACAACACTCGTTTAGGGTAATGGGAAGCCAATTTGTCTATCTCCTAATTTTTGTCAGTATGCTGTCATCATCTTGCCTTTCAGTCAATTGATGCAGCTCAATAAAAATCATACGGTATGTCGATGTTCACAAAGCGTTGTTAGCCAAAAGACTGGACTTGTTACCCAAGCCCTAACCCAACGCATTTGGGATATGTAGCGCTCTTATTCGCAGAAAGCTCCATCGAGCTTTTCTGTTGCCGATACTGTAAAGCTACACGTCAATTGAACTTAAATTGCTTGTATTTAAAATACGCGACTTTTGAGCTTTTAGACCAAATACTGTCAATATTTCATGCAATGACAGTTTGCTGCATACAAAGGCGTAGCCAAAACAATGTGCCTATAGCGCTAGATACGACTAAGCAGTCTGTATCAGTCACGGCGCTCGCTGCCGCTTTAGTCATCAACTTGAATGACATAGAATGCAAGCTCGCTTAGCTGTCACGGATTATGAATTTGTTGCTGGTTAATTTATCACCGGTTAAAGCTGCCGCAATATCGCTTATGCTGATAGTAATAGGCACTAACGCCGCGCCCAATCCAGCAATGGCTGACGCCGGCAGGGATGCTACGAAACTAATTGAGCTGACCAATATCAGCGAGCAATTTGAGCTTGTTCGTCAACAACAAACCCGAACGGTCATCCGCACATACGCAAGCATTGTCAGTACCGAACATGGCCTTGAGCTTCCCGCCGCCGTGAAAGAAGCAATCTCGCTCTGCTATGAGCAAAGCTATGATTGGGCTAATTTTGAAGATGGAATTGTCGATATTCTGTTAGAAAACTTTACAGAAAAAGAGATGCAGCTGCTGCTAGACTTTTACCGAAATCGCGGGCTTCCTCCGTCACAGATCGATGCTTTTAGAGACATCGTTGCGAAAGGCGAATTGATTCAGAGACTGGGCGCAGAACATATTTTTACCGTGACCGATGGCTGCGTAGATCTAGGCACTGAAGCCGTATTAACTTATCTAAGAGAGGAACCTTAGATTAGTGTGTCATTGAATACATCAAGTAGTTGATACCCAAACGGTAGGCTGAGTTCGCATAACGAGTGGGATAATCAGGGTGATAAGTATGTTCCCAGCCATCGCCCATGTCCGAATTCCAATTAATTAAAACCATTACCCGCCCCTCATCATCAAGAATGGCGTGGTTGCTCGCGAAATCAATTCCTTGCTCCCCGAATTCATCCGAACGATATAAAGCAGGGATCATTGTTGGGCCGTCTATATCGTAATAGACGTGAAAAATCTCATGATCTGGTGACAACTCGATAATTTCTCTATCGGGGAAAATCTGACTAAAAGCCGCATAGAAGTTATCCCACTGCTGTTGGCCCCAGAAATCATCAATGAGCAGAAAGCCACCTCGCGAAAGGTACTCTCGCAAATTTTGTATCTCACCGGGATTCAGCTGAATTCCTCCTCCTTGTCCAACTTCCAACATATAAAGAAAAGGATAGTCAAAAATTTTCTGATCATCAAAACGAAGCACAATAGGCTCACTCATCACCCGAATATTGGTGAGTCTAGAGACCCCGCGCAAGAAGTTCCTGTCGGCATCGGGGAAATCGATAGACCAAGGGCCGTAGCCAAAACCGCGACTATAAAAGGTGTCAAAAGCGACACGAACAAAATTAAATTCCCCGCCTTCATCGTTTGCTATGGGTAAATTTTGAGACTCGGGACTAAATACCTGGCCATTTAAAGTCAATGGCAAAGAAAGTGCCATAAACGCCAATACTGGCCCCGCGATTTTTACCGCTACTGCGCTCAAATGCTGGCTAACTCTCATAAATAGAAGGTCTCAAAAATCAGATTCTAGTGTGTATGGATTCTCTCGTGAGTTCATTATCAACTCGACGCGCACATGAGTAAGTAGATCCAAAAAACACCTTTTAATTTTTCAAATGTCACCTACACTCTTCCTTAAGAGCGCAGTAATCGTGGCTCAACATGTTCTCACTAGAGAATTCCGGCCAGCTTACGTGTCACAAGGATGTGCGCGTGGCCGGAAAACACTTTCTTCTTTTGCTAAAAAATTTACTAGTAATCTTCCGAACCACAATGATGATACGACAGCAGTGTTGTTTTGGTCTATTGGCCGGCTACTTCCGTAACGAAGCACAATAATCTTCATTGCTTACCGCTGGCGTAAACCAAATATAGTCATAGGCGCTGACTCCAGCCGTACTTTCCACATAATCCCCAGCGTTAGTTAGCTCCTCGCTGACTTCCATAAAAGCCAAAGACACAATATCGTCTCTTTCTAAGTCGCCATCTGATGCCAGCAAATAATTTGGCACACCCAAATCCTGCCGCGCGTGATAGTTGCCAGCGATTAGAATAGATAAACGATTCGGTTGCGGCCGAACTAGGCTACCCGCCATCGCAGAATCTCTAGCCTGCTGGACAGCAACCATTGGAGGAAACTGTGACTCTGGCAAGAGACCGCAATGACTTGCATCAATGTCGCTGAGCAACTGATCCATCACTTCTGGGCCGACGATTTTTTGCAACGGCGAGGGCTGTTCAGCACCATAAACGCTGCGCATAGTTTCTGTACTTATATTGCCAGCATAGAGGGGGATAGAAGCATTGACTGCCAATTGAATTAAGGGAGAATAGAAATCCCAATTCCAACCATCACTATCCCAATCTAAGTAGCTTTTCAAATCATCCAAAGAGCTGAAATCCTGATCCAAGATAAGGTCAAGCTTTGACTGAATGGTGGAATCCATCATTTCCAGACTCAATGCTGAAAGCTTATTAGATTGCAGGATTGCCGTCGTCACTAGCGCCTGCAGCGTATGATGATCAGGGTTATCATGCTTTTCACCTAATAAAAGATAGTCGCCCCTGCCTAATTCAGTCTGTAGATTTGGCATTGAAATTACAGAGGCATTTTTTACGTCCCACACAACTCCTACGAGCTCGTGGCCTGTATTAAGTTTGGACTCCCACTGGGGGTTTTCCAATTGAGCAAAACCTGAACTAGAAACCAATAGAGATATGGTGAAAGCGGCAGCTTTAATCAGTGCCACCCATTTGCAACCAGTTGTCATAAGTTTGTGTACTCCAAAAATTTTGAAAAAAAGCAATCACTGCCAGCTTCTCTGCCTCATTTAAGCTATCCGCAAAGCCTGGCATTGTTCCACCCAAAGGAACCCCTCCTTGGTTAATAACACCCAGCAGCACTGACAAAGAGTGATGCCACGCGTGGGCATCACCGTTGAGAGGGGGCGGAGGAAAAGAGCCATCGGATAACTTTTTTTTCCAGTCTTCATAACGCCCTTGCGCGCCTACCCCATGACAATCGGAGCAGTTATCAGCGAACACCTGCGCACCCAGATCAACCTGATCTGATGAATACCAGCGAGATGAATCAGCGCCCCCTGACTCCGGCCCCGACACTGAGGCTGATTCCACACTAACAGCCTTATATGGCGACTCGCTTGGATCTTGCTGGCATGAACCCAAGAGCAACAAGCCTGCTAAAACCAATATTTCTGGCAAACCCTCTTGCACGCTAGCTAACTCTGCTTCTTAGGGAAATCAAACTCGATCAGCCGTGCCGAACCTAAGGAGGCATCCGCCCAATCATCAATCGCAAGCTCCATCTGAACTAAACCACACGTGGGTATATTTTCGAAGGCCTCCCCTGTCATTGCGTTGGCGAATTCCGTGATAGCCGGATTATGACCTACCAACATTGAGGCATTACAGGCGCTATCCATTAGCTTGGCTGCCTTGAGGAACATACCCACTCCAGCAAAATAGAGCTCCGAATTACTTACAATAGCGCCACCTTTATAATCTATCGCTTCAGAAAACAAGCCAGCCGTTGTCTTAGCGCGTGTGGCTGGACTAGACACAATGCAGTCTACCCTGCAATTGCGAGCATTAAACCGATCCGCCATGACGGGAACGTCTCGCAGTCCGCGAGCATTTAAGGGTCGTTCGAAATCTTTAAGATCGGGGTCGTCCCAGCTGGATTTTGCATGACGAAGTAAGTACAGAATTTTCATTGGTTTGTTCTAGTTCCGAAAAAGCGTCGAAGAGAACCCGTCAAGGCCCTCATAATAACTCCGAATTAATTCACCAATATCGAGTCGGTGACCGACTCGCGGTCTTAGCAACTCAGTCTTACCAAGTTAGATTCGCCAAAGAGTTAGGCACATAAGTGAGTCTTATACCCCAAAAAAACCCCCAATTCCAGAAAAGTTGTCTATTACAGCCCACTGGTTGAGATCGACGCTACAGAGCTAGAGATAGAGGCCGAAAACATCAGGTATCAGCGATACCGTCTGTCAATATTTGCGAAACTATGGCGACGGCACCACCGTCGCAAGCTATCGAAAAAGGTATACAAAGAATGAAAAATCAAACTCTACTTTGCAGCAGTATCTTAGCTGCGCTTTTAAGCTCGCAAACTTTAGCGCAGAGAGAAAACGGTGTTAACAGCAAGCTCGAGCTAGGCATAATAACAACAACGGGTAATACCGAAGACGAGAGCATTAAAGTGAAAGGCCGCATTGAGTTAGTCAGAGATGCTTGGGATTACGCATGGAGTTTAGATGCCTTCAGATCATCTAGACAGAACCAGCTCACTGCCCAGAGATTCTATACGATTGGGTCGGCTGACTACCAACTAAGCGAAGTTAGCTTTGTCGAAAGCAGACTGGCCTATGAAGATGATAGATTCAGCGGTTATGACAGCCAAACTGATGCGTCAATCAACTATGGCCGAACCCTGTTAACCAACACAGACAATATGATTTTGACCTATACCGCAGGTGTCGGTGTGCGGCGATCTGAAAGCGATGCTGAGAATTTTAGTGAAGCTATTTTTAGACTTGCAGGGGATTACAAATGGGATGTCTCAGAGAATGCATTATTTAATCAAATACTGAGCGCAAACGCAGGTGACGAAACAAGCATTTACCGATGGGAAAGTAGTATTGAAACAAATATCCTAGAAAACCTGTCTTTAAAGTTCACATTCAATGTAAAGCACCAAACTGAAGTACCCGTTGGCCGAGAAAATACAGATACCGCAACGTCTGTTACTCTGGTACTGAACTTTTAGATAGCCTCTGGGGCATACGCCACAGAGGGTGATGCAATTGATGGCACAATTACTAGCACAGCGATAAAAGGAATATTCATGACCCCCATTGTCCGTCTTTACTGGATCATCGCGCTTGTCCTAATGCCCCTCAGTGCCGCCTGGCTGCTGATGAAAACAGGCGGCGACCCTTCATTATCAGCACTAACCTCCGCGCCGATTCAGCTCACAGTCTTTCTCGCATTGCTTGCCTGGACAATTGAGGGCGCATATGAAATTTTTTTCTGCGTTAGCAACCTACGCCGCAACTACCCAGTTTTAGCGAATATTCGTTATCTGTTGGAATACATTCGTCCGGAAATTCAACAATACTTTATTGCCAACAATATTGAAGAAAAGCCTTTTAGTCGCGAACGCCGAAATCTAATTTATCGCCGCTCGAAAGGCGCTAACGACAACCTCCCTTTCGGCACAGAGCAAGACATATTAGCAGAGGGATACCGAAGCCTTCAGCATTCCATGAAACCTGCCAAGGTAGAGAAAGAAAGCATTAGAGTGACTTTCGGAGGGCCCGATTGTAAACAGCCCTACAGTGCGTCCCGCCTTAATATTTCTGCCATGAGCTTTGGCGCACTTAGCGCGCAGGCTATTGAGGCACTAAACAAAGGCGCTTCTCTTGGAGGCTTTGCTCATAATACCGGCGAAGGCAGCATGAGTAAGCATCACTTAAAACACGGTGGCGACATCGTTTGGCAGATTGGCACCGGTTACTTCGGCTGCCGTAATCCCGATGGCAGCTTTAATGACGAAGCCTTCGCAGAACGTGCAAATCTTCATAATGTAAAAATGATCGAAATCAAACTTTCTCAAGGTGCCAAACCTTCACACGGCGGCGTCCTGCCCGGGACGAAGGTGACTCAGGAGATCGCGGATATTCGGTTAGTAAATGTTGGCATAACGGTTAACTCACCGGCAACTCACCCAGAATTCAACTCACCTAAAGGACTACTTAATTTCGTCATGCGGCTACGCAGACTTAGCGCAGGCAAACCTGTTGGCTTTAAATTCTGCCTAGGCAAAAAGACTGAATTCTTAGCTATTGTGAAAGCAATGTTAGAAACTGAAACCTACCCCGATTTCATTACAATTGATGGCGCAGAGGGCGGCACTGGCGCGGCCCCGGTAGAGTTTTCGAACCGTTTGGGCACACCTTGCTTGGAGGCTACATACTACGTAAACCAAATATTAGTCGGGGCCGGAATAAGAGACCGTATAAAACTCATTAGCGCCGGCCAAACCGCTACTGGATTCGATATGTTAGAGAAAATTGCAGTTGGTGCTGATACAGTCAACGCAGCAAGGTCAATGATGATGGCATTAGGCTGCGTGCAAGCCAAAGCTTGCAACACCAATCACTGTCCAACCGGCATTGCGACGCAAGACCCAAACAGGGCGAAAGCTGTTGATGTTGATGAAAAGTCGGTGCGCGTTAAGAACTTTCAACATGGCACTGTCGAAGCCTTTCTTGAACTATGTGGAGCCATGGGGTACTCCAACCCTTGCGACCTCACTCCCAGCGATTTGTATAGCCGCTGCGAAGGAGGCATGAAGAGCTTTGATCAAATTTATGAGCCTATGGTTGATAGACAGCTGTTTAGTGATACCGCTCCTAGCAGCTACCGTGACGACTGGCTAAAGTGCTCTGCTGCGACATTCTAGAAGTCACCAGCCTCACTCCTAGCTCTAAACAGGGCTAGCACACCTGCTCATGGGGCTGGCGCCGCTGCTAAGGCAGAGGCTATACTAAATTTATTCTACTTTAGAGAAGTCACTTGAAATCATTCATCGCCCTGAGCTTAGCCACCTTTTTTAGCAGCTGTATTGGCTTTGCCGTGCATGCAGACCAAACTAACCCTGAGCTTGACGAACTCTTTAAGCGACTTCTGAAGACTGGGGAAGAACCGATTCTCCGGCAGATAGAAAGCCAAATATGGGAAATTTGGCTGCAACATCCAAACCCAGATATTGAACGCCTTATGCAATTAGGGACCCAGCGCATGAATGCACAAGCTCTTTCTGAAGCGATGGTGGTTTTTACCCAAGTGACCATAAGCTATCCCGACTACGCGGAAGCGTGGAACAAACGAGCAACTCTTCACTACTTAATGGGGGAAGCAGAAGCATCGGAAGCGGATATCAAAAAGACTCTGGAGTTAGAACCACGACATTTCGGCGCTCTTTCCGGTTTGGGCATGGTTTACTTGCAAAGCGGTGAACTTAACAAAGCCAAAAAAGCGTTTGAAGATTTAGTCGCTGTCCACCCAAATAGCCCCAATGCCAAATCTAACCTAGACCTGATAATCGAACAATTGCGACTTGGAGTGATTTAAGGAATTCTAGACCATTCTAAAAAAGTAAGCCGGACATAAAAAAGGGATCTGCGCCAAACGCAAATCCCTTTTTTGCAGCCAATATTCTGACTGCTGGGTGAAGTCGCGAGCTTACTGGCGCGTGCCAGTTACTGCAAAATCACCGAAGTCACTGCCAAATGCGCCATTTACTGCGTCGCCTTCAACTGTACCATTAAACTCTAAAACCAATGTTTGGCCCTGGGCATCAACTTCAGCCTCAAAATTCATTGCATTGCCATCAAACGTGATCCCAGTGATAGGCGCTTCGCCCAATCCATCAGCTACCATCATACCTGAGCCGTCTGCATTAACCGTCAGTGTAGCGGCCAATGCGCCCAAAGGCGTATTCATTTCAACAACCCAAACGCCAACAGCTGGAGGCACACTTGCCGCACAACCTACAAGAACAGTGAGAGTTAATGCTATCAGTCCACTTGTTAATTTTTTCATATTTATTTCCACCTAATTTAAAGTTCAAAAGCTCTAACTGTTTTAAAAACCAAACTCAGACTTACCAAAAACATTGATTCCTGGCAGCCTGCCAAAACCCCTCTTTTCGCGAGATATTGGCGATTACTAAATCGTGCATATATTTTCCCGTTAATATGGTCTGAGTCAACCGTAAAAAGCGTCGTTTTTCATTCATTTGGACCCGAAAAAGCACAAAATGGCCCATTCAAAGGATAATCCATGCGTCTAGCCATCGCTCACCAACCTTTTTAAAGCCAAAATCACTGACAATAGCGCGCTCAATACCCGCCATATGGGCCGCACCATAAAAAATGCTTAAACGTCGCAATTGAGGGTCCTTCAAAGAGGCTTTTAGCACCCTTAGGGCGGCAAGGTTTCGATCTCCAAGAATTGTCAGCTGAGATTCTAGCTCAGCAGATAAAGCCGTCAGCTCTGCGTTGGACAGCTCTTTCGCCAGTAAATATTTAACAACTGAATCTCGCTGCTGCGTCACCATCGCTTTTAGTATTGCCAGTGACCCCAGCCCAGGTTGGGGGCGACTATCAGTCTGAGAAAGCGACTGAGCAAGAGCTAGACTTAAGAACATAGAAAACGAATTTTCGTTTTTAGATTGCATAATCTCACTGAGCTGCGCTGGACTAACATCAGCATGACGAAAATTAGCCTGGGTGTAATCAATCTTCTCCAACTGAAAGCTAACCTTGAGAAACCCCGCCATAGCCCGTTGCAGCATTGATACCGGCGAGCGCCTGCCAATGCCAGCTGTAGCTTCGCCAAAAGCGGGCCGCTGACCAGCCTCTGCTACTAACTCGTACAATACTGCATCTTGAGATTGAAAATAGTCGTTCAGCCCATCGTAATAGCTTGCGTCGGCCATGTGAATGGCGGAAACCAAATTAAGAGTGACACCTGATTCATTTTCATAGATCGCAATGGATGTTTGCAGTCTTCCTTGCCATTGTTCAGCTCCCTCAATAAATCTAACAAACCGTGAAGTAAGCTGTGACTGAGATTTCTGAACTGCGAAGGCATCAGATTCCTGACTATTCGATGGATAGGAGAGTAAGAGAAATATAAATGAAAATAGAAGTATTGACAGCCGTCGCCGATTTCGAAGACTGACTGCCAAGTTAAATACTGTCATAAATAAACCTAGCTGGTTTCGGGGGTTTCACCAAAAGAAGACAAGGATAGCATTAGCGTTGCTGGACGACGATTGGATTTTAAATAGGCGCTAATATTGGGACGACATTTATAAGCCTACTTGAATTGAATCAAGATTTAAACTGCTCTAAAACGTCAGGCGCAAACGGACGCACTGAGTCCAAATAATATCACGCAAAAATGTCGATGTAGGAAATTTTTTCACTCATCCGGAAGCTATCACTGGAACGGCTGCCTTCGTAGAAATTTTCCAGCTTTTTCAGAGACTCGAATAGTTCGGTTTTTTACCTTGAACGACCATCAGCGAAGGCAGGATCTAAGTAAAAATCGAACAGCTGAGCCTCAGCTGCAACTAGTAATTCGTAGGCCACTATCATAGCGAATCTGGTCGGCAGACGTCTCACCACACAAATTCAGTTTACACGCCAAATAACGGTAGATCGCACCGGCATCATTGAGAAAGACTTCCCCCTCCTCATAAACTGGCAACTGCGCGACAGTATAATAGGATTTGAATGCAGACCATTCATTAATACTAAGTCGTCGCTTATTAAAAAAAGGTTTCTGTCTCCTCCACCGTCAGCGGAATAACTTCGCCGCTGACGCGGCTATTGGAATAGGTTAAATTTGGCCTAAATTCTGCCGCTAGCATAGGGTTCAATGCGGCTAAAAAAGTGACTTTAAACCCCGTAGCACTGGGATTTTGTAACATATATAACTCCTCCTTAGAAATTTCTACGGGAATCATTTCTTTCTTATCGCTGGTATCAATCGGGCAAACTTGCAAACTTGCAGAAGTTCATCTCGAACCCGATTGCTACCTATGAGCTCACCGTAATTTTGACTACGTCAAAAATTTTACTACCAAGCCAATTGCAATATTTCCTCTACTTCCTCCTTGGCATTTATAGTTCTAGGATTTTTCCTCACAACTGGATGAATAAACGCTCGAGCAGCAATCTCGGCAAGCTTAGCTTCGTCAACTCCCACCTCGCGCAAACTGGTGGGCAAACCCAAACTAGAAATTAAATTTTTCACGGCACGACTGGCTGACATTTCTGGATGCCCTAAAGCCGCCGATATTGGCTGCTGTTGCTGCAAACAATTCTTACTATTCCATTCCAGCACTGCAGGCAGCATGACACAAGATGTGTATCCGTGAGGCACCCCACAAAGGCTTCCCAAAATGTACCCAATACCGTGACTTGCGCCATGGGAAACATCTCCTAGGCCAACACATGCCAACCAAACAGCCTGCTGGTTAAAACTTCGTGCGCGCAGATCAAGAGGGTCCGCTTTTGTTTTGGGCAGTGAATCGGCAAAAAGTCTCATCGCGTGGAGGAAATGGCCTTGCAAAAAAGGGTGTGCATCTTCAGAACAATAACCCTCGACTGCATGATCAAGAGCTCGAATGGCTGTAGAAAGCCACAGCCACTGTGGTGTCAGTGTTGCAAGCTGTGGATCATAAAGTAT
This sequence comes from uncultured Gammaproteobacteria bacterium, assembly GCA_913031035.1. Lineage (GTDB taxonomy): Bacteria > Pseudomonadota > Gammaproteobacteria > Pseudomonadales > Pseudohongiellaceae > UBA9145. The sequence goes on from CAJWGN010000008.1 coordinate 25,511, forward strand.
GTGTTTTGGGCAAAGGTCTAACCCTCTATAACCTTCCTTGGTTGATTTTAGCGTATTTAAAACACCGGCATTATTGCTAAATTCTGCGCCAGACAATGTTGTAGGTATAGCGACTTGACGTATTTTAGATTGACCCTGAAAAACACTCATATCCCCTGCCAGCGAGCCTCGAGTGCCATCACTTCCTTGCGCATATTCAAGCAGATCTGCCGCGCTGCTCAAGCCTTGGTCGACTGCTAACTGGACAACCTTGCACGCGTCAATCACCGACCCTCCACCCACAGACACCAAAAGATCGGCGCCGAAATCGCCGGCAAGAGCTATAGCTTCCAAAACATCCTCTCTCGGTGTATGCGCCCTGATCTTACAAAAAGACTGAAGCTCTACGTTTTTTCCCGTCGCCTGCACAGCGTACTTTATGGCGGCAAAATTATCAGTTTGAGAAGCCAAACTCGATGATCCAAGAAGCAGCACACGCTTCGCGCCCGAGCTCTTAACCGCTTCAGCCAAACCGCTGTCCGCAGGCATTCCCAATCTTACCGAATCCAGGGCACTGTAGTTAAATTTTATAGCCGGTGGCTGTTGATTCTGATTCATATAAACCTCGTTTTAGTTCTTATTTCTAATTTCTAATTTCATTACTACTCTTATTTTCGCATGAAAAACCTAAAACGGTGAATGGTCTCGTCATTGTCATCGCAGCTATCCCCTCCATATCGCAATGCAGAGGCGATAGGAGTAAAATATTTTGAGAATTAAATCCATCGAAGGAATAAAGGCATGGCAAAATTCAAAGTTAACGGCGTTGAGCATGAGCTAGACATTGAACCGGAAATGCCACTTTTGTGGGCAATCCGAGACGAGCTCGGCATGACTGGCACTAAATTCGGCTGCGGCATTGCCTCCTGCGGAGCCTGTACTGTCCATGTCAACAGCAGCGCCGTGCGTAGCTGTGTGTTACCTGTATCCGCTGTCGAAGGCCAAGACATCACCACAATCGAAGGTCTGGCTTTTGCCGCTAATGCTGCCGGCACCAGCGGCATTAATGATAACAGCGCACCTAATATCACTGCCGTACAGCAAGCATGGATAGATCATCAAGTTCCCCAGTGTGGCTACTGTCAGTCTGGCATGATTATGGCGGTTTCCTCTTTTCTCGCTAGCAATCCCAACCCAAGCGATGCGGACATCGACGCTGGCATTACTAATGTATGCCGCTGCGGATCATATCCACGCGTGCGCAAAGCGATTCACTCGCTTGCTATCGCTTAAAGGAGCGCCATTGTGAAAGTTTCCAGAAGACGATTTATTTTATCCAGCGCCTTGGTCGGCGGCGGAGTATTAATAGGGTACTCAGCGACACGCCCTAGCAAGCATCGGCTAGCCAACAATGAGCTCGCCAAAGGGGGTGAGCACTATGTCACTTCATTTTTGAAAATCGACCCAGACAACCAAGTGACAATCTATGTGCCTCATGCCGAAATGGGACAGGGCGTTCACACCTCTTTGGCTATGATGGCCGCCGATGAAATGGACGCTGATTGGGAGAAGGTCCGTATCGAGCAAGCTCCTGCTATAGACTTATTCGCTAACGGCGATTTGATTAAGGGTTTTGCCGGCGAAGCAGGCGTTCCAAGCTTTTTGATGGGCTTGGTGAATGTCAGTGCCACCAAGATTGCTGAAATCGGCAATCTGCAGATTACTGGCGGCAGCTCATCGGTACGTTTTACTGGTGATACAGCCATGCGAACCGCAGGGGCGGCTGCCCGTCAAATGCTTATCGAATGTGCTGCTCAGCGCTGGAATGTTCCTGCTGACGAATGTACAGCATCTTTGAGTTACGTTATGCACAGCGGTAGTGAGCAATCACTAACCTACGGCGAACTTGCCTCTGATGCAGCGTTATTAGAACCGACTACAGAGCCAACTTTAAAAGACCGCTCTCAATTTAATATTATGGGCAAAGCAATTTCTCGTAATGACATTCCAGCAAAGGTGGATGGTACTGCACCTTACGGGTTGGACTATCATTCTGACGATATGCTTTATGCAGCCATCCGCATGGCGCCGGTATTTGGCACTAAATTGGTGTCGGTAGACGCCAGCGCGGCACTGTCTCGCCGTGGCGTTAAACGAGTTGTTGAATTAGAAGATTCGGTGGCGGTAGTGGCAAATAGCTATTGGCGCGCCAAGGAGGCTCTCAAATTGGTTAAAACTGAATTTGAGACGTCCGAAAATGATTCTATCTCCAGCGCAGATATCGCCGCCCGATTTGATGCTGAACTTGCCAGCAGCAATGGCAGCAAAGATTTTGAACAGGGCGATACCGATGACGCCATTGCCGGTGCTGCAGATACCATTGAGGCCAGCTATCGTGTGCCTTACCTTTCTCACGCTCCAATGGAGCCGATGAACTGCACGGTTCACTTCCATGATGGAAAAGCAGATTTGTGGACAAGCACGCAAGATGCATTAGGGATACGAGGCCGGGTCGCCAAAATCGGAGGTCTCGATGAAAACGATGTTACTCACCATTTTAGCTATGTCGGCGGTGGGTTTGGAAGACGACTGCCATTTACGTGGAACGTAATTGACCATGCAACTTTGATTGCAAAAGAATTTGATGTGCCAGTAAAAACAGTACTGAGCCGTGAAGATGACATGCAGCAAGATTACTATCGCCCTGCTGTTCACAGTAATTTCAAAGCCGGTTTTGACAGCTATGGAAATATTGCAGCTTGGCACAATCGGTTTACCGGCCCAATTCAAGTTGCTGGCGCCGCGTTTATTCCTTACGACATAAAGAACCAATCTATTCGCGTAGTGGATGGCGAAACTCATGTGCCCATCGCCGCCTGGCGCAGTGTGGATCATTCTCAGCAGACCTTCTTCACCGAATCCTTTGTTGATGAAATTGCCCATCGAACAGGAATAAACCCTTATCAATTCCGCATGAACCTTCTGCTACGTCACCCTCGCCACCGCAAGGTATTAGAGGTGGCTGCGGAAGCGGCAGGATATGGACAAAACCTGCCCGAGGGACATGCGCTAGGTCTTGCCGTGCAAGAGAGCTTTGGCAGCATTTGCGCAGAGGTCGCCGAAGTTTCTATTGGCGACGATGGTCAGCCCATTGTTCATAAAGTCACTGCCGCCATTGACTGCGGCTGGGCGGTAAATCCCGATACTGTGGAGGCACAAGTCGAGAGTGGAATTATTTTTGGACTGACCGCTGCACTTTATGGGGAAATCACTATCGAAAATGGGCGAGTGGCACAAAACAACTTCCCAGATTACGAAATGGTGCGCATGGCAGATGTGCCAGAGATCGAAGTACATATTGTCGAGTCTGGAGAAGCTCTGGGTGGCCTTGGTGAGCCAGCAACACCACCAATCGCTGCAGCTGTCACTAATGGCTTGTACATATTGACCGGTAAGAGAGTGAGAGATTTGCCGATTCGCAAGCATGATTTTTCAAAGCCTGCATCACTAGCTGCGGTTTAACTTGGTTAGCTTGGCGACGAAAAGCCGGTGTAACACTGGCGTGATATAACCGGCGCTTAACTTAAAAGGGAGAACAATGTTCTTCCTTTTTTGTCTACGATTGTCATTTTCGATAGCGTTAGGTTTTCATTAACCAGCCTCGCTAAAAGTTAAATTTCGGGGTCGCAATCACCTTTACGTCTGTGCCTTGCTGGATTATCTTTACTGAATCGTCTTGGGTGCATTGCGTTTAGTCCATTGCCTTTATTTTCACCCCAACCCGACATCACTGCCGATTTACCTACTGCACGGGGACTCTTGCCGGGGAAGAGTAGGTCAGTTATCTTTTGCTATTGTTGAGATGGCCCCATCAGAGTCATTGCCTCGAGACTTATTTGAATGCATGAATGGATGACTAAACTACCACTTCCCGGAGAAGACCTCCTGAACCGGTCCTATTCAGGCATTAAAATGTCATGAACAAAGTGAAATTTCAGCGTTTAATTATTTTCATCTGGCTGTCATCAGCACTGGTTGCTTGCCAAAGCTCTGAACGCTCTATTAATAGAGATAATTTGGAAACTGCCAGTGCCGAGATTCTTGGCTGCATAGCGATGGCTGATCAATTTCGAAAAAAAGCAGACTCTGAAGACGTCCGCAACGCCAGTGCGCTAGCTTTAGCGTCTATGCCAATGTTCCATTCAAATCGCTTTCTTGACCTGTTGGCCAAGGAAGCTGAAACTGAGTCACAAACACGGCATTGGTTTAGGCAGTCTGCAGCTTTAGCTGCAGCGGTGCGTGACTCCGAAAACCAAAATTTGGAACATCCCTGGCCAGATTCTCGCCTTGAAAGACTCAACCTCTGTGCCGAAAATTTCGCCACCCATGACATGCACATTAACTCTCGCCGGCGAATGCTTCAGCAATTGCCATTAATTTCTGATCATTACAGCTCGCTTCCACAATGGCTGGGATTCAACTGGCTTTTGCGCCCGATATTCAAATCACGGATCAAACGACTGCACGAAGAAGAGAAGCGCTTGTTCAATCAAATAAGACCTTTTGACGAGTCTTTCAGCTATAAGCCTAAGGAGATGAGTTACCAAAAGGATAGTGAGATAGCCCAGTGGTTTAACGACGCTTATGATGCCAGCCCGCTTAAAACGCCTATGCTTACAGATACCCAGCTAGGCAGTTTGTTCGCATTACACAGACCTAGATTTACCATTGAGTTTAAGGATGACAATGACCTTATCGGACAGCCTGTATGGCAAGGTAAAGAAGTAGCCATCAATTTTGACAAGCCAACGGTTTACACCTTGCACTCACTCACACGTTTCGGAACTAGCAATTTATTACAGCTAAATTATGTGGTTTGGTTCTCAGAGCGTAAACCGGCCACTTGGCTTGACCTCTATGCAGGCAATATTGACAGCTTAATTTGGCGAGTAACCTTAGACGAGCAAGGCAAAGTTTTGCTCTATGACAGCATTCACAGCTGTGGCTGCTATCACAAATACTTTATAGCCGCTGATGGGATTGCCACAAGAAAGCCGGCTCTGTCAGAAGAGCCCGCTAATATTTTCACACTTGCTAATATCGACACCAAGGCTGGCGTTCATGTTCGACTTACGGCCAATGAGCACTATGTGGTCGGGGTTAACAATGCCGAGTTAGCTAACGCCAAACCTTACTCGACAGCCAGCTATAGCGAGCTCTCGAACCTAAACTATCAAGGCCGCAGTAAAAGCTTGTTTTCACCTTCCGGCATTATTAGCGATAGTAAGCGGATAGAGCGCTTTACGCTTTGGCCTACCGGAATCGATTCGGTAGGGGCTATGCGTCAATGGGGGTCCCATGCAACCGGGTTTGTTGAGCAGCAGCACTTTGATGATGCCACATTACTGGACCAGTATTTTTTAAGACTAAATTCACGCTGATAAACAGCACGGAGTTTACCTTCACACTTCGCTTCTTATCCCTACTTTGCGTTAAAATGCGGTTTTATTACAGTTGCGACAATCAATATGTTTGGTTTACTACTAGGCTTGCTCCTTTTTATCGGCCTGCATCTTACTCGAGAATTTGGTCTGCGGCCTCTTTTAATAGAGCGTTGCGGATCTGAAAATGCTTATAAGGGTGCCTATAGCCTCCTGGCAATGCTTGGCCTGGCCTTTATTATTTGGGGCAAGGCCACCGCACCATTCATTATGCTATGGCAGCCAAAATTTGAACTGCGCTCTGTTAGCCATATGCTCATGATCCCCGCTGTCATTTTAGTTATCGCAGGCAACATACCAATGTCCTATACCAGACACCACCTGCGTAATCCTATGTTAGCTGGCGTTACTCTTTGGGGACTTGCTCATCTTTGGTCTAACGGCGATTTAGCATCAGCACTCCTATTTGGCACAATGCTAATTTGGGCAGGATTTAAATTTTTGTACCTTGGACTTAAAAACACTTCGAGAATCGGCCAAAGCAGTCCCGCTGCTTTTTGGGACATAATTGCCCTATGCTCCGGTCTAATCATCTACGTCCTGACTAGCCGCTATCATGGACAGATGTTTGGTGTAGGACTGGATTTTGTTTAACCAGCAGGCGCTTAAGAGCTGCGAAGCCTCTACTAGAGCTTTGCTTTCGAAAATTTAATTAACAGAGAGAGTCGCAGACGTGCCAATTTTTAGAGTTTTAACAATTTGTATTTGCCTACTATTTTCATCTTCTATATTTGCTCAAGAAGATTCTCTAGCATGGGAAGGCGAATGGGCAGCCAATGGTACTTATTTTAAAATCGCGGTCGCAGTTGAGAACAACGTGTTAAAAGTCACTCAGATTGAATCGCTAGGGTTTGAGTGGACCAGCAAAGATGCCGTGATTGATGGCAATGTTGTAGAAGTTGAGGTGGACTATGTAACCGGGGGTGTCAGTGGGATTATTAGAGCTGAATTGCTTGATGAATCTACTGGAGTATTATCTGTAAAATCCTGCACACCCGAGTTCATGGTGTCATGTGCATTGTCCAAAGGCAGGCAAGCATATTTCACTAAAGTCGCAGGCCAATAAAAATCGGCCTACGACTCTTTGAAATAACTTAAATATCAGACATAGATTTAACGACCTTCGAGACAATACCGTATTCAATGGCCTCCTCTACAGTCATCCAGTAATCCTTGTCAGTATCTTCGGCAACTCTTTCAATAGGCTGGCCAGTTTCATCGGCAATCAATTTATTAATGCGGGCTCGCATTGCCACAATCTGCTCGGCCTGAATAGCAATATCAGTCGCGCGTCCCTGCGACCCACCGGAAGGTTGATGGACAAGGTAACGGGTATTCGGCAACGAAAAGCGGTTTTCTTTCTTGGCCGCCAAATAGATTGTAGTCGCCGCGCTAGCGACCCAACCAGTGCCAATCACTCGCACTACCGGCTTGATAAATTTAATCATGTCGTAAACCACGTCGCCCGACTCTACATGTCCCCCTGGGGAGCTGATGTAGATTGAAATTGGGTCATCGCTATCCGACGCTAGAGCAAGAAGGCGCTCGGTCGTGCTGCGAGCTAACTTGTCATTAATCTCACCGAAGATTGTAATTGAACGAGACTTAAAAAGTTTCTCATCCATAAACCCTGAATTTCCGGCTGCTTTGCCATCTTTGCTGTCTTTCTCTGGAAGATTGGTTTCCATTAACTACCTCTAAACTGATTGCTGAATTAAATTTATTTGTATTCTTACCAACTGAATTCTTACGCATTAAATCGTAACGTACTGAATCTGACTTGTAATTTCGAGCCTCGCCAAATCTACTGGGTATTTTCTAGCTCGGCAGCACAACTACTTTGATTGACTCTCAAATAAGCGATGATTTTCCAAGGATCGTCCGCTTCTGAAAAATTGGAACCAAAACCAACCATTCGAGTACCTTCTATACCGTTAACTATTGAGTCGAAGATTTCCTCGTCTGTCTCGCCATACTGCCATAAACAGTTAAACAAATTGGCGTCTTCACCGAAATCAACGGCCAACAGCTCCGACGTCAGCCCATGGCAAAAGTCTGCGCAAGAACCAGCATAAATCGCCTGGCCTCTGATTAAGGCATTATCATCAGCCATAAAACCCTGCACCAACGTTGGTTCAGATTCCTCCGCCGGGCCATCACAGCCCAACAACATTCCAAGAAAAACAAAGCCTAGAAAAAATTTCATTAAGCTCTCACAGAATCAGGCCATGTCAAACCACGCCTATACGTGTTCTTCACCTAACGGCTTAAACGTAATTAGCAGTTGTGGCAGAAGTGTCAACGAACCCACCAAAGCCACTAACATGGCTAAACTTGTCAGTAATCCGAATATAATTGTAGGTATAAAATTGGACAAAGCCAATATCGAAAAGCCTGCAACAATTGTCATTGAAGTGAAATACATGGCACGGCCGATGCTGTTATGGCAAAAGAACATCGTGTCACGGTAGTTACCGAATCGTGGAAACTCGCGCTTAAAGCGGTGCATGTAATGAATGGTATTGTCGACACCAATACCAACCGATATCGCAGCGATTGTTATCGTCATGATGTCTAAAGGTATGCCTAACCAGCCCATAATGCCAAGCACAAATGCTGCCGCGATTGCATTAGGGATGATACAGATGATGGCGATTTTCAGTGATCTAAACAAAAGCAAAAACATCAACATGATGGCAAGCATCACCACACCCAAGGTCAAAATCTGGGATTCATACAAACTTTGCAATACGTTGTTGTACAACACTAATATGCCGGTCACGTTGACTTGTTCATCAGTGAACCCAAACTCTCGCTCTATCCCTTTTTCGATTCTTTGCAGCAACTCATTTCGTTTCAGGTCTGGGTCCGATTCAATCACCCGAACATTGAAACGCAGCTGGTTCTCTTTGATTGAAACAAATGGCGTTAACACCGTGTCTTTAAGCGCATCAGGGATTCGCGAATACAGCACCGCCCAGAGTAAACCATCAATTGGATCGTAGCCGTTAAGCTTTTCCGCTAACTGGATAACCGCGCCAAAAGAAAGTACTTTACCAGTTTGAGGATCATTTTCGAGATACTCATGAATGGCTTTGACTTGATCCATTTTGGGGGCAGTAAACCAGTAAGCATCTGAGTCACTTGCGCCGCCAAAACCATCATCGAATCCATCGTCAAAACCGTCTCCAAAAGAATTGGCTTCCTCTGGAAGGTCGACTATTAAATCAAATGACAAGGTGCCACCTAACTTTTCATCGAGCAGTGACATGCCTTGGAATATTTCTGTTTTTTCTCGAAAGTAGTCGATAAAACTGTTCTCAACTTGGAGACGCGCCAAGCCAATGACGCTTAATAAAAGGACCACTGCGTAAAGGTAAAGCACTTTGTCCTTGAGTTTGTCGGTAATCGTCGCTAGCGTCGAGGTCAAGTTCAAGCGCATGTCTGATGACAACTTGGTTTGATCGACAGGTAGCAGGGTCAAAATTGCAGGGAACAAAAAGAATACCACTGTCAGCGCGGCTAGAACCCCCATAACCATCATCCAACCAAATGAGATGATGGGTGAGATGCCGCTGACGATAAGCGAACCGAAAGCAACGGCCGTGGTTAGCCCGGTATACAGACAAGGCTTAAACATACTCAGGACAGCGTGCTGCAGCAATTTTTCATGGCTGCTAAAATGGCGAGTCGCCCGCAGTTCCCGATAGCGAACGGTAAGATGAACCGTTAACGAAATCGTTATAATTAACAGAAGTGAAATGAAGTTGGAGGACACCACCGTCACTCGCCAATCCATCAAACCCAAAACCCCGACCATCACCGTGCCGGCCACCGCGCAGCAAACCAATGGCAGCGCTACCCAGCGTACTTTCCTGAAAATAAGACCAAGGGCAACAATAATAAAACCCAAAACGCCAAAGCTAAAGGAACTGAGATCATCTCGGACAAAGGTGACCAAATCGTCAGCGATCATCGGAGCTCCGCCGAGGAAGATCTGGGCATCACTGCGGTAGTTTACTAATATACTGCGAATCTGAGCGATAGCGTCGGTTTGTCGTTCGGAGGTAGTAATTGTGTATTGGGCATACTCGGCTTCTATGTCAGCCAGCACCTGTGATTCTTCGGCAGTAAGAGTACCGCCGGTCTCTTTGCTACGGAGTTCGGTTCGCTGATCCACCAGATCTCGACCCCGTTGATCGATTTCAAAGCTGACAAGCATGCCGGCGGTTTCGCCGTCAGGGCTTACCACCGCATTGCGAAATACTGGGCTGTTTACTAGCTCTTCACGGGCGACATCAAGATCAATCTCGGCATCATTCAGAGTTAAGTAATCTTCAGAAATACCAGTTAGTGGCGTATCGAGAAAAACAGGTACATTCAGAATACTGTCGACACCGCTTACTCGATCAATTTTTAGCAATTCCTGGCGCAGACTTTCCATTCGCTCCAATGTAGGCCGGGAGAACAGCGTTGCATTCAGTGGCGTGTAGGCAATAATTACCGATTCACTGATGCCGTAGATGGCGTTTATTTCACGAGAATATTCTAGATCCTTGTCACCTTCCAACATCAAAGAATCAGCAGAGGCGTCAAGGCGAAAGTACTGAACGTAATAGCCAAATCCAGCGGCGGTAATTAGGACCAACGCAATGACTAACAATGGTCTACGAAAGACGAGCTCGATATAGAGGGCGGTTATCCTGGCAAGCATAAAAATCCTAATAACTTGTACGGCAGCCACAATAACTTACTCAAGTGACTTGGCACTAACGGTGTTGCGTTACTATACGCTGATCAGACTGACATTTCGATATTGGTATGACAGGGTTATTCAACCTTTCAACCTCCAAAAATTGAACTTATCTGTCAGTCAGCGGTTAGTGTAGAGCGCAACGTTCTTCTGGCATTCCTTAATGATCATAAAGCCAAGTGACTAGATTCCTTGTTTGGGCAAAATAAGTTGTTCAAATATCCGCCACAATCTGCCGAAATATACAAAAACAGTTCCTATTTCTTAAGACTAGCCGGCTAAATAGACCACACAATTTACAACTTTAACCGTTGCAGTAATTAGTAACTGATGATTTGTCGTGTTTAATCCATTCTAAACCACTGTTTTATATAGCTATTACTCGAATCCAAAGGACCCAAGAAGCACAAAAATGGCATTTAAGGGCCAGTTCTATAGACTGCAACTTTCTGTGATTTTAAAGCGAGTCCTATGGGATAGCCGAAGCTTAGTTGCTACCATTAGAATCTGTTAGTTTAATAAAAAAGCTAGTCTGATCTGAGTCGATTTCAGTTAAACGCCATAACATTGATTTATTAAACTTCCAGCGAGGACCTTATCAGAGTGCCAGCTCTAAAGTTGATCCTCCGGCCTGAGCCTGCGACCCTGTGCCGCAGCAAATGGCATTGAATTACAACACAAAAGCCTTATATTAACGTTATCAGTTTTGTGCACATCCAGTGACCAAGGCATAGGCCTAGAAAGGAGCAGTTAAGATGAAATTGTTGAGCAAGTTACTTATTTCTTTTGTAGCAATGGGTATCGTCGCTATGGGAATAGCCGCCCCAGCCTTTGCAGAAGATGATTGGCTACGTTCTGTCCCCGATTTCGCCCTAACCGACCAAGCCGGCGTGATCCATACGCTGGACCAGTACAAAGACGACGAATTTATCGTTTTTTACGTACAAGGCGTTGGCTGCCCTATAGCTAGAATCGCGCTACCTAGCTACCGTGAAGTTCGCGATGAGTTCCAAGGCGAGAAAGTTAGGTTTTTGATGTTTAACTCAAACATCCAAGATAACCTTAAGCGCATTGCGCGGGAAGCAGATGAGTTTGGTATTGATTTCCCAGTACTCAAAGACGAAGGACAGCAGCTTGCTAAGTCCTTGGGCGTTGAGCGAACTGCAGAGGTCTTTATTATCAATCCTCGCACTAAAGAAGTAATGTACCGCGGGCCGATCAATGATCAGCTCGGATATGAGACTCAGCGCAACCATGCCAATGAGCATTTTTTGAAAGATGCACTGACCACAGTCCTTGCCGGCGGCACAGTTAACATCGAAGATATCCCTGATTCTAAAGGTTGTTTAGTAGCGATCTTTGACACCTAAACTCTACAATCTAAAATGTAGCGTGAGATAACTGAAACCCGGCTCCTGAAAAGTGGCCGGGTTTTTTATGGCTGTGTTTTTTAAGCCGGCCTAGCTAAAGCTGAACCGAGGACGATAAGCTCTTTACTAAGGCAATTGTGCCAGAAGTGGAGAATCGAATATGACGAATATTATTAAGTAAAAGATAACAGCCGACGCGAATGGTCTGTTTTTCATTTCTCTAATCGGCTTATGTATAAATAAAGTTTAGAGAGTCCACAAGTGACTGCCTATATCTAATTCCGGGGCTTAAATGCTCACCGAGCTTTATCAGATCCACCGGTAGGCTTCAGAAACCAAGAATCATATCTGGGTCGAACAACAATCATGGCCCAGTATTGCCGTTCTTTCGTACACTTGGGGGGTTATGCCAAAAGCCGATCATAGGAACGTGTTTCAGCATGAACCGACTTAAATAAAAAGGTTGGAAATAACGGCGATATTTGGATTTGGCATGAAACCTATCTTTCTCAAAACGGAATCTAAAAGGGCTTTTACAGCAGTAAACCAAAATTCGGCCTAGGCAAAACTGGGAGACGTGTTCCGGCAACAGGAAAGTTCAAAACAGCACGAGATAGAGTCAACGATAGCGGTTCATAACTGAAGAATTCAAACAGAAACGAGAGCGCAATACGTCAATACGTAGGCCGTGCTAAGGTAAATATTGAATCTTGAGAACCTCATGATGCGGGGTAATATTGGGCTAGCCCAACGCCCAGCAATCGGTTCTAAAAAGAAGCTAGCTGCACTTATCCTTACGAACGCCGGGTGTCAGCCGTTTTTCGAGATCTTTATGGATGTAGGGTCAATGAAGTCATCTGGCAATTCATGTTTGCCATTTCTTTTCGCTTTTCTTTCAATTTGCGGACTAGGCTCTATATGTATATCTAGATTAACCAACCCCATAGTAATCCCAACAAAGATGGACGACCACAGAGGTATATTATTTTTTCGCCTCTTTAGATAAGAGATGAATTTCACTGAAAAAAAATAGAACAACAACAAACCCCCAATTATTAGGTATAGAATCCTTGATGAATCATCCACAATTTATTCCTCGTATCATCACGAAGTTGGGGTATGCGCTGAGAATTCAAGTATTAGCATGATGAGTACAGATAAAAACTAGGGCTACAATAGGCAGTTCAAAGTAGGCTGAAGCGTCCACGATTTTTTTAAATAAAGACGTTATGCCTTACACATTCGGAGACTAGTAAGGCGAAAGCAAAACTCTGTCTTAAAATCATTACTATTGAAATTGAAACCACAACAGAAACCTCTGACTTTTTTTTCATAGCGATGAATACGGACATGGCTAGAGACCATAAACCTTACTCAACTGATGATTGGGTAGAGCAGTTTTTTTCCTTAAAAGGCACAGCGAGCCTGAATACATCATTTCTTAGGACCGCAGAAGGCAGCATTTGACGGTTGAGTCGACTGTCCTTAAGTTTAAAAAGCGAAAGCTTACACCGAGGTTGAGGTCTATTTGACCTAACTTCGAAAACTTGATCCTAGCTCAAAAAATAAGTTTATTGGATGAATAAAATGGAGCATAACCTAACAGCTATACCAACAGCTCTCTGGCAGGGCACACAGCAAACGTGGGAGATGCCTAATGTATAACAGTGTTCCGTCTACTCACATTATTGATGATAATTTTGTGGCGCCAGCATGTACCGAGCTATTGGAAATCTTGCATCAAGATAATGACATCTTGATAATCAACAAGCCCAGCGGATTACTTAGTTTGTCGGGTAGAAACCCGCTCAACTGGGATTCCGTGCACTACCGCCTCATCCACGGCCAAGGGGGCGTGAGTCCTGCATTCCCGAAAGCAAAACTACCTCACCGTTTAGATTTTGGAACCTCCGGCATTATGTTAGTTGGGCTAAATAAAAACTCTACACAAAATCTCAACAACCAGTTTCAAGCGCGCACAATTCAAAAGCGTTATGTGGCCATTTTAAAAGGATGGATTGCCGATGATCAGGGGCAAATTTGCGCAGCCATAGCAAAAGATAAAGCCCATTTCCCACGGGTGAAAATTTGCCATAGCACCGGCAAAACCGCGCTAAGTGAATACACAGTATTAAAGAGACTAGAGCAGCCACGACGGAGCGCGGTGCAATTTATCCCTCATACTGGACGGACGCACCAGCTGCGGATTCACAGCCTATCAATAGGCCACCCAATTCTTGGCTGTGATCTGTACAGCAGTGCAGACAGTGAAGGGATGGCTGATCGCTTACTCCTGCATGCCAGTGAACTGTATTTTGAACACCCGACAAGTGGAGAGAGATTACATAAACACTGCCCCTGCCCTTTTTAATCAGAAGAATTATCTTTGACCTTAAATTGAGATCATTTTCCCGCTCCTTTAAAATCCCAACCAGCGAGGCATCTGCTAGAGTTAATAGCAGAAAAGAAAATGGCCTTTTACAAAATCAACTAGTGAAATGCAGAAATAAGATTGCAGACTTTTGCTGAAACAACCGAAGGTACCAGGGCTCTTATGCCTTTTGGATATTTATTCTTTCACTTATTTACCCCTTACCCCTTACTCCTTACTCCTTACTCGGTCGGCAAAATACTGAAGTTGCGCTAGCGGCAGTCTTAAAAACAGCAACGAAAAATCTTAGACAAGCCGCGGACAGCGCGCCAGTCCAGGCCATTACTAATCCCTCGTAGGTGCAATGTAAAAGTCATAGGTGTAGACGGAATAATGAATAAAGGTTTTCGCAAAACCTTTACTACATAACACTTTGCTCGATTTACTCAGCAAAGTTTCTTTAACCGGTCAGACCGAGAGGGCTGAGCAGTAAAGTTTAGCAACCGCACGCAGCAAAAAAATAGTCCCTGTAAAGTTAACAGCATCTTGAGCGGCACGGCACCTACATTAATCGTTCTTAGATCAATGGTACTTACATTGTTGGCTTGACGTCCGCTTGCTGAGCCCTTAAGCCTCGGCAATAATTAGCTTGTTAGTCTACAGGGTAAGCTGTTCGTTACTCAGACTGTCTGATTTTAAGCCCTCTATCGCTGGTACTCACCGAGAGGAGAGGTTGGGCAGCCCGTTCTAATTACGGTGTACATGGAATTCGCCATCTTCCATTGTCCATTCAGTTTAACAAGATCGAAAACATCGACGCCACAGTGTGAGAACATCCCATCGATGTAAAAATCATAAGGAGCCCAGAATACCGCCATAAGATCATTAACCAGTACAATTTCATCCCAGTAACGCTCGGTGTATTCAGCGGCATTAGGAGCCAACTCTGCGTTGTTTTGTTGCCGAGAGCGAAGTTCAAAGGTACTGTCAGATTTCTCTCTAATACTGTAATTATGCGCGCCATCAATGCTAATACTTGCCATCAAGACTTGGTTATCTGTGTTTAACGCCTCAAAAAAGCGATCCACGACAACCATCACAGCATCGTGTTCTGGGTGCTTCTCTTGTGCAACGATACTTGGACTGACTAGCGCAATTAGTAAAAACAGAGTTGGAAATACTAGATTCTTCATTACGTGGGTCCTAAAGGCTTAAACAATCTCTTAAAAGAGGCTGGTTCTAGGGTATAAGAGTTAATCCGCCACTAGCAACACAAACTCTGTTAAAAATTAATGAGGTTTGTCGCAGTACTTTCGAAGTATTACCCATTAGATGCGAGCCTAAACTTAAAGAATACAAACCCGTAAAACCTTTGCCCAATCCTTTTACGGTTGGCGACCTCATTCACGGCAAAGTCTGGAAGTAGGCCCAGAAGTTCCCAGAGTAGTTCATGCCTTCATCGAAATCTGCTTTTTCGACTTAGTCAAATATGACTTGCTCAAATACGCAGTGGTCAAAACCACAGACTCCCTCCGAGTAGACAGGCCGCAAAGGTCATCGTCTCAGCACCCGACTTTATATGGTTCTATTTCCAAAACTTACTGCGGTGAGCGAGTAGGTGCCTTGATACCTGAAGCTGCTCAAGGCGATGGCGGCCCACTAGATATTTGCATATCAGCGAGCACCCCATTTCAAAGACAAAGATTCTTCTGAACGACAGAGTCGTAGGCGGGTTTTCGATATTAGATGGCGGTGAAGCCGACGATAGGATTATTGTCGTGCTTGAGAATGCACCTTTGCGGACATCGGTTGATGACATCGCTGGACTGCCGCCGGCACTGATCAGAAGAATTCGGCATTACCTCATGACCTATAAGCTGATTGCCAGAGAAGAGAAAAAAGTCCCGATTGGTCGCGCTTATGGGGCTGACCATTCAAGATATAGAAAAATAGCATCCGTTTTACATTCGACTAGCCGGTATTATTATTTTCATCGAGGGGAATTACTTAAGGGGTCTTTTTCGCTTTTGCATACTCTTACCTTCGTCAGGAAAATGTAGAGGAATACAGTTTTTACAATATGCTATCGGCAATATTTATCTTGGTCGGCTTTGGCTTAACTTTTTGAGTGTGTTATTTGATTTTTTCTGAAAGTATTCAAACAGGAAACATTTGAATTGATTTACAAAAGTAGCTTTTAACAAGCTGGAATTTCTAACGCCGCTTGTTTTGTGCTTGAGTGGCACAAAAGCAAGCAGCCCCAGAAATTCAAGTTAGCAAGGCATTCGGATTACTGTGAGAATTTTAAATATATTTACAAAAATATCAGTCGGTTTGGCTGGGTTTTCAGGTATTGTCGTCGCTTTAAGAGAAAGTCAGAACGAAAATTGGCATGAGATAGAAAAAACCAGATTGATAGCGCTCATTGCAGCAAGCATCATGGGTACATTAGCGGCACTTCTACCTACGGTCCTACATAAACTTGAGGCTGGAGTGCGACTGGCATGGCAGGTTTTAAGTGTCTCACTAGGCACTTTGACTTTCGTTGGGTTTATTTGGTTATATAGCCGCGTCCGAGAAACGAGAGCACTCCAGCATCAGGACTTTTTCGCCTCTTTTCTTTGTGTTCGTAAGTTTGGTGGTTTTACC
Source organism: uncultured Gammaproteobacteria bacterium (assembly GCA_913031035.1). Taxonomy (GTDB): domain Bacteria; phylum Pseudomonadota; class Gammaproteobacteria; order Pseudomonadales; family Pseudohongiellaceae; genus UBA9145. The sequence goes on from CAJWGN010000008.1 coordinate 42,134, forward strand.
TATCACCTTACTATTGCTACTCTCACCTTTTGGTTTGTTTTCCGAACCGAGTATCGGTATATGCAGCATGGGGCTAGCAGGTAATTTATTCATCTCTGCGGGTATGTTTGTTCTATTAATCAGGCTTGTACTGAGGGGCACCTAACATTAGTTTCATGACATTTTCGACTCTAATTCGAACCCGAATAGAGGAAGAAACGCGAGTGGTTCCTTGCGGCGGCGCTTACTATCAGTCAGCGAGGTATTACCTAGGACGCTAGTTCTTCCACGTTATTGATTTTTCGCTGTGCTGCCGACACTATATTGCAAAGGTTAGCGGCCTCTCACGCTCACACATCTAGTTATTAGCTCGGAGTCGGGCAAAGGTTAATTCTTAATGCTATCTATTATTCACGCTCGATTGAAACTCAGACCTTGGTGGATGAATGCTTTATTGCTGTTCTGCGCTTTTATGACTTTCTTGTATCTGCCTTGGGACATATTCATTAAGCCTCTCAGCCAAGATCAAGAAGTCTGGTTTGGCTTTTTATTTACCGGCTGGTCGGCCAAGTTTGGCGCGGTGCTGCACTGGTGTGTCTATGGCGCTGGCACCTGGGGATTTTGGAAAATGAGGCCGTGGATGCACCCTGGAGCGGCCCTCTACACCCTTCAAATTGCGCTGGGCATGTTGATTTGGAGCAGTATGGATGAAAGAGGCTCAGGATTAATAAATGGACTGTTGGTCGCCACGCCTTTTTTCGCTCTAGCTATCGTTCTATTTCGATCAAGCGGGCGCTTTATAGGGGATGTCAGTTTGGATAACGAGCCTGTTCAGCTCAAGCGCGAGCAGCTTAATGAAACGTCAGAATGACGTTAGCCGTCAGGTAGCCGCCAACGTCATAAATTGGCGGCGCTAGCTCTAGCGAGCTCAATCCTATTGACCTGCACGCCAGAGCCCATTAATTACGACTGGTTGCAAGGAGAGTAGATTTCTAGCTTTGCTGTCACAGCTGCTGCAAACGAGATCCGCAATAAACCGGCTAGTGCCTCGGCGGGCAAGCTAATATGGTCAGTACAAGGCGACCGACTATTCGCAACCGACCACTCCATTGATCTTCAAGACGACAGCCCATTCGAAATCGAAACTGTCAGCGTTTTTGAGCTACGGCTCAAAACAACAAGCCTAGGCAATTTTATTATCAGAAAAACCGAATCCGGTTTTTACAGCGAAGCCTATGGCATAGTCAACGCTCATCTGACCGTTGATTGCATGGTTCCGTACCGATAAGTAATCTAGAATTTTGGGTCCGCCGATTGGCAACCGTATAGATAATACTATAAATGGTACTATGAACGCTCTATCAAGACTATTTAGGCTAAGGTTTGCACCATGGACAGATGGCTTTCTGAAACAGAACTTAAAGGTGATTTAGTTACCCTTATACCTATGACTAGAGCGCACCGAGACGCAATGGTCGAAGCCGCCAGTGATGGCAAACTTTGGGAGCTTTGGTATACAGCTGTGCCCGGCGAAAACACCATCGATGACTACATTGATACCGCGCTTGAGAGTTATGCTGCGGACAAATCTTTGCCTTTCGTTGTTATCGAGAACTCAAGTCAAAAACTTATCGGCTCTTCTCGCTACCTGAATGCGGAACAACAGCATCGGCGTCTTGAGATCGGCAATACTTGGTTTAAAAGCAGCGCTCAAAAGTCCGGCGTTAATACGCAGTGTAAGTTATTAATGCTGGGCCATGCGTTTGAAACACTGAATTCGGTTTGCGTAGAGTTTCGCACGCACTGGCACAATCACCCCTCTCGCAGCGCTATAATGCGTCTTGGCGCAAAACAAGATGGGGTATTAAGAAACCATCAAATTGATGCCAGTGGGGCTCACCGAGACACCGTGGTGTTTTCAATTATCGAAAATGAGTGGCAAGCAGTGAAACAGTCTCTACTGTACAAATCACAACGCTCCAAGTCGTGAGACACTAGTGTCAGCATTAGTTATTCAAATGCTTGGATTAAAAAAAGACTTGGTGGCGCTGAGCTACCAGATCCTGTGAGGGCTTTTAAAAAAAGCCTATCTCTTCAAACTAAATCAAAAAGTGACAATCGTACAGGATTCTAAATATGCAACTAACACCTTTTCATCTTGCTATTCAGGTTAGAGATATTGATGAGGCTAGGGACTTTTATGGCGCAAAAATGGGCCTATCTGAAGGTCGTAGTTCGGAGCAATGGATCGACTTTAATTTCTTTGGCCATCAGTTGGTGACGCATCTTGATCCTGTCATTGGCAAAGATGGGTCGGTGAACAGTATCGCGAATCACGTAGATGGCCATGGCGTGCCCGTGCCGCACTTCGGCGTAGTCCTGACGATGGAACAATGGCAGACACTGGCGGGCAGCGTAAGTGAGTTTATTGAAGAGTTTCTAATTGAACCCTATGTACGCTTTAAAGGAGAGCCAGGGGAACAAGCAACAATGTTCTTCAAAGATCCTTCCGGCAACGCATTAGAGTTTAAAGCCTTTAACGATATTGACGCACAGCTTTTTGCTAAATAAGGCGGCCTATTGAAACCCTGCAACCAATGTGGCAAATGCTGTATCAACTACAGCAACGGTGGTTTGTCGGCCACCGCTGATGAAATCGAGTATTGGGAATTATTTCGTCCTAAAATTGCTCGCTATGTTAGCAATGGCAGTATTTGGATGGACCCAAGCTCTGGAGCTCAACTGGAAATTTGTCCTTGGCTGCGTAGGACCGAGGGAACGGAAAAATCAAAAGAGATCTACAGCTGCGACATTTATCATGACAGACCAAATGACTGCAAAGCCTACCCCGCGGATCTGAGCCAAATGATCAACGATGAATGTGAAATGCTAGAAGCGGATGATATCGATAATCCTAAACACGGTAATGCAAGACTAAAACTCATTATGAGCGATAGCTGGTCCTCATTGCCCTACGAATAGGCAGTCCACTTGAGGTCTATGTCTAACTATCCGCAGACCCGCGATCATGCAGGGCTTATACTCGCAGTTACCACACCATCGATGTAAGTTGATCGGTTTTGGCTTAGTAAAAAAAAGCCATGAGTTAACGCCGTTCGCTGTCACCAACCAAACTCAAATACAGCTCAGTTTTACTTATATAACCATACCCTCTATGACTCCCTGTATTCTTAAATTCGCTGACCGAGAAATCGCTCAAAGCAACGTCGATCTTATCCTGACCTATGACCTAAAGGACGACGAACTGGAGGCCAATAATCAGCTTGGCTTGAGTGAGCTCAAATTAGGCAACCGGTTCAACCATCCAGACACGATGGATCTACCGCTGGATCTAGCACTTGCCCTACTCAGGGATGGAACGTGTATTATCGACCTAGAAATTCCTATTACAGGCGACCTCAGCGCTCCAGAATTTAATTTTAGCCCAGCTGTCTGCAGAGCATTTAGTAATGTATCAACTACTATCGTAGCGGCGCCATTTCGATTGCTTAGCAATCTTGTTGGCTCTAGAAAGCATTCGTTTTCTCCTAGGCCGAGCTGATTTTGCTGCACCGGAGCGGGAAGTACTGGTGAAGCTTGGCGACGCGCTTCAGGGGTGGCCAGCGCTATGCTAGAAATACCAACAGTTTCAGCGGCCCAAGACTCGCTCACGCTCAAGACTGCCTCAGTCAGTCAAAAGGTTGACGACGCCTTAGCACTGACTCAAGACTCTGAGGAACTGCTAATGACTCGGCGCAGAAATATTCTAGAGAAACTTTACCTCGTCTTCACACAGCCTATACTTTAAACTCAAATCCAGCTGCTGCATACGGCATCGGCCGAATAGCCTGAGGTTGCATCTGATCTGGCCTTAGTTTGCCCATTTTTAGCTAACCCATTCTTAGACATCTTGGTTTACAACAGCCACGTGCGACGACGCCTTATAGATCAAAAAAAAATGCGGCCACCGCATTGACGCGGCTGGCGGTTGCAAAATCCAAAGCTGTGGCTGAATTTTTTCTAAGCGATGAAGCCATAGCTCCCAGCACATTGGAATTGCTAAACTCATGACCAGTGACTTGAATGAAACCGATTGGCTAAACATGGTATTCGAAATTTCTAGCAATAACCAAGACATAGCAAGCATGATTATAACCCTACATTCCACCAAATAATTTGGATTAAAAATTTAGCCCATTAGCTTAAGTAAATTCGGCAAGAATATTCACCAACCGTTAGCCATTTTTGAAAAGATAAGCACATGAAAATAGATTCTTTATTTAGACCTCTGACTCTTCCCAATGGTGCAGTGCTACCGAACAGGTTATGCAAAGCAGCGATGGAAGAAAATCTTTCAATCGAGGGTCAGCTACCAGGACAAAAACTGTTCACTCTTTATCAGCGCTGGGCAGAGGGTGGCGTTGGCTTGCAGATATCCGGCAACGTCATGATCGCGCCGGACGCAATGACCGGCCCTGGAGGCGTAGTTCTTCAAGATGACAGCCATTTGGATTTGTTTAAGACCTGGGCAAAAGCCGGTCGAGCTGGCGGCGCCCATTTTTGGATGCAAATTAACCATCCCGGCCGGCAGGTTTATGCGGCTATGGGTGAACAAGCGGTTGGCCCATCGGATATCGCCGTAAATATCCCAGGGTTCGATAAGCTGCTTGCAAAGCCTCGGGCACTGCAAAGCTCGGAAGTTGAAACACTTATCCAGCGGTTCGCACATACGGCCCAATTGGCGGAGCGGGCGGGTTTCAGCGGCGTTCAAATTCACGCCGCCCACGGTTATTTAATTAGTCAGTTTTTGTCGCCGCTGGTCAATAACAGAACGGATCGGTGGGGAGGCTCGCTAGAGAACCGTGCACGTTTTTTATTGGACACATTGAAAGCTGTAAAAGCTGCGGTATCGCCGAGTTTTTGCTTGTCCGTAAAACTGAACTCAGCTGATTTTCAGAAAGGTGGCTTCCAACTGGACGACGCGAAATGGGTAGCGATTGAGCTTGAAAAAATTGGCTTAGATCTTTTAGAAATGTCGGGAGGAAATTACGAAAGCCCTGCCATGACTGGCACAACCGACCACACAAAAGCCTCAAAGCGCGAAGCGTATTTTATCAAATTCGCCCGCGAGATAGCCTCCGTCGTATCAATCCCTATCATGGTGACAGGGGGAATTTTAAGCCCTGAAGTGGCCAGAGGTGCACTGACTGAAGATGAACAAGGTTTCGGCGTAAAGGTTTTGGGGCTTGGCCGCGGGTTGGCATTTAATCCGGATTTGCCCAACTTATGGAAGGCAGGACAATCTTCTTCCGTTAATCTGCCAGAAATTAATTGGTCTTCAAAGACCCTGGCCAGTTTAGGGCTTATGTCGGTATCTAAAACCCAATTAAAAAGATTGGCTTCGGGTAAGCCGCCAAAATTAAAGTTATCACCAGCGCTGGCCACGCTCAGTGACCAGCTAAAAAATCGCCTACAAACCCGCCGCTATAGAAAATGGCGCGAGGCTTAAAAGCGCGCTCTCTTCTTCCTTGAGCTTTTACTCTACGAAAGCCCGCTCAATCACATAGTGGGCCTTAATTCCCTGGCGAGATTCTTTAAAACCCCAGCCATCGATAATATCGCAGGTATCTTTTAACATACTGGGACTGCCACAGATCATGAAACGGTCTTGCTCTGGGTCTGGCGTAGGCAGGCCGATGTCTTCAAACAGCTTGCCTGACGTCATAAGGTCGGTCAATCGTCCCTGATTGCGAAAATCTTCGCGAGTCACAGTTGGATAGTAGAGCAGCTGTTTAGTCACTTCCTCTCCAAAGAATTCATTTTTCGGCAGCGAGTTTTCGATCAAGTCTTGATAGGCCAATTCGGAAACGTAACGCACACCGTGGGTGCAGATCACGTTATCGTAACGCTCATAAACCTCAGGATCTTGGATGATACTGATAAACGGTGCCAAACCTGTGCCTGTAGCAATAAGGTACAAATTGCGACCCGGCAGTAAATGATCAACAACCAAGGTGCCGGTAGGTTTACTGGAGACAAAAAGTTCATCTCCGATCTTAATGTTCTGCAATATTGACGTCAGTGGGCCGTCCTGAACCTTGATACTGAAAAATTCCAACTCCTCTTCGTAGTTCGGACTCGCAATACTGTAGGCCCGCATTAGCGGCTTGCCATCTACTTCTAACCCAATCATCACGAAATGACCATTTTCAAAGCGCAGCGACTGATCTCGGGTGGTTTTGAAACTAAACAGCGAGTCATTCCAGTGATGCACCTGAGTGACGCTTTGAGTGGACATCTTAGCCACGGTTTACTCCTCGAATTAATTTGGCGACAACTATACGCGCTATAGCTATTATCTGTAAAATTGATATTATTTATATCCTTTATCTATTTTATAAATATAGGCTTGCGGACAGAAGAACAATGCAAACAGCCAAGCAATGAAATTTACTCTAAAACAAATGCAAGTATTCTTAGCCGTCGCAGCTCATGAAAATGTAAGCCATGCTGCGCATGAGCTGGCGATGTCCCAGTCAGCCGCTAGCACGGCTCTGATGGAGCTGGAGCACCGCTTTAAGGTCAGTTTGTTCGACCGCATCGGTAAACGCGTGCAGCTCAATGGGCATGGCCAGCTGATTCGTCCAAAAGTCGCCGCACTGATCTCTAGAGCCGTAGAGCTGGAAAACACCCTCTCACTGGATGTTGAAGTTGGAGATTTAAAGGTTGGTGCCACGCTGACCATCGGCAACTATCTCGCCATTGGGATCATGGCCAGATTTATGCAAGAGCACGTAGATGCGAAAATAGAGCTTACTGTAGAGAACACGGCGGCAATTGTTCAAAAAGTTAAGAAATTTGAACTGGATATAGGATTAATAGAGGGCGAACCACAAGACCCTGACTTAGACGTCTCGTACTGGCGCGAGGACGAGCTAGCCCTTTTCTGCGCTCCCAATCACCCTTATGCAGGCAAAAGTGAGCTGAGCGAACAGGATTTATTGGATGCCCAGTGGATTGTCCGTGAGCAGGGCTCTGGCACCCGCCAGGCATTTGACAGAGCAATGACAGGCATTCTCTCCAATCTGGACCTACGCTTGGAGTTACAGCATACAGAGGGGATTAAACGATCAGTCGAAGCTGGCCTAGGAATAGGTTGCCTCTCAAAGATAACATTAGTTGATGCCTTCAAACGCGGCAGCTTGGTGCCACTAAATGCACCTCGGCGCAACTGGACACGGAAGTTTTACTTTATACTGCACAAGCAAAAATTTCTTAGCAATGGCGTCCGGAGCTGGATAACGTACTGCAGAGAGACGTGAGTTAGTTACTCGTGGTCGCTTTAGACCTTAACCTTTTTAGAATTTAACCTTTTTAGGATTTAACCCAATTCAATGAGCTCGACTCTAAGTAAGACCCTTTCAGACGTCACAGTCCGCTACCGCAGCTTACTCACCGTATTCGCTGTCCTGCTGACGCTGCTCCTCGCAAACGGTGTATTTAACCTGAGCTTTAACACATCATTCACCGCCCTGCTTAGCACCAGTGACCCCTATCTTGAGGAGTTTAACGAACTAGACGATAAGTTCCCTAACCAACTTACCGTAACCTACGTTTTCTTGGCAGATGCTGATACTACTGTTTTTAGCCGCCCTATTCTAAATGCTATTGCGTCACTAAAAACCTCCTATGAAGATATCCCGATGGCTCAGCGGGTGACCACATTGGTAGATTTTTATTCCCCAGAGACTCAGCGTCGTTTGTTTACAAAATCGCTAGATCAATACAGTGACGATGAATTGGCCGCTCTCGCTGAGATAGCAATGAAGGACCGGCTGCTAACAAACAACCTTTTATCAAGAGATGCCTCGGTTAGTTTTGCACCTGTTGTGTTAGATGCAAGCCAAGCGACATCTCAGCAGAGAATGGAGATTGCAAATGCTGCTCTCACCCTGCGCGATCAACTGCGCAGTGACAACCCAGATCTCACAATATTGGTTAACAGCGAAGTGTTGCTAGAGCAGTCTAGTCAGCAGGCAATGGTCGATGACCTAACGACACTGATGCCCCTCGTCATCCTAATTTGCGTTCTCACTATTTGTTATTGCTTTCGGTCAGTTATTCTGGGGTTCTGCATTCTTACGCATACACTTTTTACACTGATTTGCACCATCGGCCTGGTGGGTTTGTTAGGCTATGCATTCAATAGTATTTCAATCATAGCCCCCCTTGTTGTAGTGATTATCGCGGTAGCAAACTCAGTCCATATCATTTCAATTTACCAGCAAGCTCTGAGTCAGGATGAAGATAAAGATAAAGAAAAGGCTATGGAGATTAGTCTTAATCATAACTTCAAGCCAGTGAGTCTTGCCGCACTAACCACCGCAATCGGCTTTTCGTCATTAAACATGTGCTCCTCACCGGCTATTCAAGACTTTGGTCAGATCGTTGCTATCGGAATTGTGTTTGCCTACCTGCTTACCTTTCTGTTGGTACCGGCCCTGTTGGTTCAGTTCACCAATGCTGAAGCTTTAGTAAAAACCGGCAAGCCTTTCCTGCAAGGCCCACTTAAGAAAATCAGCCTGTTTACCCATACTCACGACAAAAGAATTTTTTGGTCATGCACAGGCTTGGCTGTTGTGACGCTTCTCCTGTTGCCACTCAATGAAACTGATTTTAATCGCATAGATTTTATCGCTGGCGACACCGAGCTTCGAGATTACTACGATGTCATCAATGAGCGGATGAACCGAGGCCCATCGCTGAATTATGGTATTAAAACAGGAGGCCGAGACAGCGCAATTCAGCCGGAACTTCTGCGCAGAGTCGATAACTTTAATGAATGGCTATCCGAGCAGGCAGAGGTGGAATCTGCCACTAGCATCGTCGATGTTATTAAAACCATTAATCGTTACTTAAGACAGGGTAAGCCAGAAGAATATGTTATTCCGGACTCTGTTAATGTCGTTGGAAACCACCTAGCAGGTTATGAACTTGTTCAAAGCGAGGACTTCCCCCTGCTAGGCTTTATCGACGAAGACTATTCGGTAATCAATTTATTCATCAATGTAGTGCCCTCTAGCAATCAAGAGCTTTTGAATTTGGATGAAAAAATAACAAACCAGTTTGCTGAAGATTTCCCAGAGCTAAGCTTGCTTCATGGCAGTTCAATACTCCTGTTCTCTCGAATGGATGAACTGGTGACTATTGAGTTACTACAAGGTTATTCGGTAAGTCTTTTACTAATTACACTTAGCCTGATTGTTGGTCTAAGAAGTGTCTATTTTGGGATTCTAAGCGTCATACCTAACCTGTTACCCGCTACCATCGTCTTCGGTATATGGGCGGTTTTCGTAGGCCAACTCGACCCTTTTGTAATGATGCTTTTTAGCATTAGCATTGGTCTCGTAGTTGATGACACCGTGCATCTACTCAGCCATTATTTGGACCGCAGACGAGAAGGCACCGATAAAAAAGAATCCATCGACCATGCAATACTTACAGCAGGACCGGCACTATCCATTACAACGTTAGTTTTAGCACTAGGCACAACCATTCTAATTGGTGCTAATACCATCTACTTTCAGCAAGCGGCAAAGCTTCTGGTGCCGATTGTGGTTTTAGCTTTGGTACTCGATCTTCTTTATTTGCCAACTATCCTGAAGCGTTTTGACAATAAGAAGATGGTGAAAGTGACACAGAGCTAGAACCATCCCCGGTTAGCCATCTCATTAGTCGACAACTTTTGAAGCCCATCAGGGCTCTGAAGGACTTGGCTTTCAGCATCAAGCTACCCTCATAATACCTATGAGGGTAGCTATTAATTCAGGAGGTGGTAGGCAGAACCTTATTGTAACTATGTTGGTGTGTTGTCTTGCAGCTTGCGAGACCTCGCCGAAAAATCTTGCAGGTAACAGCTTCGATGCGAACTCTGCGTATTGTCGTCAACTGTGGCTAAGCGCAACCACCCTTTATCAAAATAGCGCTAATCTTCGAACAACCAGAGCAACAACTCCAAGTGCTACGATTCAAGCGCCGGTTTCTCAGATTAAGCGAACTGACTCAAGGAATTCTTACGACAGAGATCGCGAATCACTTATTGCTGATAACTTGCGAGAAGAAAACTAACAAGCACTACTACACGCTAAATCAGACTAGAAAAATCGCAAGTGCTCGCTTATCGAGCAACCACTGAGGTTTCATACGGCACACAGCATACCCTTAACCACGTTTTTTCTTGTTAATATCACCAACAACCCCGCCAGATCCAAACCCTGAAGAGCGCTCACTGGTGAAGGTAGAGCGGCGCCTCCAACAAACAAAGAAACTCATTCTCACTGTGCCTCCATTTTAAAATGAGGGACGATTCTAACGTCGCAGAAATGGTCAAAGCCTGGAACGCCCCTTGGGCAGTGAGAGAACGTGGGTGGGCCTAGCCGCTTTAGATGGATGTAGGCAATATATAGAAAAGCGATAGGGGACTGATGTGAGTTAGCTGCTTAATTTATGTGTGGCCTGTGGCTACAAAAGAAAACAGCAAAAACCTTGAGGAACACAAAAATACTGTCCGAAGGCAACAAAAGGCAAACCGCCTTTGAGCTAGCTATACTTGTCGACCTTCGGGTTCGCGCGCCCGTTAGAAGCCACTGTAAATTTCGATTAGGCAGCTTCGCAAAAGTTTGCAGCAGTGTGTTATGAAACCCAATTCGGGCTGCTCGCAAGCGTCATAATTTCCTAATGCTCAGACAAAAAAAAGCCCGGCTAAGCCGAGCTTTTCCCAACAGCGAAGCTTTTAGTCTTCACCGCCTTGTTCAGTGTACTTCCAGCTTACAGCGCCGAAGAACATTTCATCCCAACTCTGCTGTCCCCATGGAACTTCTCGTTCTGGATCAGGGTTAGCTGGGTTTTGGCCAGAGTTATCGAAAGCACCAACCGCACGGATCTTAGTTCCAGCGGGCACGAATCTTGGCTCAGTTAGCGTATAAGCACGCTGCCAAGCGTAGTCGTATTGGGCAATGTTAATCAACTCTTCGCTAGAACCATCCGGGAAGTCAGCGAAGAAACGCATGTACTTACCACGGAAATGCATGTGCGGAGTAAAGCTCATAATATTTGCATCTTTGCGAATAGTAATAGAAGCCTGCTGTTCGAAATCTGGATCGTTAGGAGGAATCGAAGTCCATCTCGGTGGAAAAATACACGCACATGCGCCAGACATACGCTCTTCTGGTACTTCACCTTCTGGGTAGAACCAAAGACCAATTTTGCTGTCGTCTATAGTTTCACGGCCAGTCGTTGTGTAATGCAGGTTCAAATTAAGAACAGAGCCAGCTTTAAGCAACCCACCAGTGTTGTCAGGATTCCATACAGGATCGGCACCTGGAATATAAGCAGTAATGCTCGCCTTATCCGGATTGCCACTACCTAAGAAACCACGTCGGCCAGTATCATCAGGAAAATCTAGCCGATTGATTGTGTGGTGAAGGACAGTTGGGTCTCCTGCTAGATACTGGCTGCCACGTAACCAACGATCCTCTTCAATTTCAATCGTGATCGCAAGGTCTCTGTAATCTAACACCCCAGTCGCTGGAACCT
>CAJWGN010000009.1 GCA_913031035.1 uncultured Gammaproteobacteria bacterium
ACGCATGGGCACAGACACTATTGCCGATATCTCTTTTAGCATACCGCTCGAAACTAGAACGGCTAGGGGGAAAATAGCCTCTGCCGATGCGCGGCTGCTAGGTCTGAGCTATGACCTTCGTTTGATCATCGATCAGGCGGATCGGGATCTCCGGTTATCTTTGGTAAATCTTCGTGCTACCAGCGAGCTTCAAAGTGTGGCACTAGAAGAGCTGCAGGTTGCACAGGTTTTAGCAGATGCCGAAGCAAGACAGTTCGAGGCTGGCATCAGTGATTACTTTCGGCTTAACGTCAGGGAAAGAATGCTTGGTGAGGCGCAGTTGCGGCGGTGGCAAGCAGAGCTAAATCATCAAATTGCACTGGCTAATTACTACGGGATTAGTATGAGCCTGCCGATACTTCTTGGCGAGCCGGAGAGATAAGGGTCAGGTTATGTCATAAATGGATCCGGCAAGAACGCATTTTTTCCACCACCATAAATATTGCGTCTTTTGGCTTCTAAAACTGGCGATGCTCTAAAATAAAAAACCCCAATGTTCATGCCCTCGATATATCGGACCCCGTTAAGGCCATAAATCATATTTGCAATATTGATCAGCTAGTCTTTGGAATTGGCTATCTTCGGGAGATGTTAGTTCGTGCTGCCAAATTTCTGGGCTTTCCATCCGTTGAGATCGAGCGGGCAGACCACAATAACATCGACTGTATACGCACAAATGTGCTTTAGGCAAGAGGCGAGCCTCAGGGGAATATCTCTTATGAGCTTGCTGGCACTTCCTGTGAAAATGTTTTCTGCAAGCAGCGTATGACGATTTATAGCTGCGATGTGGCTGACCGGTTTCCTCATGATTTATTGCTACAGGAACTTAAAGTATGCTCCTGCGTGGGAGTGCCCTTATTCAGTACTAAAAATGAGTTGCTCGGATTACTTGTGCTTATGAGTGATCGGCCAATCGAAATGGCATCGGTGTTTACCTCGGTTTTCGAATTTCTCGCGACTCGCGCTGGCATGAAGTTAACAAGAGAAGAGCTTAAAAATCGACTAATTGAGAAGAAAGAAAAATATTTCTGAGAGGAGCGCCTCGCCTCGTTCGGTCAGATGGTTAGCGGTGTTACCCAAGATTTCATTAATTTGTTTTCTGGGTTGTTAGGCCAAGCAGAATTACTCAATCTGAAATTGGACCCTGCCCATCCCGCATCGCCCCAACTTCAGGGCATACTTAAAGCTATCCAGCGGTCTAAAAACATCACCCATCCGCTTTTAGATTTTTCCCAGCCACAAGCCAAGCGAGATGAGAAGGCAATTGTGAATGACGTCATCGCGGAGTTGAAAACACTTATAGCCCCCATTTTAGTTGACTCAATTGAGATCGAAACTGAATTAGAGACCGAAGTCTTAGTAGCAGAGATTGATGGCAGTCATTTACAACAGATACTGATGACCCTTAAATCGAACGCCAGAGATGCGATGCCTCTTGGAGGTGAAAAGCTAATTTGAACTAGCATTTCTGATTCTAGCGCGGCCAATGAATATGGGGTCAATCCAGCTACAGACTATGTGAGAGTATAAGTGATTGACTCAGTTGAAGGAATTGACAAAGCCTGCATTGACCACATTTTCGATCCGTTTTATAGCTCCAAAGAGGTTGGTAAGGGCTAAGGGCTGGCGAGTGCTAACAGTTTAGTAAAACTCACGGGGGGCGATTAGTGTCGACAGTGAAGTTGACGTAGGTTCGGGTTTTACAATACTTTTACCTTGCTCAAATGAAGCGATGGAACTGCCTGTAATGAAGTATTTATGCGCTTAGGGAGTGAAATCATTTACTGCTAGCCGAAGGCGATAAAGTTATTGCCTCTGCGTTGTCGAAGTTTTTAATAATGCAGGGTTATTTTGTGAGCGTCCCTTCTGATGGGAAAACGCCCTTGATTTGATCAAGCAACTAAAAATAAAGCAGATCAATTCGATTTGCTTATCGCAGATCTAAATATCCCAAAAATAGACGGTAACGGCTTTCTGGAGCGGCTGTCGTCTTTTTTACCACTCACAAAAACCACAGTCTCAAATGGAGACCCAGGCAGCCCCCAAAAAGGGCTTTACAAGTAGGATTTTAGCGCAGTGTTAGGCAAGCCCTATGGTTTATCAGAGTTAGAAAATTTTCAGTATGCTGCTAAGCTGCTAATAGTGATCTAGTAGCGCCAGCTAGTGAGATCAGCACCCTCTGGAGCACTTTGTTTGATGCGTTCCATAATCCTCGGCAAGTACATGGTGTTATAACGCAGTCTTGAAATAGCATTGCTATTTTCATGATCGCCGTTCCAGCAATGCTCGGCGCGATCGCCATATTCGATCACCCCTCCATAATAAGGGTTGCTAGTGCCTTCCAAAAAATCTTCCGCAAGATAAACGGCATTATTAAGATAATAGTTGTCCATGTCACCAGCATAAATATGTAGTTTGCCTTCAAGCTTTGGGCCCAAGGTGGCCCAATCTCGCTTTATGATATGCATGAGATCGTAGTTATCGCGCCAGTACTGCGCAACATTTTTATCTATCACCCCGGTCTCTTTATCCCAGAGTCGCTGCGGATAGCCATCGTCACCCATAGGTGAAAATGTGGCTTCCCATATATCATATTGCTGACCAGAGCGACCTTTGTCGCCGAGCGCAGCTTCAAGTCGGTTGACGTCATACTGGCTGGCGTGAACGTTACCGAGATAGTCTCGGTGTCCAGGGCGAGGCAGTGTTTGAAATTGGCTATCGTAAAAATAACCGTTGCTATCGTCATATATATTGACGGTTAAATACGCTCTAAAATCTATCGGGTCTGGGCAGGCAATAAATGCTCCGTTGTATTCATCTGGGTAGAAGGTTTGAACTGCCATGGCTTCCCAACCGCCAGTCGATCCTCCATAGGTAAACCTTGACCAACCTTCACCGATACCTCTGAATTGTTCTTCAATATAGGGTATTAGCTCGTAGGTGAGCGCGTCGCCATAAGGTCCTTGGCTGGCAGAGTTAACAGCGTAGGAGTCGTCATAATAAGGGGTTGGGTGCTGGATCTCTATAGCGATAAAACGAGGAAAACCTTCACCGCTCCATGCCTGGTAAAGATCGTAGGCCTCTTGTTGCTCGATGATGTTATAGCCCTCTAAATCAAATCGGGCGCTGTAGCTGGGCTCAAGCGTTGGGTCTGGAGGATTGGTGCGGAAGCCCCCAAAGTCGGCAGGAAAATGACCGTGAAAAACCATTAAAGGGTACTGTGCATCTGGGTTTTCATCAAAACCCTCCGGCAACAAAACATGTGCCCCTAGAATTACGTCTTCGCCCCAAAATTCTGACAAAAGTTCACTTCGCATAGTGATATGTTTTATATATTTGCTATCAATCGGAGCTTCAATTTCAGGTATGACTTGATCAAGGGAGATTGAAAAATTGTTGGCAGCATTTTCCTTAATTTCAATTTTTACAGGAGTTGAGTAAAGGTTGCCCGGCTTGCGGTTCCAGCGCTGTCCTTCTCCCTGATCCGGTGGCAGGCTAACTGTTATACCGTTGCTTAAGTTATAGTCTTTGTAGCGATTTAATAAAGCCTGAACATAATAAGTGCCAGGTGTCACGGCCGACAAGTCCTTCAAGGGGAAACCAACAGCATTTTTATCGATCGCTAGTTCACTGCCAGCGGCCCATTTTTGAACGTTCAAACCGAAAATAAGCTGAGTTTGAGCTGAGGTATTTACGAGAAAGCGGGGTTCTTGTTCGTCATGTGTGGCAAGCAATAGTAATAGTCTACCATCCTGCGCAACGTCTAAAATATCGGAGTCGAAGCTGATGGAAAACGTCGGCATAGTTTCAGCAGCACGACTATCGAGAGCAGCTTGGGCATAGCTAAGTGATGCTTCGAACAAGAGGCCAATAAAGCAGAGGCTTAGTGGGTAGCGCAGTTTAATTTGCATACTTTATCCTTGGTTTTTTCTTAGCCAAAAGGCTAGCTTAGTCGGGTCCTGACTTTAACTATTTTATAGCTTGATGGTTACCAAGCTTGCTGATTCCATCGCTATTTGTCTAGCTTGTTCAACGGACTCACCCCTAGCGACAATAACGCCCATCCTTCTTTTTCCCGATACTTCAGGTTTGCCAAATAGTTTCAGCGCTGTGTTGGGTTTTGCTAGGGCTGCCTCAAGATTGCCATACTTTAGTTGCTTCGACTCGCCATGGGCGAGTATGACCGCCGAAGCTGATGGCCCATGAAAGTGAATATTGGGTATAGGTAATCCAAGAATCGCTCGCACATGCAGAGCAAACTGGGATAAATCTTGAGAGATTAAGGTGACCATTCCGGTGTCATGGGGGCGGGGAGATACTTCGCTGAAATAAACCTCGTCGCCTTTAATAAATAGTTCCACGCCAAACAGGCCACGGCCACCGAGTGCCTCGGTAACCTTGTTAGCAATCTCTTTAGATCGGGCAAGCGCTAGCGGACTCATCGACTGAGGTTGCCAAGACTCTTGATAGTCCCCGCCTACCTGACGATGACCGACAGGTTCACAGTAACTGACTCCATCTACGTGTCTAACAGTAAGCAGGGTGATTTCATAGTCGAATTCGACAAGGCCCTCTATTATCACTTTCCCTGCGCCGGCTCTGCCACCCTCCTGAGCCATGGTCCATGCGCCGTCAATGTCTGCTTCTGATCGAATGAGACTCTGGCCTTTGCCGGAGGAGCTCATTATGGGCTTAACGATACAGGGGATTCCGATGTTTGTTATGCCAGCTACGAATTCTTCTTTGTTGCTAGCAAATTGATAGTCCGACGTTGGGATTTTCAGCTCTTGCGCCGCCAATTGGCGAATGCCTTCCCTATTCATCGTAAGTTTTGCTGCATTTGCAGTGGGTATGACAGTAAACCCTTCACGCTCAAGCTCAACTAAGGTTTCTGTGGCGATCGCTTCAAGTTCCGGGACGATGTAATTAGGTTGTTCAGCCTCAATAACCTCGCGAAGAGCAACGCTGTCTAGCATTGAAAAAGTGTAGCTTCGATCAGCAACTTGCATAGCAGGTGCGTTCTCATAGCGATCGCAGGCAATCACTTCGACGCCTAGACGCTGAAGTTCGATGATAACCTCTTTTGCCAGCTCTCCCGAGCCGAGCAATAAGACTTTTATGGTGGTTGCTGAAAAGGGGGTGCCTAACTCTGCCATGATGGACTCCAATAATAGTAATACTCATTAAAGGTTACGTGAAAACGGTAGGGAGATTGTTTTGGACGTAGCCTCTAGGCGAGTTTTGCCTTTTCCGGTAGTGTACACAGTAGCCCGAGTTAAAGAGACCCAGAATGAAACAAATCCTAATATCAACAGTGGCAGCACTATCATTGCCCCTCCCAGTTTCCTTTTTGCTAATAGGCAACGTTTTGGCAGCTGAAAATGATTGTCAGAGCTTTCGTATTCAGGGAAGCAGCATTTTAATTGAGGATAATAATAGTACTCTGAAGTCAGGCAGTTTAGCGTCTATCGCAACTGGGGTTAGTGCGGGTCAAATAGTCGTGATTGATTTCCCTAAATCTGAGATTTGCGTTCTAGGTCAGAGCGATGCGGCGTTATCTGGAGGGGCGTTGGTGGTTAATTCACATCTAGATGAGCTGGCGATTACCGCTTCAATCGATGGAAGTTATGACGTGCTGTTGCGCATAGACTTGAACTTTGAGTCCGAGCTGCTAATCGAGCGAGGGGTAGGGGAAGATATTGGGCTTACCGAAATGGAGTTTCTATCAGATAACTCCGGTGTTGGAGCCGAGGATTTTTTTGCTGAAGAAATAGGGTTCCTTGAAGTTGGCGGTGCGCAGCTGGGTGGCTTGTTTGCAGAAGTACCTCGCTATGGTATCTCCTACAACCACTATCAAGGATTGGATGACAGTGGGCTCGCTGATACCTCTACCACGCGGGGAAGCCTTGGATTGGCTGTTTTGCGGGATGTTGTGTTGACCATTAATTATCAGGATAAAGGGTTTGCGGTTAATAAACCTTAAAGTTAGGACTTTAACCCTGGTCCAAATCTACGCCCATAAAGTTGGGCTTGTAAATTGAGACCTATAAATCTTGACCTGTGTTTTTGATCGATTGCGATTAACCTCTTGTCTCAATGGAATCTATATTTACTCTGATCCGCTTTATTCAACGCTGATTCTGCTACAATGATCTTCTTTTTACTTTAAGTGTCTAATGTCCTCTTCCGATTTTTCTACTCTGACCCTCAGAGTCGAGTTACCTGCCGCCATAGATTCGCTAGATTACGAGTCGATGACCCCTATTCAAGCTCAATCCTTACCTGTGATGTTGGCGGGTAGCGATGTATTGGCACAAGCTAACACTGGCAGTGGCAAGACAGCTGCCTTTGCTATCGCTATGCTTAATAAGCTCGAAGAACATCGCTATCAAACCCAAGGAATCGTTATTTGCCCGACCCGCGAACTCGCGGATCAAGTGGCAGATGAGATCAGGCGACTGGCGCGCACTATTGCTAACGTCAAAGTCTTAACCTTATGTGGAGGAAAGCCTTTTGGGCCGCAGTTAGCATCGTTGCAACGGGCGCCTCACATTGTTGTGGGCACCCCGGGTCGGCTTCTTAAGCACTTAGAAAAGGAATCCTTGGCCTTAACTAACATCGAGACATTGGTTTTGGATGAAGCGGATAGAATGCTCGACATGGGCTTTAGTGAGGACATCAGTAAGATCATAAGCTTCATTCCAGATCGTCGGCAAACTTTGTTATTTTCAGCGACATACCCTGACGAGATTGAGTACATCAGTAAATCTATTCAGCTAAACCCAGTCACGATTAAAGTTGATTCAGATTTCTCTGCTAACCAAATCACACAAATTTTCTACAAAGCGCCGAAGCCCGATAGAGTGCAAATCTTGATTCAGGTGCTTAAATTTTATCAGCCTGAATCTGCATTGGTATTTTGCAACACGATTGAACAATGTGAAGTGCTGGTAGGGGAGCTGATTAAGCGTGATGTGCATGCGTTGGCGCTGCATGGTGACTTGGAGCAATTTAATAGAGACCAAGTGTTAGTTAGGTTTTCAAACCGCAGCACTTCTGTTCTTGTGGCCACTGATGTTGCCGCTAGAGGGCTGGACATTAAAGAGCTTGATGCAGTGGTGAATTTTGAAATTACTCGTGACCCAGAAGTTCATGTTCACAGAATCGGACGAACTGGTCGGGCAGGGAGTGAAGGTCTAGCCATTAGTCTTTACGGTGCAGAAGAGACTTCAAGACTTAACGCAATTGAGCACTATTTGGGTGCAACAGTTAATAAGAAAGACCCTTCAGAATTACGCAGCGTGGTGAAAGAAAGTATGTTGCCAAAAATGGTGACGCTTTTTATTGGCGCTGGACGCAAAGACAAGTTGCGGGCGGGTGATGTTTTAGGAGCGTTGACGTCTAGCTCAGAACTAACCGGTGCCAACATCGGAAAAATCAACCTGTTCGATAAGTTTTCTTACGTTGCCGTGGATAGGCAAAGCGCCGATCGAGCTTTGGAAATTCTATCTGATGGTAAAATCAAAGGCCGCAGCTTTCGAATAAAGCGGCTGAGATAAAGCTGCTCTTAGCTTATATTCGAGTAAGGCTTTACTCTGAGTAGATTGCGCTTAAATAATTCCTACTTGGATCGGCTAAGATAGTGAAATGGGGCCGAGTAGCCCCATTTTTCTGTTTATCGATACGCAATAAGAGACACGCTATTGATTAAGTTGGTTAACTCTAGCAGTCATTCCCTTTATAACCTCAGCTGCAGTATCTATCTGCTGCGCCACTAGATCATATTGACGCTGTTCAATCGCCTCCCTCACCCCGGGAATAGTTTTCACGCCATATCCGGTATAAAAGCCAGGAGCATAGATATGATGGGTGAACCAAGGCCTGCCCGGTAAGCCAGCGGTTCTAATTAACTCTCTTTCACTTGTGTAGAGTAAGATGTTCTCGGCCTTGCTAGCAGATCGTCCGTCAGAGCTATTGCTTTTATATTCCTGGCTCGCTAAATCTAATTCTGAAATCGCATTTTTCAACGGTGCAAAATTGAAGTGCGGGACTGCTGAATTCGACTTAGGCGGTCCTAATGATTCGTTCTGATCGAGAACTAGATCATAAATACCGGACTCCAGCATAGAATTGATTTCTGCGGTTTTTTCTCTCATTTCGTCAGCCAGGGTTTCAATTTCCTCAATATATAGCGCGATATTGTCGCTCAATCCGGTGAACTCAAACGGCAGCCTAGGCGCGTTAGCAAGGCGCAGCGTGGCACGCCCGGCGACTTTTGCGAGTGCCGCACCATAAACCATTCCTGGGTCTCGCCACTTGGTATAGTGCTCATAGGTGTCGTAAAGAGTATGGTAGCTGCCATCGGCCGCTTCGCCGCTAAACGAGATATTTAACGAGGCGACACCTAAGTGCTGAAGGAAAGGCGAGTAATCAGAACCAGAGCCTAGTGGGCTTATTCTCAAGTCCTCTCTATTTCGCGCCTCATCCCGGGTCCTAGGATTGTTGCTGTTAACTTGCAGATTTGCTCTCCTGCGCTCCCCAACTGAGACTCCCGTTTGGGGGTCGATGACATCGCGCATCACCTCGTTTGCCATTTTTTCTAACACATGGCTGCCGCCGATATTAACAAACCCTCTGCTGTTGCCGTCGGTATTTATATAAGCGACAGCGTGCTCGTCAAGTTCTTCTGCATGATCCTCTACCCATTCTGTAGACCCAATCAGGCCTTGTTCTTCAGCATCCCACGCTGCATAGATGACGGTTCTGGCAGGCTTGTTACCTGCAGCTGCCAGTCGGCTTAAAGCTTGAGCTTCTGACATAAGCGCAACTAATCCAGAGAGCGGGTCGGCCGCGCCATGATTCCATCCATCATGATGATTTCCCCGAATAATCCACTGATCTGGATGCTCAGATCCCGGCATTCGCGCTATGACGTTGTATGCCGTCACCATGTCCCAATTGAACTCTAGTTTCAGGCGTACTCGAGCTGGGCCGGGCCCTAGGTGATAAGTAATTGGCAGTCCGCCTTGCCACTGCTCCGGAACGACTTCTCCGCCCATGGCTTCTAGCAAAGGCAGTGCATCGCGGTATGAGATAGGCAGCACAGGGATTTTAGTAATGGTTGGGGCATCTTCGCGCTTAAGGCGTTTCGCGTCCGCTGTGGCGCCAATGAAGGGTGTGAGAACGTCGCCAGGATAGGTTGGCATATCCATAACAGACCCACGTTGTACTGCACTTTCATGCTTAAAAGGGCCGTCAGGGTATGTGTCGCCCCTGCCATAGCCGTCGTCGGCAGGGTCGGAGTAAATTATTGTAGCGATGGCACCTTTCTCGCCGGCAAGTTTTGGCTTAATGCCGCGCCAAGATCCGCCATAGCGTGAGACGGCGATTTTGCCTTCTACGCTGATTCCATATCTATCCAAGATGTCGTAGTCAGCAGGGGTTCCGTAGTTTACGAAGACTAACTCACCTTCAACTTCGCCATCTCTTGAAAAAGCGTTATATGGCGGCAGCAAATCGGCGACAGAAGACGTGCTTGGGTCCTCAGGTAAGGCGTCTTCTTCGAGAGTAGCTGTGTAGCGTGTGGGATAAACTAGCTCTAGCTCTCTAGTTTTGGGGCTTGGAAATAAAATTTCGTATTCAGCAATCTCGGTGTCAAATCCCCAAGAGCGAAACTTCTCAGCAATAAACTCAACATTCTCGCGTCCTTTGCGAGTTCCTACATGGTGAGGTTCGGAGGAAAGAATGCGAAGCCATTCATCAAGCTCTGCTGAGTTGATTTCGCTATCAAATGCAGCTTCAAGTTCTTGCTGCGAAAGGCTGTCGGACTCATTAAAACCTAAAATAGTTTCTTGAGCGAATGCCACTGTACTCATAAACAATAAAGCCAAAGTTGCGATGCGCATGATGATCTCCTGCTAGTTTGAAGCCAAGATTATCATCGTTTTGAGTAGAATTGTCAGTGTCTGAACGAATTGGCTAGGCAGGCTTAGTTTCAATTTGGACAGTTTCAGTCGACATCGCAGCATCTGATGACAGCTTGGCTTCGTTAAGTGCCAGTTCAAGTCTGTTTATCAATGATGAAGCCGTGTCATTAAGACTGCTCTGTTCTATGGCAAAGGTGAGTTGTACTTTTACTTCACTGCCTTTGAATCTAAAGGGAAGCTTCACTAATTCGATGTCTAGAGCATCGATTTCTGCGCTTGCTGCCTTCATTTCAGTGACAGGTTTCAATATAATAAAATGCCCATTATCTGTGTATGCCAAAAAATCTGAGTCTCTGGATTTTCCCCGTATCTCTTTGGCCAATAACTCTAATGCTTTATCGCCGGCGTTTCTTCCATATCCATCGTTTATCAAGTGAAGAGATCGGACATCGCCGATGCACAGACAAAGCCTTTGTTGCCTCTTCTTATGGATGGAGAGTTTTGCTGTGAGCTCCTTAGAAAGTGCAGCTTTGTTTTTAAGCTTGGTGAGCGGATCAACGTCAGGGTCAGCGCATGAGGATGGAGACAGATCATAAGCCTCGCTGATGCTTTTCGTTTTCGCTAGAGCTGATGCCAAGTCAGCGGATTGCTTTGCTGCTAAATCAATTAGTTTTTGCTCTGTCTGATCGTTCATTGCCGATGATTTGTCCAGGCTCTCAACAATATCGTCTAGCTGTTCTTGGGTTTGGGTTTTTAGATTTTCAAGATCGGCAGAGGTATCTAAAATTATGCGAATCTTGTCAATGCCTCCGCGCAGCTGTTGATTTTTTTCCTGGCCTCGCGAATTAATCTTTCGTTGAGTTGCCTGGGTAGTAGAGATGGACTGACTGACTTTCGTGAGTGAATAATTAATCTCGCTCAGATAATCAAGAAAGCCCTTTTTTGTCTGTGTTTGAGATAAATCTAGCAGATCTAAGATTTTTGGATAGCTAGCTAATAGTACCGCCGCATCAGCAGCAGAAATTTCCTTTGAAAGCGTTTTAGCTATTTTAGTGAGCACAGAATTGTCATAAATACTGGCGATAAGTTTGCTAGCAAATTCTTTGCTTTCGGCAAGGAGGGGCGTATTGATGCCACTGTAAATACTCTCGCTAACGGCTTGATTTTTTTCTGCGGTAGAGATTTTTGTGAGGGCTTCTGTGTCCAAAGCTTGCTGATTGCGAGCGGCCGTAGATTCACTGCCGGATGTTTGAGTTGCGCTGGAAACGGATTTTCTGAATCTATTCCAAAGGCCGCTGGAATGACGTTTGTCTACAAAATCCTTACTTAACTCGGTTAGTAGAGGCAGGAGCAACCTAATTAGGTCGCTTTCAAACTGCCTGGCTAGATCGCTGGTATTTTCACTGGCCTTAATTTTCTTCTGAAATACTTTCAGCTCCTGTTTAATTTCTGCGTCCAGAGAGGACTTAAGTAATAAGGACAGGGCCTCACCAGTATGGTTTTTTTGAGTCTTGGTATTTTCTAGCTTCTGGGTGTCAAGCCGAATCAGGTCTGATTCAATGTTTTGTAGAAGCTTTGAAAGAGAAGCATAGTCTTGAGCTGTTTTTAATTCGTCTCGTAGTTTAACCAATTTTTCGTCGAGGTCCGCATCTAGTCCATCTCCAGCTAAGCTAACACTGAGCAAGCCCCGCCTGAGTACGTCTATAGCCGCGGCGGCAATTGCTTGTTCATTTTCAAGTTCATCTAGTGTGGTGAAATACTTATCACGCCAAATGTCCTGCTCGTGTTCGACTGAGTTGATGTTTCGAGAGCCGGTTGATTGTGATGGTCTGATATTCATAAGCTCGAGTTCGCGTAGATCCAGTGGCTATTATCTACACTAAGTATAAGACAGCTATGAGTATTCCTCTGTTTTAATAGTTATAAAAAAGAGCCTTTATATGCCCATGCTAGGGCCGGAAAGAAAAGATTTTTGGTGCCTGAATTGGTCCACTTCCGAGATAGATTATTGATCAATCTCTTGGTAGATAGCCTTTCTGAGGGGGTAAGAAAAAGCAGTTAAAGCGGGTGGATGCAACAGGCGGCTGCAGCCACAAAGTTATCGCTCTTAAGGGGGTTAGTATGAGGACGAAATCGTTTAGCTTAGGAGTGATCTGCCGAAGGTTTAACTCGAATTCGGTTTAGACTAAAGGAAGTTGCCTTGAAGGCTTGTGGGACTCCGAAATGGCAATTTTCATATCTCTAATCAAGTCTGAAATATTGATTTCAATACTCAAATTTTATGTCTTCCTGAGTCCGTGTGAGGGCTAGGCAATAATGTTTGTTAGCGGCACTAACGACGGTAAAGCCAGAATTTTCAAGGTGCTCCACTGCAGTTTCGCGGATATCGCTATCATCTTCAACCAGTAGCTCTAAGTTCCTGCCCGCGAAAGTTTCTTCCGCTGTGTCACTAGCGTCTAGGATGGCGGGTGACTTATGGGAGAGAGGCAGGAAGTAAAGGTTGTTTCTGCGTTTACTGTGCTGGCTAGACAGTGCTGAGTGCTGCCCCAGCACCTTGATTATCATTTTTGCTGCAGAAATCAGCGGTATCTAGCGAATAAAGCATTGATATTAGTAGGCTGGCGTTGTTAAATCTTTTGCGAGAAGTGAGCTTGAATATTATATGCATTGACAGTCGTATCAGGATGCTGGACGATTTTGGTTAACATCACACAGCAACTATTACAGAAGAAGACTCTAGGTTTCAAGATCTGGCAGTAGAGACTTTTGATGGCGAAGGCTAAAACGTTCTCGAAGTCTCTGACGTGACGTCTGAAAAAGAGCTGTTTACCGAACATCCAAAGATGGGTTTGATTTTTAGCGATTTGATATTGCGAGGGGCCTAACCAGAGCTGAACTGTTAAAACGGGTATTAAAAGAAAAGCCTAATACGCGGGTTGCCTTTGCAACAGTCTATCAGAACAAATGAGAAGCTATCGTTGCGAAAGCCATGGATTTAGATAGTGTGGTTTACATTTTTAACCTAGCGACGTTTTGAAGTGCAGAGAATCGACCAAGTCATTCTCGACAAGCAATCCCAGCTAGCGACCCAAATATGCCTGAAAATATAAAGAAAGGAATGCCCAATGAAAATATTCAAAAACGTTGATGTTGATGCTCTCGCCAATTTCTATTTCGACGGTAAAGTTAGCAGTCGCACCCTAACGCTTGCTAGCGGCGAGAATAAAACCTTAGGTGTTATGTTGCCCGGTGAGTATCGATTCGATACAGCTAAAAGGGAATTGATGGAGATTCAAGCAGGCAAAGTTGAAGTTCTTCTACCGGGTAAAACTGAGTGGCTAGCCGTTGAGTCTGGTGGTGATTTTAAAGTTCCTGCAAAGGCTGCTTTCGACATTAAAGTTTTGGAGCCTACAGATTACTGCTGCTCCTATTTTGACTGATTTCTAATGCTGGCTAACTCCTATGATGATTGAGTAGGTTTTAGCAGCCTGTTAGCAAACGCTGATCCCAATAGTATGGACGTCCTTCGGCCATACACCTCCACTGGGTAAAATGCCGTAATAATTTTTTCCATCGACTGGTACCTTGTGCATAAAATAGTTGAACTGTTCGTCTACGCTATCCTCGCAAACTCCGTAAAGCAGACTAACAGCAGCAAGATCATCAGCGTGCATTTCACTTTGGCTCGGTACAAAATACATCAGCGCTTCAGGATTGGCGCTGTGACGAAGTCCTAGCCCATGTAAAATTTCGTGGCTTAGTATTTTGTTAATATTGCTCGAGTTGATTACTGAAAGATTTAGCCAAATATCAAAATCAATAATCTGAAGCGTATCGGGCAGCCAATAGCGTCTTGTTGTGGCGCCAATAGTTTTTTCTTCTGTTTCAAAGTTAGTTTCTTCAAGCTCAACGGTTAGCGGTATTTTTTGTTGATTTCTATAAGGTGTGTCAGCGCAGTAGAAAGTGACTTTATAGTCAAACCCGACAGACTTTTTGATGCCACTATTTTTAAACATAACTGGTGACACCGATTCAAATGCTTTTTCAATGGCGGGTAATATATAAGCCGGACAACTTTCCATCCAATGATACGGGATGTTGTCTCTCCAGCGCTCGCCAGTAAACTCGAAACCATAGCTATGTGGCAGGGCCAGCACAGAGAGAGAAAAAATGACTAGGTATAAAAACCCAGTCTTCTCAAAGGCTGTTATTGAATATTTTCTATGCATAGCTAAACGTTTCTCGGTTAGGGACTGGCAGCAACAGCAGTCTGACATTGACTTAACTTAATTGTAGTAAACAAAAAAGCAGCAGGTCAGAGTTTTTATTAAAAGAAAATAGAGTTTGTTGAGTTGAACTTGGCTTTGAGTGAGCCGGTAACAGTGGCTTTAATAAGAATAGTGGAGAGGGTTGCGCCGTAGATAAGTTAAAGCGGGTTTTCAGCTTCATTTTGTTAGCGAGAGTCTGGGCCGCTTTTGTAAACTGAGTAGGCAGTGTGCTGAGTAATTACACAGACTTCCTGTGCTAATTTTCC
Organism: uncultured Gammaproteobacteria bacterium; assembly: GCA_913031035.1. GTDB lineage: Bacteria > Pseudomonadota > Gammaproteobacteria > Pseudomonadales > Pseudohongiellaceae > UBA9145. The sequence goes on from CAJWGN010000009.1 coordinate 14,500, forward strand.
TAAGGCAACCGCCGCCAGTAGGCGAGGCCGCTTCAGTCAGTCGGGTGCGCGGCTATCGTTGGACTTCACGCAAGATAGCTTATAGTCTTTAGCCATCAGACAAATGCATACGGTGTTCGGGGAAAGAGCTATGTTGTTCCAATTATTCAGAGTCGCACTATTATCTAGTCGTCATTATATTGCCATTGCGGGCGGTCTAATTTTATCCTTTCATGCTGGCGCCCAGGTGCCGATTATTCAGCCGGGCGCGCCAGGCCAGCCCAGCCGACAGATTACCGCTGAGGAAGCATCAGATCTGGCAGGCATTCAGTTTTCTGGCGGTGATGAGAAGTTTATGCAGGGTATGATTTCTCACCACAGTCAAGCACTTGAAATGAGCATCTTGGTAAACGATCGGACAAACCGGGATACGATGAAACTAATGGCTCGGCGCATCTCTTTATCTCAAGAAGATGAGATTGACATGATGCAAGACTGGCTCGAGGCTCGTGACCTAATGGTCCCAGGAATGGATTCTCATAACATGGCCGATGGCGAAATGATGCCGGGCATGGCCAGCATGGAGGAAATGGCTGAACTAGGAACTTTACAAGGGGCTGCCTTTGACACGATGTTTCTGCAGCTAATGATAGAGCACCATAAAGGTGCTTTAACTATGGTTGAAGATTTGTTGGGTCAGCGGGGCTCTGCTCAGGATTCAGTGCTGTTCGAATTCACCAGCGATGTGACCGCCGATCAAGCCAGTGAAATTGATCGTATGAATTCCATGCTGGCAGGTTTTTCCCCTGATCCGCGGGTTAACTTGAGAGCTGGTTTCAGAGATGCAGGCGAAGCCTCGTTGAATATGCAGCTGCTCGCTGCGCTGCCCAAGCCTGATGGGTTTTTTGATCCAGCGAATCCTTCTGGGTTGCCGATGCCTTCAGAGCCAGAGAAAGCTGAAACATTGGATGCCGATCCCGATGCTGGGAGCGAGAACAACGCCAGCGATGAAGAAACTGTGGGACAGGAAGCGAATAGCAATCTTGTTGAGACACCGGCGGCCGAAGCCGTGGATGATGAAAACACGGAGCCTCGCGGCGGCCTGCTAAACTTCGCTAACACCGACTTATTGTTTGCTGATGATGTTTTAGTTGCTGGCAATTATCACGGATTTAACGCCTACGACATCAGTAATCCACGGGCACCTGAACTACTTAGCTCTGTCGTGTGTCCGGGTGGTCAAGGTGACGTTTCGATTATCGGCGACTTGTTGATTATGTCTGTGGAACAAACACGTGGCCGCTTGGACTGCGGTCTACAAGGGGTGGCAGAGCCCGAGAGCGAAGAACGATTCCGCGGCATTCGCTTGTTTGATGTAAGTGATTTTAGAATGCCTGTTCAGGTGGGCGCGGTTCAAACATGTCGTGGCTCTCATACTCACACAGTGGTTACTGACCCTGATGATGACGGCAATATCTATGTTTATGGCTCTGGCACTAGCAGTGTCCGTCCAGGAGAAGAGCTTGAAGGCTGCTCGGATGAGTCTCCTTTCAAAGATCAGGACTCGGCGCTGTTTAGAATTGATGTAATTCAAATACCTCTTAACAGCCCATCCGAGGCACGAGTTGTAGGTCGACCTTTCATTTTCTCTGATCCAGAATCCGGTGTGCTCGCAGGACTATGGGAAGGAGGCGATCACGGACCTGACACACAGGACACTCGGGTAACAAATCAATGCCATGATATAACCGCTTACCCAGAAATTGGCTTAGCCGCTGGGGCTTGCTCTGGAAATGGCATTCTTTTGGATATTTCCGACCCGGCCAACCCAGTGCGCATCGATGAAGTGATCGATTCTGGGTTTGCCTATTGGCATTCGGCTACGTTTAATAACGACGGCAGTAAAGTCTTGTTTACTGACGAATGGGGTGGTGGGTCACGACCTCGCTGTCGTGCGTCGGACCCAATAGATTGGGGCGCAGATGCGTTTTATGACATTGTAGATAGTAAGATGCAGTTTCGCAGCCATTACAAAATGCCTGCGCCGCAAACAGATACTGAAAACTGTGTCGCCCATAACGGCTCTTTGGTCCCAGTACCGGGCAGAGATATCTTTGTTCAGGCTTGGTACCAAGGTGGAATTTCAGTTATAGATTTTACTGATTCAGCAAACCCTACCGAGATTGCATTCTTCGATAGGGGGCCGGTTGATGCAGAAGAGCTAATTACAGGCGGCTATTGGTCAGCTTATTGGTTCGATGGTTTGATCTATGGAACTGAAATTGCGAGGGGATTAGATGTTTTTGCACTAACCCCGTCTGACTATTTGACAGAAAATGAAATAGCGGCCGCTTCTTTGCGCTCGGCCGGTGACGTGGTGAACGCTCAGCAACAGGCTCGCCATAAATGGCCTGCTGAGCCGGTGGTAGCGAGAGCATACATAGACCAATTGGTGAGAAGCGAGGTCATAGATGAATCTCAATTAGAAGAGCTAAATGCAGCGTTGGATCGTGCTGAAGAGCTGATTGCGTCTGACAACAATGATCGTAGAGCCTCTCGTAGCCTACAGTCTTTGGCGGTAAGCTTGGAGGAAGAGAGTAACCAAAAGCAGGGAGTGACTCGTAAGCGTTACACTGAACTGTCGGTTATAGTTGATGAAATAGCGAGACGTGTTCGCTAACAGCTTAGGCTGGTAGTTACGCAACTAAAAAGCCCCTGTTTTAGGTTTAAAGCAGGGGCTTTTTGGTGTCTAGGGATCCATATTCTTCCTAATTTTGGCATCTTGCCCCCTAAAAGCCCTCTCTAGTGTTTTTGCTGCTCTTGTTAGGTACTATTCGGACTCTGATTCTATTTAGATCGAGTTTATGGAGGTGACGGCGATGAAATTTTCACGATTACTAATTCTACAAATAGCCCTGGCATTGGGCTTAATTCACGCTACCGCCAATGGCCAAGAAGGTTGGCCGGCTGAGCCGCCTGCCGAAGCACCTGGGCAGTGGGGGTCAGTTTCAGCTAATTTTGAGGAGATTCCCTATCCCTATCCGGTTCAATTTTTGAGCTTGAAGCGTTACGGACAAGATATGCGCATGGCGTATATGGATGTCGCACCTACTGGCCGCAGCAATGGCCAAACTATTTTCTGGCAGCACGGGATGAATTTCTACTCAGAGGCTTACACTCCGACACTAAAGGCTTTAAGCGAAGCGGGTTTTCGTGTTCTTGCGGTTGATCGAATCGGCTACGGTAAGTCCTCAAAGCCCATTATTCCTTATAACTTTAATTTCGTCGCAGCCAATATGAAGGCGCTGTTAGATGAATTAGGAATCAGTGAAGCTGCTATTGTTGGACATTCTATGGGCGGCATGACTGTTAGCCGATTTGCTATGTTATATCCTGAGGTCACCACTCATGTGGTGTTGGTGAATCAAATTGGTTTAACTGATCAGCGGCAAAGCCGAACATGGGTAGACCCATACGCTAATGAGCTTGGTGTTGCCACGTATCAATCAATTCTACGAGGGCACCGGCGTTATTTTCCTCAAGATTGGCCACCTGCTCATTTAGAGTTTGTTAGGCGTCAATATGGCCAGACTATGAGTGGTGAATGGCCGCGCATCGCCATGGTTCGAAGGCTACAAGGTCAGATGTTGTACGAAGATCCAGTCGTTTATGATTGGCAGCATATAGACTCAAAGGCACTTATTTTGGCTGGTGAAGAAGATGGATTAGTAGCTGATTTTCCTACATTGGCTCGTCATGTTGATAGCGAATTACAAAACTCAACGATTCTTCTTTATCCTGGGATTGGTCACGCGCCGCAAATAGAAATCCCTGATCAATTTCATATGGATCTAATTCGATTTTTAAAATCAGATCCTAACGAGCCTGCCTCACAATGGAAATAAGGTAAAAGTAGTTCAGTAAAAGCGCCGAAGTTAGTGGTATTTCCCCTGCAGTAGCTTCGGCGTTTAAATTTAATCATAGTGTTTAACTTTTGGGGTTTAAAAATGAGTCTCCACGCGAAGTCAATACCGACGTTAGCTTCCTTGTTAATAGCTACCTTGTTACAAGTAAACGCAGGAATAAGTGCTGAACTGTCTGAGGAGAGTGCCGACATCCCTGAGCCAACGCGCTTCGTTAGTGAGCATAGCGCCAGATTTAATGGAGAGCGGGTAGAGTATACGGCGATTGCAGGTGAGACTTATCTCAACGATAAACTAGGGGAGCCTAAAGCCAGCATTTTCACCTTTAGTTACATAAAAAATAATACAGACTCAGCCGATTCCAGACCAGTGACCTTTATTTGGAATGGTGGCCCAGGGTCATCCTCGACTTGGTTGCATATGGGCGGCTATGGACCAAAGCGTATTGTTGTGCCCTCCAATGCCGAGCACGCCGGCTTGCCGCCATACCCAATTGATGATGCTCCGGAGACCATCCTTGATGTGTCAGATTTAGTGTTCATCGACCCTGTTGGCACCGGCTATTCCCGCGTATTGGGCACTCATGAGGGCAAAGAGTTTTGGGGGCTTAATGAAGATGCCGACTCAATGGCAGAGTTTATTAGAACCTGGATCACAGAAAATAAGCGCTGGAATTCACCAAAATTCCTTTTAGGTGAAAGTTTTGGGACGACACGAGCTGCATTGGTTGCCCATAAGCTTGAAGGGGATTTATCTATAAGCCTTAATGGTATTGTCTTTGTGTCCCAAGCGCTGGATTACCAAGGATCGACCCCTTATGTTCGCGACAATATTATTTCCCATGTTACCTATGTGCCGACCATGGCAGCAACCGCGCTTTATCATAATAAAGTGACACCCGTTCCTGCTGACTTGCCTAGCTTTGTTCAGGAGGCCCGTGAATTTGCCACTGAAGAATATCTGCCTGCTTTATTTAAAGGCTCTACTATCAGCATCGAGGAGTTTGATCGGGTAAAAGGTCGTCTAGCTTATTTTACTGGCCTCAGCCCTGAGTATATTGAACGCGTAGACTTGCGAGTTCGAGGAGATCGTTTTAAAAAAGAACTTCTTCGGGATCAAGGTTTGGCAGTAGGTTCGTTAGATGCCCGCTATACTGCGGATGAGATAGATGATGTTGCATCAAACACAGCAAGAGATGCGGCTAGTGACAGTATTTCTGGTGCCTATCGTGCGGCATTAATGAGTTACATTGCCAGTGATTTAGGGGTAAATTGGGATCGTCTGTATATGGACCCAGCGGACTCTGAATTGAGCCCTAATTGGCGTTGGCGCACGGTAGCAGATGGCAGCTCTTGGGAGCCAGCGTATGTGAACACAGCTCATAATTTGTCTGAAGCGCTTAGAATAAATCCTTCTCTTAAAGTGTTTATAGCCTCTGGCTACTATGACTTGGTTACTCCATTTTTTGATGCCGAGTACACCCTAAATCGTCATGATATAAGACCTGAACGGCTGCAATTTGAATATTATGAGGGCGGTCACATGATGTATGTTAACGAGCCTTCGCGGGTTAAGTTGCTAGAGGACACGCGGCGTTTTATTATGCAGCAAACACGCTAAAACAAAGAATACTGAGTGGGCTAGGTTAGATAAAATCATCTCAGGATAACTATAATAAACTTTTTAAAAATACAGGCAAAAATGACATGAACGAAGTAGTGATCAGTGGCGTGGGATTGTGGAAACCAGACCACTCGATTTCCAATGAAGAATTGGTGGAAAGTTATAACGCATGGGCAGCGTCATACAATGCAGAAAATCAGCGGGCTATCGACGCTGGGGAAATTTCACCTAAGCCACTTTCGAGCGCGGAGTTTATCGAAAAAGCGTCCGGAATTAAAAGCCGCTATGTCTACAAAAAAGAAGGAGTATTGGATATAGCGCGGATGCGACCAAAGATTGTGCGACGTGGCGATGATGAACTATCCCATCAGGCCGAAATGGCCCTGCATGCAGCAAAGCTGGCAATGGCGTCAGCGGGAAAAACAGCTGATGATATAGATATGGTCATAGTTTCCTGTGCCTATACAGAAAGGTCCTATCCTGCTATTGCAATTGAAGTGCAGGGAGCGCTTGGTATACAAGGGACTGGCTTTGATATGCTTGTAGCGTGTTCGGCGGCGACTTTTGCACTGCAGCGGGCTCATGACGCCATCGCGGCAGGGTCCTCAAAAGCGGTTTTAGTCATTAATCCAGAGCTTACCTCGCCACAGATTAATTACCGCGACCGGGACAGCCATTTCATATTTGGTGATGTCAGCACGGCAATGATTCTAGAGCCTGATAGTACCGCGACTGCCCCCAACCAATTTAAAATTTTAGGGACTAAGTCACAGACCGTTTTTTCTAACAACATCCGTTCTAACTTTGGCTATGTCTCCCGGGCTGAAGATGTTGATCCTTTTATGGATGAAAATCTGTTTCACCAAAATGGCCGGAGCGTTTTTAAAGAAGTTTGCCCGATGGCGGCAGCACATTTACAAGATCAAATTGAAAAAGTGGGCCTTGGCACCTCTGACATTAGGCGCTGGTGGTTGCACCAAGCCAATCTGAACATGAATCAACTAATTATTCGTCGGGTGCTTGGCCGGGATGCAAGCCAAGATGAGTCGCCAACGGTTTTAGACCGCTTTGCGAATACTGCGTCGGCAGGTTCGATTATTGCTTTTTGTCAGAACCATGAAGATTTGGTCATTGGTGACAAGGGTGTTATCTGTTCCTTCGGCGCTGGTTATTCCATCGGCTCTTTAGTTCTGGAGAAATGCAGCTAGGTTTTATCTCCTGCCGCCGTAACGCTCGTTTGACTTGTCGAAGGGCTATAAGTTTTGTCTAAAACATCTGAGTTCGCTCAGATATTGTGATTGATTCGCGATTTCTGACTATCTAGTGTCTGTTAGCTTTCTTTTTGCTATTCCTTTTTTAAGTGAAGAGTTTCTTATGTTTAAAACACATCTTGCTGCTCGTATCCTTTTACTGACTGCTGGCTTTCTAGCAAGCGGCGCTGGGTTTTCTCAACAAAGTCTTCGGCCCTCGGTTCCGGTCGCAATTGTAGGTGGCATGTTGTTGGATGGTTACGAGGCTGCGCCTATCCATCACTCGGTAGTAATCTTCGAAAATGGTGTCATCACGGCTGTAGGTCAGAAACACGATACGCCGATTCCCGAAAATGCAGTTGTAATTGATGCTGGTGGCCGTACGGTTATGCCCGGATTAATTGATGCCCATATGCATATTGATCTGATTGGGCACGGTGAGTATGACGACTACTATCAGTTTTTAAACGGTACTGAAAGACTGCACGAAGCCATGCCTATTGCTGCAAAGCAAATGATGAGGGCGGGGGTCACCAGTGGCCTAGATCTTGGTGCGCCCTTCGAAATTCTCGAGTTTAGGGAGCGAGTCAGAAGGGGTGAAATACCCGGGCCTCGAATAAGTTTGTCAGGGCCTTGGATTACCCGCATAGAACTTGAGGGAGTGCCTGATGAGTATGAAATGATTATTTCTTCGCCTAGGGAAGCCGCTCAAGCGACGCGTGAGCTTATTAGGCGAGGCTCGGATGTCATTAAGACATGGGTAGGATTAACTGAAGAGGACTATAAAGCCATTGTTGATGAGGCCCACAAAGCCGGTGTAAAAGTACATGCGCATCTGTATGACCCTGATGCTATTCGAGCGGCAATTAACGCAGGGGTCGATGTGTTTCAGCATGTGGGTTCTGCAAGAAACCCCGCCTACGATGAAGATCTCGTGGCAGAGATAGCTCACAAGAGCATTCCTATTGTGCAAACGATCTCCCATCGCATCTGGGTTTATCCCGCCACCGTGGCATTTCCAGAGCGCTTATATGACCCTGTCTATAAGAAGGACATGCCAGCGGATTTCTATGCCGAGTTTTTAGCCTCTGTCGAAAATTTCCACCGCCGCTCATATTTTGATGACATAGGTCGTGAGACGCGCAATTCCAAACAGTCTGCTAGCCAATTTATCAATGCCGGAGCCTACATGGGTGTTGGCACCGATGCCGCAAGTCCTCTTAATATGCACACCGAAGCCATGTGGCGTGAAATGTCTGCCTTAGTTGAAAGCGGTATGACGCCTATTCAAGTGATTTCTGCCGCGACTAAAACCAACGCTGAAATTATTGGGAAAATTGATGAGATCGGAACAATTGAAGTTGGTAAACTAGCAGATATCATCATTGTTGACGGTGACCCACTGCGTAATGTGGAAGTTTTGGACTACGTGGAAATTGTGATTAAGGATGGTGGCGTGTGGTATTCAGAGAAGGCGGCCTTTGGCACTGTTACCGAGATAGGCCACCCTTTTTAAAGAGTGGCCGCAGGTAGGTCCGGTTCAAATAATGAAATTGCCGGCCAGCACAGCCAATGGTAAAGCGATTGCAGTGCGCAGTAGAAAGATCATTGCCATATCTAAAAACCCAAGTGGAATCTTGGACTTCACTACGATTGCACCCACCTCAGACATGTAAATTAACTGGCATACAGACACTGTCGCGACGACAAATCGGGTCAGCTCACTTTCTATTGAGGCGCCTATTAGCGCAGGCAGAAACATATCAGTAAAACCAACAAGGATAAGAGGGGCAGCCTTAGTAGCCTCCTCTAGGCCAAATAGGTTTAGAACAGGGGCAAGCGGATAGCCTAAGATTGTAAACAGTGGCGTGTACTCGGCCAGAATTAACGCCAGCGTGCCGATGCCCATCACAACAGGCACGATGCTTAGCCAAAGTTCGGTGATATTGCGGCCAACTCGAGAGAAAAGTACCCTTACCGTTGGCGCATTGCTAGCGCGGTTTAACGCTTCGGATATAGCCACCTTTAACAAGCCTTCGCTGGTGTCTATGTTTCGTTTAGCTTCGCCTTCTAAGTCTTCGACAAAATCATCACGTATTCGATTCAGCGGCGGTAACCTAGGTGTGATGAGAGCTGCCACAAAACCAATGCCAATCACGGTGAGGTAGTAGGGAACAAAAAGATGGCCTAAGCCGATAACGTTTATAACAAGCAAAGAAAATGACACGGACACAATAGAGAAGTTGGTGCATATAACGGCCGCCTCTCTTGCGGTGTAGAAGCCCCTTTCGTATTGCTGCGTAGTAATGAAGACGCCCACCGGTCCAGATCCCATCCAAGAAGCAATGGCGTCGATAGCGCTGCGTCCTGGGAGGTTGAAAAGTTTAGTAAATAGCTTGCTCATTAAGACCCCGACCATTTCCATTAATCCAAAATCCACCAGTAAAGGTAAAAAGACTGTGGCAATGCCAAAATAGGTCATTGTGATGGGGATAAGATTGCCAAGGGTGGTGCCGCTGGTGTTATCACCTATCAGCCAGTTTGGGCCCACTTGAAACAGATAGGCCATTGCGGCGATGAACCCAAAAGCGCGCAGAGGAAACCAGACAGGGTGCAAAGTAAGATGAGCAGCTAGTGCTGGCAGCCGATCTCTGAGGTTGCCACTGAACTTAAAGGCTAAGCTAAAAGCGGTGGATACGGCTATTAGAAAACCCGCAAACTGAGAAAGCTGAGGCTTCCAGTTATCAATAAAGAGATCGCCCACATAGGCCATGCCGACGGTGATCTGGCCATCAATGGAAAAGGGCGTGAGGAAAAACAAAGTGCCGATGAGCGACGGCAGTAAAAACAATGCCCAAGTCTTTGAGCTATAATTGCTAATATTAGAGCTCACTTAAGAAAACTCCTTAAGGCAGTTAATCATGACATCCATCTCTTGCTCTGATCCGATGCTAATGCGCAGATGGTTTTTCAAAGCAGTGACTCGATTCTGATCCCGCAAAATGATGCCGTGTTGGCGCAGCCAGCCGAATACTTTTGCGCTGTCTTGAAAGTGAACTAAGAAAAAGTTTGCGTAACTGGGATAGACATTCTCAACCATGGGCAGAGCGGCCACTATCTCCATGTACTTTTTCTTCAATGCCAGGCTTGTGTCTCGCTGCTTGTTCATGAACTGAAGGCCGCCGGCAGAGAGAGCCTCGATGGCTATCTTCGCGCTTGGGTCAGGAATGGGGTAGGGGGCAATAAGTGTGCTGACATATTCAAGTATTGATTCATCAGCAACAATAAAGCCAATTCTTATGGCAGCAAGGCCAAAGGCCTTGGACATTGTGCGCAAAATAACAAGGTTTGGATGGCTTGCGATTTCACTTACCAAAGATTCATCTGGGCAAAACTCACTGTAGGCTTCGTCAACGACAACCAAAGCAGTGTCTTTGTGCTGCTCTGCTATGCGGAGGATGTCAGCTGCAGATAACAAATTGCCCGTTGGGTTGTTGGGGTTGCAAATAAAGATAAGCTTCAGATTCTGTTGAGGCTTTAGGTTTTCCTCCATCGCCAGAGTAAAGTTGGTGGACAGCGGGATAGCTTCAACGGCTACCTGATGGGCATTGGCGATAAACTCATACATAGAATAAGTAGGAGTTTGAATTCGAATCCCATCAATTCTGGACTGACAAAATGTGCGGATTAGTAAGTCGATACCTTCGTCTGCGCCACGCACGGCGATCACTTTGGAGCTGCTTAGTTTTAGCTCAGGGCGTAGATAGGCACTTAGATAGTCGGCATAGTGTTTGGCGAGTTCCTGAGGCAAAAAATCAGGGTAGCGCTGCCAAGATTCATCGCTCGGCATGGCGTAAGGCGTAAAGGGTGACTCATTGGCATTGAGGTAAAATTGCCCCTGACCACCGATGCGTCTTGCGGACTGGTAAGGCTCTAGATCTACCAGTTGCGGGACGACTAACTTTTTAGCTAAAAATTTCACAGGATTTAGACATCATTATCAATGAATAGGCTCCCAGAGCATATAAGTTAATGGGCTGGAGAGCCAGAGTCTTGTTGAATCAGGCCGTTTCATCGCGCATTTGAGTCCTGTTATTGAGTTTACTTTTTGAACTGCCCTGTTAGCTTGAATTGGCAGTAAGAGTGGCTGAAGTGGGGGGTAGATATAGGAGAGGCATGATAAAGGCGGGCTAGGAGGAAGCTTGGCTTATTCTGAATTTACTTTATAATCCGGCGTGCTAAGCCTTCTTGCTTAGCGATGTTCTCGGGGCGGGGCGAGATTCCCCACCGGCGGTAATTTGCGGTGCAGCGTTGTTAGCTGTCTCCACAAAAAGCCCGCGAGCGCCTGACTACCAATCAGGATTAGCAGATTCGGTTTAAATCCGAAGCCGACGGTTACAGTCCGGATGATAGAGAATGGAAAAACACAGCCTCGCACAGGCTACGTGATTCTATGCGCCCTGATTCTAGCTTGTTTAATATTTAGGGTTTCGCTATGAGTCAGATACAAAAATCAAAAATTGCCTTTATTCAAGCCTCTTGGCACCCGGAAATCGTGGAAGAAAGTTACCTCGGTTTCGAGTTTGCCTTGTCTAATGGAGACAGTGTTATTGGCGATAGTGCTAAAGATCAAATTGATAGATTTCACGTCCCGGGTAGTTTAGAAATTCCGCTTCAGGCACAGCTGCTCGCCAAGACCGGCAAATACGCCATCATTGTTGCTGCCGGCCTTATAGTAGACGGAGGCATCTATAGGCACGACTTCGTAGCAAAGACGGTGCTCGATGCAATGATGCAGGTTCAGCTGGCGTCAGAAATACCAATACTGTCGCTTGTGTTAACGCCCAATCAATTTCAAGAAACTGAAGATCACATCGCATTTTTTAGCCAACATTTTTATAAAAAAGGGGCCGAGGCAGCACAGGCCTGCATTGAGACGTTACTAAACCTGCAGGATTTACAGGGCTGAGTTTTCCTGATTATTGATCGCGATGACGCGGTGATTAGCAGAATGAAAATCCGGTGATCTTGCCAGCTTGCATGGATTTTAGCCAAGTCAGCTCGGGAAACCTCCTATCGACGGCAAGTGCCTTCTCAAAAAAAGAGAGGGGTCGCTTGCCGGGTGTATGAATTTTTAATTTGAGCTAGCAATAATCCTGTCATGGATTGGGAATAGTCTTGGGCTTTTGCTATTTTCACCAAGCTAATAGATTCACCCCCCCCCTAAGCCTCTGCTTTAAAGCAGGCGCAGAAGTATGAAAATCACACGGCTATCACTTATTGCCATTTGCTTGCTGATTTCTCAAGTCAGCACTGCTGTCGAACCAAACTTTCTTAGTTTAAACGTAGCCGCCAGCGTTAAGGTGATGAGTTTTAATATCCGCTATAACAATCCTAACGATGGTGACTATGCTTGGCCTAATCGCAAGGCCATGGTTGCCAGCGTGGTAAATTTTAACGCTGCGGACTTGGTGGGCATGCAGGAAGTACTGCGAGGTCAATTGACTGAGCTTGAGACTCTGCTGCCTGATCATTCTTGGTACGGTGTGGGCCGCAACAATGGACGAATTAACGGCGAGAACACGGGTGAGTTTGCCCCCATTTTTATCGGCAAGATCGTTTGCAGCTTTTAGACAGCGGGGAGTTTTGGCTTTCAGAAACCCCCAGACGTAATTGCCAGCCGCTGCTGGGATGCAGCATTGCCAAGCATAGTCACGTGGGCCAAGTTTAAAGACCGTCAGTCCGGTCAAGATTTCATTCATTTAAATACCCATTTCGATCACCGAGGCGATGTTGCCCGGGTTCGGAGTGCCCAGCTAATCCTCGATAAATTGGCGATTCTAAGTGATGATCTGCCTGTGGTGGTGACCGGAGACTTCAATATCACCCCAGACACCGACGCTTATGCCACAATGACAAGTGGCCTCGACGATACAAAATTTAAATCAGAGTCTTTACCCCATGGCCCGGATGGAACTTTTGGCGGCTTCACCGTTGAGCTAGGGGAAAGCACCGATCGAATAGACTATGTGTTTGTAGGAGCCGGCGTTAAGGTGCTGCGCTATGGCGTGGTAAGTGATCAATGGAATGGCGTTTATCCATCTGATCATTTGCCGGTACTGGCAGAAATTAAGATGCTGAGTCGTTAGAGGGCTGGGACGCTAAATTAAAAAAACCTCGGCCTGCGAATTCTAAATTTGAGCGATGAACCGGGCACACATTCTGTCGGTGCTGGTCTAGGTTGAAAACCTAAAGTAAGCAATTTGTAACGAGCCTTTTCAGAGAAGAAAATCCCCCTCTAGCTTGAACCATTTTTCCGTCTAGGTGGTTGGCAGGTCTAGAATGTCAACCGCGCGGTGTTCGATACGTTCTGATATAGCTAGCATGAACCATTAGTAATGGTCTTCAGATTGCAGCGTACCCTTTTGCTCTCGTTTTTCTTGGGAGCGTTTGGTTTTAATTTCGGAGGGCTGCGCGGTATGAAGTTTTATCGATAGCGGCTGATTCAGAGCTGACTCATACGGATTGACAGCGGTGGTAGTTTTTGCCGCTGAATATTTGTAAGAAACAGACTACTAAACCTTTCTTTTTTTTCGCTGATTATATAGTTATGGAAGGTTCTGTTCAAAATAGGTCCAATTAAAATTTTACTCAAAAAGTCTCGACAAAAAATCCGTAGGAGTCTATTCTTTTAATCACTGAAGAAGTCGTAGTTAATGCTCAGTGTTGTTTTTCTTAAATTAAGTATCCTAAAGAGGATCTATGAAAAAACACCCCCAGCTAAGTGATAAGCTAAAACTACTATATAAACTTCGAGTAAATTCAGACTATAGAACTCACGCCGATCTAGCGCGTGGCATTGGAATATCTAAACAGTCTATAAGTAAATGGATTCACGGTTCATCAACTACTTTAGGTGATCGAATACCACACTGTCAGGTTGGTCCAATTTCTAAGATATTTTCTATTGAATTGCTATGGTGGACTTATTCTCTTGAAGACTTTGAGCAAGAGGTAAGTAAAAAAATAACGAGAGATGAAGAGAGTCGTTACACAAAACCAGACGATGTATCTGTTTCTTTTCTTCCTATTACGAATGCTCAAGTTTTAGGCCGTGACAAAGAGCTGGTTGTTCTTGATCAAGCGTGGCAAAGCTCGCAAGTTAATGTTTTGCAATTACTAGGCTTTGGCGGTGTCGGGAAAAGCACCCTTGTTAATGCTTGGCTTGCTCACCTTTCTAAAAGTAATTATCTAGGTGCCAAGAGGGTCTACGCATGGTCTTTCTATTGGCAGGGTTCTTCCTCAGATATCAAGCCTTCAGGTGATTTCTTTATAGAGAACGCATTGACTTGGTTTGGTGACTTGCATCCACTAGAAGGAACGTCATGGGCGAAAGCGGGCAGATTAGTCAAGCTTATAAGGGATAGCAGAACACTTTTGATACTCGACGGGCTAGAGCCGTTACAGCACCCGCCCGGCAAGAAAGCGGGGCAGATAGATAATCCTGCTGTTGCCTTTTTGGTCAAAGAATTGGCTTTTGAAAACCCAGGTCTTTGCTTGATAACGTCTCGAATTGGGGTAGCTGACCTATTGAGCTTTGAGAATGGTAGAGTCAGGACCAAGTACGTTGATTGCCTTTCAAGCGAGTCTAGTATTTTGATGTTGCGAACAATGGGCATAGTTGGCTGTGCTGAGGATTTCAGTAAGGTTACTAAAAACCACTCTGGCCATGCGCTCAGTTTATCTCTCCTCGCCGGCTACCTGACCGTTGTTCACCGAGGGAGCATCAGTAAATATCGTGAGCTAAGCTCGCTTTTAGATGATCAGAGCCAAGGAGATCACGCTCGTAGTTTGATGCAAGCTTATTTGGATTGGTTTACGGGTTCTACAGAATGTGAACTATTGTATTTGATTGGGATGTTTGACCGAGGTGTGTCTTTACTTGATCTCAAGTTGTTATGTGTATCGGTGACTATAGACGGATTAACGGCTGAGCTTTCGAGTTATACGGATGCTCAATGGCTTTATGCTATTAAGCTACTTTGTGATTCTAGAATTATAAATCAGAAATTTCATAACGGCAGTTCGGTGCTGGATTGTCACCCTTTGGTCAGGGATTTTCTGGCCGAAAAACTCAGCAGAGATTTGCCAGAAATCTGGCGGCAGGGTAATCACATTATTTTCACCTTCTTGCAAAATAGCGCTGTCGATAATCCCAAAACCATGTCTGAGTTAGAACCTCTCTTTAGAGCTGTTATCTATGGAACAAGAGCGGGCTGTTATGAAGAGGCATTCGATGTCTACTTTAATAAAATCAAAAGCCGTCAATTTTCAATGTCTGCTGAAGGTAATCACCACGCTGATCAAGCCTGTATAAAAGCTTTCTTTACGGTCGGCTGGCTAAAGGTTAACCCTCTCATTTCAGAGGAAGCTGAGCACTATCTCTTATCATGTGCGGCAGCTAATCTAATTTACTTAGGTGAGATTAAGGATGCAATTGGACCTTCGAAAAAAAGTATAGCTTGGTTTGAAAGTAAAGGAATGTGGCTCGACGCATTAGGTTCAGCGGCTCCTTTGATTTCAATGCTAGTTGCAGCAGGGGAAATTCGTGATGCGATTACGCTTATTTCGGGATTAGAGGATTGTGTAAATAATGCAGAAAATCTTGTAGTTAAAGCGATGGCATTGAATTTTAGTGCATATACAAATCATTTGAATGGAAACGGAAGGAGAGCCAAAAAGCTATTTGAAAAGTCAGACGAAACTATATTAAGGCTTGATCCGGGCGTTACTGTTAACTTCCCTACAGTCAGTTCCTACTATTGTAAATTCCTCTTAGATACAGGTAACAATAAAGCGGCATTAGAGCGAGCGTTGCAAACGCTTGCGTGGCGAAAACAGAAAACTTGGCAAGTCAGTGTAGACACGACATCGCTGCTGGCTAGTGATTTGTTAGTCCTTGGATTGAGTTTCCTGCATTGTGGGGATTATCCTAACGCTAAGGTCAACCTTGATAAACAAGTTGATCTGTTTAGGAGCGCTGACGAGTGGCTTTATCTTCCAAGTGGCCTCAATGCTCGAGCTACGTATTATATTAAGGTGGAAAATTATCCTCGCGCAGAGGCTGATTTAAAGGAAGCATTGGAAATATCTCAACGAACCGGCGCTAGGTTTGGTCAGTGGGAAAGTTATCTAAATTTCTCTCACTTGTATTTGGCTAAATCTGATCGTCCGAGTGCTAGGCGTTTTCTTGCCAAAGCAATGTCGTTAAAGGGCATGAGTGACTATAAGTTTCGTGATCATGAAATTGGACGGCTAAGGGATTCACTTTCTCAGATCTAAGGTCAGGCTAGTTCTGTTTCTTTAAGCTCGACAGCGGGCTTCTTAGTTACAATTTGTTGCAGCGTTTCAATGGTTTAGCATCTTGCGCGGGGCTAACCGCCATGGTTTCGGTGGACTTTATCGCGCCATGCACCTACCATTATCCTTTGCTAAAAATCTAAATCCAGGGACACCGAGCATGTTCGATCTGCCCAAAATTATCACCAAGCGCGCTGCTGGTTTCGCCGCGATTGGCTTTGTCTGCGCCATGAGTACCGCTCAGGCGGGCAATTTGGAAGATAAATATCCAGAGCTCTCCCGGCTCTACAATGCCTTTGATGTTGCCCAAGCTCAGCTGTTTGATCTGATGGTTGAGATTAATGCTGACGTCGCCACCGCGAGTGCGCAGGAGCGGCTGGCGGTTCAGTTAGACACAATGGCCAATATGACTATTAGCGAGATGATTGAGGCGGGCCTTAACTTTGGCGATGCTCAGATCGTTATGGACAGCCCCTATGGTGAGTTAGAAACAGAAGGGAGAATCAAGCTGGCTCAGCATGTAAGCCGGGTGCACAGTTTAGAGGCCGCCACCTCTGCCTTCGTCAACTCCTCTGCGTTAACGCCCACGGCGGCGGAGGTGATTAGCCGAGGTCGAGCGCTGGAGCGCGAGATTTACGATATTTTTTCCGACCAGGCCAGCCCTATTGGTGCCAAGCGTGCTGAGGTCGATGAGGCAGTGGAGCGTTACCTCAGTAACGAGGAGCTTGCGGTTGCCCGCCAACCCAAAATGGTAGCGCTTTATTTAGGCGGTGATTATGCCAACGGTTTAAAGGCTGCCTATCCAAAATTTAGTGCACTTATGTGGTCTAACCAGTGGCTGCAGTTGGCTTCATTAGAGGCGATCGTGCTGGGGCAAGTAGACCCGCAGTTTGCCAATGAAATTGACACCACACTTGAGCGCTATAAAAATAAGTTGGGCTCAGAAACTGGTATGACGATGTTTCCTGCACCGACAGAAATGCCGTCTGTGCCCGCGATTGCGCCATCGCTTTATAGCCAATCACCAGACGCGGCAGTCATCATTGATAATTTGAATATGCTGGAAGTTGCTGTGGCGAATATTATCGCTTATCCAAACTTGGCGAATCGTGGGGACTTAGTGGATGAGGCTGTCCGTGCTTACACCGACAAAGAGTATGGCATTGCGGTAACCGAAGAGTATTTATTGTCAGCACTGCGCGGTGGGATCTTTAATCAAGGCGGGCCCGCTATTGGTGCGCTTGATCAGTCCGAACGCAATCGCTCTCGCATTGGTATGGATATGCAAAAAGCCCTCAGGATGTCGACACCGAATCACTGATTATTAAATTGCGCGCAAGAAATTTTTGCGAGCTGATTTTGATTTAAGAAATGCAAAGAGAACAAAAAAGGGTGAGCCTTAATCGGACCACCCTTTTTTTATGCGTTCTTTTTTGACTGTCTTCGCCGCGGTCTGTCCTAAGTCTGTAACGTAAACGATAAGCTAGAGCTTACAAATCACCAGCGGCTAACAAATCAGCTGCGTAATTTGCAGCCCGTGCGCTAAACGCCATATAAGATAGCGAAGGATTTTGGCAGGCGGCCGATGTCATAAAGGCGCCATCTGTTACAAACAGATTAGGTATATCATGAGCCTGATTACAGCCGTTTAAAACTGAGGTGGCTGGGTCGCGGCCCATTCTGGCACTGCCCATTTCATGAATTCGATTGCCCGGTGCGGTTAAGTCTACTGGGGCGGCGTTAACATTGGTGCAGCCAGCCGCTTCCAGCATGGCAATGGCGTCTTTGCGGGCCTCTTGCAGCATGGTGTGTTCGTTGTCGCTGAACTTAACATTAAACACCGCAATTGGATTGCCCCACTTGTCAGTTTTGCTCGGGTGTAATGTAACACGGTTATTTGGATTAGGTAGCTGTTCGCCAAAGGCAGAAATACCAACCTGCCAAGGCCCAGGTGTGCCATGAGATTCTTTGAAATCTTTGCCGATACCTGCGGTCTGGCCGCGACCGTTGCCGACCGGTACTGCCGTACCCTGAAAACCAAAACCTCTTAAATAGGGCTTGTCGTTTTCGGTGATGTTGGCGTAGCGAGGAATGTATATGCCTCCCGGACGACGACCAAAAATGGTTTTATTCTCGAAGCCGCTGATAAGTCCTCTGGCGTTAGCACCACTGACATGATCCATCAGGTTTCGACCCACTTGGTCTGAGCTATTGGCTAAACCATTGGGAAAAGCTTCCGACTTCGACTGCATTAAAATCATTGCCGTGGCAATCGCCGAGGCATTTAAGAATATGATCTTGGAAGAATAAAAAAACGTCTCATTGGTTTTGGAATCCACTACATTGACGCCAGTGACACGTTTGGTCTCTGGGTCATATTCAACCGACTTGACGATGGCATTGTGAATAACCGTGCAGTTGTCCGTGCGCATGGCGGCGGGCAGGGTCGCGTTATTAGATGAAAAATAAGCTTTAAAGGTGCAGCCGTGCTGGCAGCGATTTCGTACTTGGCAGTTGGTTCTGCCTAATGACTTCTGCTCTTCGGTGGCCTTGGTGATGTGAGCCACTCGGGCAGGGATGACATTTCTACCTGGAAACCGTGTCTCTACTCGGGCTTTGAATTCTTTTTCTGCACAGGTGAGATCGAAGGCTGGTTGAAACTGGCCGTCCGGCAACTGACTTAAGCCGTCTCGACTGCCAGAGATACCTGCGAAAGTCTCCACGTGATCGTACCATTTGCTAATATCTTCGTAGCGCACGGGCCAATCAACGCCGTGGCCGTCGAGCTTGTTGGCTTCAAAATCCTGTGGCCCAAGCCGGTAGGATTGGCGTGCCCACATAATAGAGCGGCCGCCGGTGTGATAACCCCTTAACCAGTCGTATCTCGTGCCCTCAGCTTCCTCGTAAGGGTGTTCGTCATCTTTAACCCACAGGTGTTTAGTTGTTTCTTTTACTGCGTAGGAGACGCCTGGGTACTGTTTGTAATAGTGTTTGGAGACTTCGTCTTGGGCAATACGGTCAAGGTTTGGCTGTTTCCATGGGGGAACCTGATCTGTGAAATCTCGCTCAGGCACGATTTCGCTGCCTCGCTCTAGTACCAATACTTTTAGTCCACGCTCGGCGAGCTCTTTTGCGCTCCAGCCACCGCTCATTCCTGAACCCACTACTATGGCATCAAAATCTGTCAAAACATGTACTCCCACTTTTCAATTTTCAACCGCTTAGCTGAGCTTAATAGTCGCTCAGAAGGTAAATTCTTTTTAGCTAATGTCTTTTATGCCAGCTCTACTTATGTTCTTTTCAGTTGCGTACTTTCTGCTTAGGTAATCTCGACGCAAGGGTCCCAGCGGCCGGGGATCGCTACCCATTCTTGTTCTTGTAATGCACCATCCTCGGAGGCGAAATAGGCCTGAGTTATCAAGCCTTTAAGGGCACGATAGCCACTGTGTTCGCCTCTGCCTGAATAAGCCGCTGTATCGAATTTTTCTAATAAGGGAATAGCAGCGCCGTCGGGTAAGGTGACAAAGCTGGAACTCAATCCTGAGGTTATCTGAGTGAGGTACTCATGATGGGTTTTTTGAGTGTCAGCACTTGCCCAATCAGCCATTAAGCTGTCTAAAAACCCGGGAACGTTTACATCCAGAGCGCCGGGGGTGTCGGTGCGTGGGATGATTAGGTCGGCAAGGCGCGAGACTAAGGCGAGCTCGTCTGCGCTATAAAAACGACTGTCTTGGAGCTGGTCGGAAGGGACAACGGCGGCAATTCCCCCGTAAGCGGTTAGCATTGATGCGCCGCCAATGGAGACAATCATGCCTTGTAAAACTTCGCGTCTAGTTTTCATTCAGTATTCCTAGCAAAATGCTTTGCAAGGCGTAAGAGTATTGAAAAACTAATGGTTTTAACAGCAACAGTTGAGGGAATTGCGAGATTTCTTTCGAGATGAGGTGGTTTTTAGACTATTCAGAGCATTAAAAAGGCCGGTTAGCGAACTAACCGGCCTTTTTAGATCTATCTACTGTGGAGTTTAGTCAGAGCCAGCTAGTGACCGCTGCTCGTTCTCTTTACGCTCAACAACGATCTTTTCAAATCCTTCGTCATCAAGGTGAGTCACAGCAATCCAAGCGTGAGACATTTCGTCGCCAGTTCTGCTTCCGCCAACTACCCACTGATCAGGGTCAGGGTTGTTTGCGTTAGCCGCTGTGTTGTCGTACCACTGCTTGATAACCAACACTGCGCCCACAGGAAGCAAAGGTGCTATGTCTGGGTTGTAAATATGGCTGTGGTGCCAAGTGGCGCTCCACTTAGAGATTTGACTGATTTGCTCAGTACGACCAGTCTCTGGGTAGAACACTTCTAAAGAAGCAGCGTTCATACGAAGGTGACCGTGTGGCTGAAAGCTATCAATCCGTACAGGGTGGTCGAAAGAATGGAAGCCCTGAGTCATTGTGTAGCCATTTGGCGGCACAATTAAGTGACCATTTTCATAGCCAGATTTAAGTTGGTATAGCTTAAGATCTTGCTTGTATGGCTCTGTTTTCGCCATGAAGTCTGCATCGTGGAACCAAAGACCGATTTCTACTACGTTGTCCTTGATGACAGTACCTGGTGCCATTGCGCCAAGACCACCTGGAAACATATGAATGTCCCAAGAAACACGTGAGTTAGTAGGCATTGTGCGACAAACGCCTTCAGGCATTAGCTCGCCCCATTTGCCCATGGCGTATTCGGTCAATTGACCAAACGATTCGTACTCGCCGTCTTCGTTCATTACTTCAACTTCAGAGTTAGCATGGTGAACAACCGCCTTAGCGTCACCGCGAGGTCTAACCTGAACAGCCTTAATGCAACGCTCTTCATTTACGCCAGTTGGAACCATGTGCTTGCTCCAAAGGTCATTTCCGTTTGCAGGAATGTCCATAGGAACCGAGCCGATGATTAGATCGGGTGTGCCGTAGTCGGCTTCAAACGTCCACTGGTCCGGATCTGGAAGATCCGCAGCAGGAGGAAGGATGTCAGTATCGCCAATAGGCGAACCTGAGTTAACCCAAGCAACCACTGTTGAAATTTCGTCTTCAGTCAAACGCCAGTCACCTTTGAGGTCCTGGATGCCAATGCCATGGTCGTAAGCGTATGGAGGCATCTCGCGCTCGGCTACTTTATAGGAGATTAATGGAGCCCAAGGACGCACTTGATCATAGTTAGTCAGTTGCATTGGGCCTACACCACCTTCACGGTGACAAACTACACAATTCTCATTGAGAATTTTGGCCACATGAGTGTTGTAGGTTATTTTATCATCCTGGGCCTGAGCACCTGCACTTAGAGCTAGTGCAGTGATTGCGCCGCCTAAGAGGCCAAGCTTTTGAAGATTCTTCATGTTTTTCTCCTCAAGTGAGATTTCTGATCGCTATTACCAAAATGATAGGTTTTCGCTTACTAAATGTCCAATCTTATCGCTCTCGAATTCCCGCTATAGTGCAACAGTTTGAAACAGTAAAAGCACTGCTTTGGACGAAAAACTATCGAAAAAGCAAGAAATTCGAGCATTTCAAGCGTTACAGGGTGCTTTGCCCTGGCTTTTGAGTATTAAAAAGCCAAGATAAAACAATAACGTGACACATTTGGGTGCGGCGTTATGGTGTAACGGTGACTTTCTGGATGATATTAGTCCAGCAGCACTGATCACCCTGCTGGCTGTCAGGTGCGCGGAAGTTATCAACCTTGGTCCGAATCATGTACTCGCCCGGTTCAGAAAAAGTAGCGACGACTCTTGCAACGCCGCTGGTGTCGTCAATTGTCATCGCATTATCACCTGGTGCTGACCAAAAGCGAAAACGGCGATTGGTTTCTTTATAAGGGTTGGTAGGTGCCGTAGTTGACTCATGACGAGCAAAGGTGACGTCGCCAGGGCCTTGGTACATGCTGAATGTAACGCCCATTGGTAACGCTTTGACGAAACGAGGGTCAGTAGTGTCCCGATCAGATGGGTCAGCTGCATTGATGACAAGAACCACCGGCTCACCGGCTTTGACCGTTCCATTGTGCTCGCCGATTTGCGCCTGGAGTCCGGCTTTCAGTTCTCCGCTAGTGCCAAAGCCCGCAAGTGGTTGCAATGCTCCTTGTGGACGAGGGCGAACGAAGTCCAGCTCGTAGGCGCCAGAAGTTGCGCGACCAGGGACCTTAAGCACATCACCGCCGTCTGCTGGCTTTAAATTCCACCACACATCGGTGCCTTTATCTTCAGCGGATATCGTTACCGTAAAAGCGCCTGTGCTGCGACCAGACGGAAAGTGAGTTGGTTGAAGGCCGCCGTATTTAGCTGGCTCAATAAAATTTAAGGTACCAATGGGTAGATTTATAGCACCTTCAGAATTTCGGTTAATAAAACCGAAAGAGTAAGACGTTGAACCATCGGCATTAGCTGTCCAGCCTTCAAAGACAGGAATCACAGGCAGCCCACCTGGCGGTACTAACGAAAGGAATCTCGCATTATCAGCCGATTGAGCGCTAACATTGAAAGCCACTATCGCACTAAGGCTGAATAAAGATGCCATTATCATTGTTTTAAAAGGTCGCATTATTTTTCTCTCCAAGTATTTCTTATTCGATTTCTTATGTAAGTCTTGAGCCACGTTGACTGAACTTAAGAATATCTAAGCTTATTTTTCTGTATAGTTGAATCTTGTTTAGCAAGGGCGCTAGGATAAACGCCATTTTTACTCGCGTCTAGTTCTCAGCGAGTATGATACTCGGGCTTTGGTGCTGGTACTTCAACAAATTGTTACAAGGCAGGAAATAGTAAACAGTGGTTATTCTTTTATGAAAAAAATCGGCTTTATCTCTACTCTTATTCTTATTAGTTTTTGTCAATCCTCGGCATTAGCAGCATTGGACCGTTTTAACGATTTCGCGTTGCTGGATGCTAGCGGCCAATTCCACCAGTTAAGTCGATATCAGCACCGTAAAGCATTGGTTTTAATGGCTTACAGTGCCGACTGTCCTGCTATGGCCGAGCAGTTGGAGTCATACCAGCAGGCGCAAGCCAAATACTCAGGGCAAGGCATAGAGTTTCTATTAATAGATTCCGCTGATCTTGGCAGATCTACATTGGCTTCTTATGGTCTTCACCTGCCGCTGCTCGAGGACGATGGTCAATTGGTATCAGAGTCATTCGAAATAAGAGAAACCGGAGAGGTTTTAGTTTTAAATCCCCTGCGCTCAACCTTGTATTATAGAGGGACGGCTAGCGAGGCGTTAGATTCCGCATTGGCCGAGGTGTTAGCCGGGGGCTTAAATGACACCTTGAACACACCGAATACCGGTTGCCCTATTGACTATGCCGCAGCAGAAAGGCACAGGATAAGTCCGCCTGATTACGCCACCGAAGTTGCGCCAATAATTCAGAAAAACTGTGTTGGCTGTCATCGTCAGGGTGGGGTAGGTCCTTTTGCCATGGACAGTCATATTATGATAATGGGGTGGTCGCCCATGGTCAGAGAAGTTCTTCTTAACAAGCGGATGCCGCCGACTCAGGTGGATCCTTATGTGGGCCATTCCGAAGATGCCCGCTATTTATCTAAGCAGGAGCTTCAAACACTTATTCATTGGATTGATGCGGGCGCCCCTCGTGGTGAGTTTACGGCCGATCCGTTAGAGACGGTTCCTGAACAAAATTCTGGTTGGGTTCTGGGTGAACCAGATTTTATTGCTACCGCACCCGAGCAAGAAGTGCCTTCAACAGGGGTGCTGGATTATCGCTATGCTTACATTGACCTTTCATTTACCGAAGACAAATGGATCAGCGCGGTCCAGTACCGCGCCGGTGATGCCTCAGTGCTGCACCACCTTATGACTTTTGTTACCGGCCCCGATGAGGATTTTTGGGGGCCTGAGAGAGACGAGCTTGTTGTCGCACGCCGCTTTGTCGAAGGATATTCGCCGGGCACTGATAATGTAAGCGTCTTCACTGAGGGGACGGGTGTCCTAATACCCAAGGGCCACCGACTGGCAATGCAATTGCATTACGTCACTAATGGTCAGGCCACGCTAGACTCGACCCAGCTTGGTCTTTATTTCAGTGACGCAGAAGGTCTGCAAGAAAAACTGGTACAGGCAGTAGCTACGCGGTTTGAGTTACCGGCAAATACGCCAAATTTCCCGCAACAGGCGAGTCATGTTTTTACCCACGCGGCAATGATTACTGGGGTGCGCGCGCGGATGAATTACCGCGGCAAAAAAATGAAATTTTTAGTTGAGACAGCAGCGGGTGAACAAACCGAAATCTTCAGTGTTCCCGCTTATAACTACGGCTGGCAACCCCATTATATTTTGGATGAGCCAATAGAGATTGCTGCGGGCAGTCGAGTCATTGTTAAAGGAGCGTTGGACAATTCGGTGTCTAACCCCACAAACCCTGATCCAGACCGAGTGATAAGTTTTGGTTTGGAAAGCTGGGAAGAAATGTTCGCCGGCTATTTTTCATTCTACGAGATTAGTCAGTGAGACCTGTCCGGCTGAATCAGCGGCAGGTATTTTGAAAGATGGTCGAATCGAATTGCAAGGCCTAAAGGCCGCCAAACTGCGAGCAAAAATTAAACATGTCTGCTAAGATTCCACTGAGGCGCGCAGGTAAACCTCCACTATTTAACTGACTTTTTTGCCAGCGTTAGTAATCCCCTGTTTGATCGTTACACTGTTTTTTCGTAATACTATTTTTACGCACCATCTTGTTACCCAACATCACTTTTTTGTAACACTAATCGATCCGGAGTTTTACCGAATGCCAGCAGCTAAAGGCGAGGAGCTTTATTACGGATGGAAAGTCGCCTTTGCGCTCCTCGGGATTTTGACATTCACCAGCGGTCTAAGCTTTTACAATCACTCCATCTATCTCAATGCGCTGGCTTCCAATCCGGCATTTGATATTCGTATTGCTTCCTATGCAGTCTCTATATTTTTCTTAAGTGGTGGCTTTGCAGGCCTCATGGTTGCAAAACTTATTCAGGATTATGATCCCAGATTGGCAATTTGCTTGGGCGCCATTATCGCAGGTATTGCGCTCTGTCTTTTTCCTAGAATAAGTTCTGTGTGGCAGCTGTATTCTACCTATGCGCTGTTTGGTGTTGGCTTTGCCGGTTCAGGTTTGATTCCCGCAACCACTTTAGTGACTCGATGGTTTCAAAAGAGGCGCGCAGTAGCTCTCTCAATAGCCTCCACCGGCCTGTCTTTAGGTGGTGTTGTCATCACGCCCATCAGTGTTTTAATGGTCAGCTCTCTCGGTTTTGATTTAGCGGCTCCACTGCTGGGGTTGATCTATGTGGTAGGCGTTATTCCAGCCGCTCTGATTTTTCTGCGTCCGAGTCCTGCATCTATGGGGTTGCGTGTCGATGGTGCTTCCGCGCAGGACCTCGCTGATGCGCAGCCAAGTAAAGGTCCTATCGATGTTGGTTCTGTTGACGGTGTTTCATTTAAAATGGCCAGGCAAGGTCGTTTTTTTTGGGGCATTGCCTGCGCTTATGTGTTTTTGATGATGGCACAGGTGGGTGGAATATCTCATCAATATGGATTGGTGAAAGAGCAATTGACTGCCGCAGAGACCGCCTTTGCTGTGGCTATCGTTCCAGTGGCAAGTATCATCGGACGCTTGTTAGGGGGCTGGATGGTCGGGCAGATACCAATACGGGTGTTTGCGATCACCATGATGGCAGTGCAAGCATTGTCGTTGGGTATCCTAGCCCTTGGCTTTAGCGAGTACTCCTTGTACCTGGGGCTGGCTTTATTTGGCGCAAGTGTCGGTAATTTACTGATGCTCCAGCCACTATTGATTGCTGATGCATTCGGCTTGAAGGATTATCCTAGGATTTTCTCTATCTGCAATTTGCTGTCCTCCTGGGGCACTGCAATAGGCCCTGCGTTACTGGGTTATGCTTATACTGTAAATGGGAATTTATACAGTCTACCCTACTGGTTAGCTTCTGGTGCCGGGGCGTTGGGGCTGTTGCTGTTCATCTCGGGGGGAAAGTGGAAGCATAAGCATTAGGCGTAAAGTTAAGTAAATCAAAGCTAGATCACCTAGTGTAAAGAAGACCATTCTTTAGAGCCAGGACAGGTTTTTACGAGTGTCCAGCAGAGTCTCAATTATTCGACTACGTTAATATTCACATACTCAAAGCAGACTGTTTATTATGATTAAAAAAATCACCCTATGTCTCTCTGGTTTATTCATAGTCTTAATTGCAGTAGCTGCCTTTCTTGGCTTTCCGCCTGCCTTTATTCTCAGCGCTCCCGGGGTGGCAACCGGAATCGGTTCCAAGCTGCTTTGCAGTTCGCGTTTTGTTAGCGGGTTTTCGGCTCAGCAGTCATTCGATGATCTGGTTCAGTATTCTCCGCTTTTAGATTTACTAGAGGTTAGTACCGATGAAAATTTAAGAGTGGTCGAAACGTCATTTCTCGGGATTAGCACTAAAACTGCTAGTTACATTCCTGGCTTAGGTTGTGCGGTTGATTATCCTGCCTACACTCAGCGCCAAGAATTAAAAACCCAACCCTCTGTTAGCAGCGCGGAGCTTTGGCCACTAGGCAATAAGGTAGCTAATCTGCGCACTGACATTCAGGTATTGTTAGAATCTCAAGTTGAGCGGGACAACGCGGCTGGCATGAATACGCGAGCGCTGCTAGTGGTTCACAATGGCTCTATTCTTGGTGAGGCATACGCTCAAGGGGCTAACAGGACTACACCTTTATTGGGATGGTCAATGGCAAAAAGTCTAACGTCTGTAATGCTAGGTAACTTGGAGCTGCGTGGCTTGTTAAATTTAGATTCCAGTCCGCAGTTTGATGAATGGTTAAATGATGACCGTTCCAATATAAAGATTACTGATCTACTTACCATGTCCGATGGTCTCGAATTTTCAGAAAAATACAATCCCGGTGACGATGCGACTACCATGTTGTTTACTAGCCCTTCAGCCTCAGATTTTACGATTGCTCGGCCATTTGCCCACGAGCCTGGTGCTCGATTCAATTACAGCTCCGGAACCGCTAATATTTTAAGTAGGATCTATCTTGACGTTTTAGGTGGTCCGCAGCAAAGTTATGATGACTACAAGGCCAATATTGCTGAACCTTTAGGATTTCAAAATGCAGTATTTGAAATGGATGCAAGCGGGGCATTTTTTGGGAGTTCTTACCTTTATGCCTCGGCAAGAGATTGGGCCAGACTGGGTCAGCTGATGGTTGATGGCGGCGCTATTAACGGCCGAGAGATAGTCACCCAAGACTGGATTGATAGGGCGACAGCGCCTAATAGCACAGATAACCAGAAAGCCTATGGTTACCAATGGTGGCTTAACAGAGGTAATGAAGAACTACGCTGGTCAGATATTCCTGAGGATGCGTATGCGGCTCAGGGCAATAGGCAACAGAACATGATGATTGTGCCGTCAAAAGATCTGGTGATAGTTAGGCTTGGGTGGACAGCTGGCCGTTATCCAATCAACCAAAATTTCAGTGAAATAATCACAGCGCTGTAAAAAGCGGTGAGGTTATATTGGCGACTGGGAACGAGTCAGCTCCATAGTCGCGTCAGGTAAAAGTCGTAAGTAGAAATTGTTAGTCATAATAGGTAAACCGATGGATCGGGATCGACTATAGTGCCAACAGGCTAAGGCACCAGCCGGACTCGTTTCCGCGCCAGCAAGTGTGGGCTCCAGCTTAATAAATCAGCGTGGTAGTCTTTATGTGGCTCGGCGCTTGGTAATTTTGAAGATTCTTTCAATTTTCTGATTACCGATTCCATTGCTCTGTTCACAAGTGAACCGTCATCCACATGTTTTAACAGAGCCAGCTTTGAGTTCGCGAGTAAGGCGCATTCTTGTTAATTCGACGACTCTTATCCCTTGGCAATTCACAGAGAACATCCAATCTCC
This sequence comes from uncultured Gammaproteobacteria bacterium, assembly GCA_913031035.1. Classification (GTDB taxonomy): domain Bacteria; phylum Pseudomonadota; class Gammaproteobacteria; order Pseudomonadales; family Pseudohongiellaceae; genus UBA9145. The sequence continues at coordinate 42,562 of CAJWGN010000009.1, forward strand.
GATGGGCTCTATTTTTAAGTTGTAATCATATAGCGCTGAATGCGACTGAGTTATGTGACCTTCTTTTTGGCGGCGAACTGGGCTGCGCAGTAGCTTTCTGACGTCATTATTGAGCTGAGTTCAGTTATTGCGGTATGAATATCTTGGAAGCTTAGAAAAAGCGGTGAAAATCCAAGCCGTAATACGTCGGGCATCCTAAAGTCGGCTATCACGTTATTGTCTATAAGGTTTTGACAGATCTCATAGGCGTCAGGATGTGAATAGGCAAGTTGACTGCCGCGCTCGTTGGACTTCTCAGGTGAAATGAGTTGAAGCTCATTAAGTTCAGGCGATGCCTTTTTTAACTCTTGAAAAAAGCTCATTAGAGCTATTGCCTTGTGTCTTATTTCAGCGATGCTCACATGATCGAATACGTCTAGAGAAGCATTTAATACACTCATTGATATAACGGGTGGCGTGCCACTTAAAAACTGCATCATTCCCTGGCTAGCGCAATAGTCTTTGGAGAAGTCAAAGGGGGCCATGTGCCCCATCCAACCTTGCAGCGGTTGTTGGAAAGAATTCTGATGGCGATCTGCGGCATAGATGAAGGCTGGTGCGCCGGGTCCGCCATTGAGATATTTGTAGCCACATCCAACCGCGAAATCTACATTCCATTCATCAAGGGAGAGCGGGAGTACGCCAACGCTATGTGCAAGGTCCCAAACTACGATGATTCCTTGGGCGTGTGCCGCTTGGGTGATCTTTTCAATATCGTGGGTTTTGCCATTTCTAAAATTGACGTGGGTAAGCAAGAGAACTGCGACCTGATTTGTTAGCTGATTCTCAATGTCTGTGTCTGCTGCGCTGACAAGCTCGCACTGCTGAACCCCTAAAATTTGCTGCAAGCCTTCTGCCACATAAAGATCCGTGGGGAAGTTGTCGTCTTGGGACAAGATAATCCGTCGATTTGGGTTTAGCTGCAGCGCACAGTGAAGGATTTTGAACAAGTTTATTGAGATGGAATCACAGCAAATAACCTGGCCAGGTGCGGCACCAATCAGCTTTGCAATTTTTTCACCGGTATTGATGGGTAAATCAATCCACGAATGTTTATTCCAGCTAGAGATAATGTCATTGCCCCATTGCTGTTCTACAACATTAAGGGCGGCTTTTTTTGCCGAAATTGAGACTGGGCCCAGAGAGTTGCCATCGAGGTATATTTTACCTGTAGGAATTTCAAATTGCTCTTTGAGATGAGCAATTGCATCCGCATCATCGTGAGCGATAGCGTCGATCAAAGTTGGTTTCAAATTAATTTCTCAAGACTGTCGAGTAGGGTCTGGGATGTTTTTATGCCAGGGTGAACCCAATCAAAATGGCCTGCCTCTGCTAACCCTGATGTGGTGGCATTTGGTAAAACTGACTGGGAAATGTTGACGATAGAATCAACTGTGCCATGTAATAACAACGTCCTGCAATGAAAGTTAAGACCGACAGCGGTTGCCTTTCGGTAACTTTCTTTGGTTAGTGCAAAGGCAGATCCCATGAAGAGTGGGGCGGCGGTTTCGCAGTCGTTAGTGCCAGAAGCATATTTAACAATATCGGCAATCGCCGCTAGACCGACACCGGTATTATCATTGGGAAAATTGATGCCAGCAAGCAAGGCCAAATGACCGCCAGCGGAATGGCCGACAATCACTATGTTTTCTCCGTTGATGCCGTATTCGCTTAAATTGCCTATCCATTGAATGCCAGCTTTAATAACTTTATAGTCGTCTGGCCAGCCTCCGCCGGGGTCACCAGTGCGACTATATTCGATAGGCCATACCGCCGAGCATGTTTGAGCTAGGGCGGTTGCCGCTGGAAAAGTATGAGCCATTTGGGGTTGATTCAGCCAGCAGGCGCCACGAATAAACACTATCAGCTTGGATGGGGTGTTCGTTAACTTATAAAGCCAAAGGTGCCCAATTTGAAACGGTACTTCGCCATAGCGCAGCTGTTGTTCGGGGGTGCGGTATTCAAGTGAGGTTACGCTGGAATAACTTACATCGCTATCAGTGTATGGGAGGCTGATATGGGCGCTTATTTCACCCGCGAGGGTCAAGGCGGAAAGGATAACCAGCAGTTGTTTTGTTTTATGTAGCACTTTAATCTTCCCCTGGGTCTGAGTTTTAGGCAGGAAAGTTTGATTCGAACAGTTTTTTCCACTCTTCTGGCATTCGGGTTACGCGGCCTTTGGTGTCGGTCCAAACATGACGAGTGAATCCGCTTACCAGCACTTTATCGCTTTCATTATTCATTACCTCATAAGCGAAAGTAACTCGTCTACTTCTATTCTCTTCTAGCCAAGTCCTGACAGTAGCAAGTTGGCCGTAGCGCAGGCTGCCAACATAGCGAATGCCGGTTTCTGTAACAGGCAGTTGAAAGCCGCTGGCTTCAATATGAGCATAGTCACTGCCGATGTCACGCATGTACTGGCTGCGTCCTTCCTCAAAATAAATCAGGTAGTTGGCGTGGTGCACGACAGCCATAGCATCGGTTTCAGCGTATCGCACGTGGAAGCTTGTTTCGATGATTCGCTTATTTTCGTCAGAGTTCATGATTCAAGTCTCAGATCAGGGTTAAACGTTTGCTTATTATAACCTCAGAATTACTTGCTGGGGCCAGGATAATGTTTGCTTAAGAGGATGTACAACCTTGAGCTTGAGCCTATACTGGGTCGAGCCATTAAATTTTGTTTGAGTCGCTCGTCAAAATTAGCGAATACAAAGAGTTAGGATTGCTATGCTGAATTTCCCACAGCCCCCGAAAAGCTATGAATCAGTGTTTTTGGAAGAAACTGACAAAGCGTTACCCGAGAAAATAGATCCTCGCACGCGCTATGCTTTTTTCAGCACTATCGCCAAAGGCGGTAAATCGCTGATTAAATCCTGTAAGGATCTGCATCTTTCTCGTTTTGTTTGCTACAAAACTCTTAAGCCAGAATTTGCTAACGACAAGGTCGAGCAGCTGCGCTTGGTGCGGGAGGCGCGGGTATCCGCCATGCTTCAGCATCCTAATACCGTGCCCACCTATGAGTTAGGCAGAGACGGACGCGGTCTTCCCTACTTCACCATGAAATTAGTTCATGGTTATACTTTGCGTGAAATTCTAGATTACCGCGACCGTTATGATTTAACTCAGCTGATGGACCTTATTTTGCAGGTTGCATATGCTCTGGAATACGCCCACACCCACGGTGTCGCTCATCGCGATGTAAAGCCAGAAAACATACTTGCCGGACCCTACGGAGAAGTACTTCTGCTCGACTGGGGCTTGGCTAAAGTATGGCACCCTGATGGCACCGCGGTGGAAGAAGACGAGCCTGAACCCAGCATCATTGAAGATCTCTCATTAACCGGTCAAGGCAAGGCGCAAGGCACTGCCCATTATATGTCTCCCGAGCAGATAAACCTGGATCCGGCAATTGATTTTAGAACTGATATCTTTAGCTTAGGGGCGGTCCTTTATGAAATATTGTGCGGCCACCCGCCAGCTATCGGTGAAAAAATGCATGAAGTGATTTCAAGTGTCCTGAACGACACACCTGGAATGCCCTCGTCGCGATGCGGCCAGCGGATACCTGCTTTATTGGAATCTGTGGCGATGAAGTGCCTGCAAAAAGATCCTAATGCCAGATTTCAATCTATGGATGAGCTGCTCATGCTGCTGCAGCAGGATTGGCGGTCTGATTTGGTCTCAGGTTAGGCTTAAAGGGGCGGTTTACTGTCTGCATGTGCTCTAATTTACAGCCGCCCATAACAGAAAAAGCCTCGCTGCGGCCTAGTCGTTAGTGCCGCGAAGGGATTAATTCATAATACCAATAACCGGTGATTACTTTGAAATATTTACTGCTCACGTTTTTCCTCGCTTCATTAATAAGCTGCAGTCCAAGCTCTGATCAGGCTGCTGCTCCTAGTGTTATTGATCCGGCAGATATGATTTTTGTCGGTCAAAACATTATCACCATGGATCAGCCTGATGTGACAGGGGTTGCAGTCAGGGGCGATCGGATTAGCTTTGTCGGTTCAGCAGAAGAGGCGATGTTACTCAGAGGCACTGAGACTCGAGTTGTTGAGCTTGGCGAGCGAGCTTTATTACCCGGCTTTATTGACGCCCATGGCCATTTTTCTGCTTTTGCCAGTCGTCTAGACGCATTGGATTTATCGTCGCCGCCAGTGGGTGATATTAATTCCATTGATGACATTGTAAGCGCAATTCGAAACTGGATTGAAGTTCGGCAAATTCCCGCCGGGGAGATAATACACGGGGTGGGTTATGACGATTCATTGCTAGCAGAGTTGCGTCACCCAACCAGAGAGGACCTTGATCGTGCTTCGACTCGGCACCCTATCGTTATTAGACATGTGTCAGGTCATTTGCTTGCCGTGAACTCATTGGCCCTATCCAATGCCAATGTGTCCGTGTTAACAGATAATCCAGAAGGTGGGGTGATACGGCGGCTCGACGGCAGCGCTGACCCAGATGGGGTGATGGAAGAAACAGCTATGAGGCTTTTTCCTAGTCAGAGCACTGATTTAAACGAAGAGCAGCGCCGATTGCTTAGGCGTCAGGCCCTGGAGGTTTACGCCAGCTATGGAATCACCACGATTCAAGACAGTAATATAGGCCAGCCCTATCTGAATCAATTGATAGAAGAAGCCAAGCTTGATCCCTTCCCCCAAGACATTGTTGCTTACCTGTGGGCAAACGTCATGAGTGACGACCAGCTCGCAGTGGTCGCCCCGACGGAGTATCAGGGAGGAATTCGATTAGGCGGGATAAAATTTACGTTGGACGGATCTCCTCAGGGGCGCACCGCATGGATGACCGAGCCTTATACTCAAGGGCCGCCAAACGCAAAGCCTGACTATGTTGCATACCCTAGCTACGACCCTGAACTTTATCTTCAGAGAATGCCCGATTTGATCGAACGCGCAGTGCCGGTGTTAGCCCATGCAAACGGCGATGCAGCCATTGATTTAATGCTGGACGGAGTGGAAGCGGGACTCACCTCTGGGGAGGTTAAAGATCACCGTTCGGTAGTAATTCATTCTCAGCTGATGCGACCAGATCATCTGCCTAGGTTCAAAGAATTGGGGGTCATACCGTCTTACTATTCAGTGCATCCATTTTTTTGGGGTGACTGGCATCGATTGAGTTTCGGTGAGGAGCGAGCATCTTTTATTAGCCCCGTGGCAGCGACAGCGGCGTTAGATATTCCTTTGACAATACACAATGATACGCCTGTGGTTCCGCCAGATATGATGCGCCTAGTGTCAGTTACAGTTAACAGG